>NZ_MCAP01000023.1:0-27320 GCF_001858555.1 Salinicola sp. MIT1003
TGCGATGATGAAAGAATGGCAGACTAAACGGCCTGACTTATTTACCAGGCGGGTGGTTAATCACACGGGACCCGACATTTACCCAACAAGCTGCTGGAAACGAAAAGTAAGGCACCGAGGACAATTGCAATATCAGCCAGGTTGAAGGCCGGCCAATGCCAGTCTCGCCAATAGAAATCAAAGGAATCCACAACATAGCCGCGAAAGACCCGGTCAATCAGGTTGCCCATGGCGCCACCGAGGATAAGACTGTAAGCGATGGCTTCTCCTTTATGACGATTTTCAAGGATCAGCTTGATCAGAAAAATCGGGTATCCGGATTAAGTGGTAGATGGAGCCCCCTTGCTCCTTCGAACCCTTAACTCTCCCAGAAGGTTGATAGATCGACGCCGTAGTTTTTCTCAGGCTCGGGAAGACCCATGCTGTAGGTCATGGTGGCCTTGCCCAGGAAGGGGGATTCCTTGATCTGCGGCACCTTCTTCTTGTGCTTGGTGGTGTAGAGCATCCGGGCCCGCATCACCTCGAATGAGTAGCCCCGGCCATCGCGGTTCTTGTCCTTGGCCAGCCGATTGATCGACTCCGTGAAGGCGTTGGTGATTGGGGTGTCGGTTTCGAAGTAGGCCAGCACCTCCTCGCGCCATCCGCTGACGGCGCTGACGAGATCCTTCCACACCTCTTTCTGCCCCTGTGGAATGTCGTCAATCCAGCGGGCCAGCGCCTTTTCGGCATCACGCCGGGTGGTGCTGTCCCAGATGTGGTAGAACCGCTCCTTGTGCTCGTAGGCCGCCAGGAGCTGAGGGAAGGCCCCTGTCCATGTCTCCATGATAAGCCGCTCGCGATCTGAAACGTCGTGGGCACGCTTCAGCAGGATCTTCCGGTCACCCTTGAGGGTCCGCCGCTGGTTTGGCTTCAGATCCTTCCTGAGTCCCTTACGCACCTTCTCCAGGGCTTCGTTGGCCATCCGCACCACATGGAACTTATCGACCACAATGCGAGCCTGCGGCAGTACCGCCTGGACAGCACGGCGGTAGGGTTTCCACATATCCATGCTGACGATCTCGACCTGGTGGCGCTCGGTCATGCTCATGAGGCGCCTCGTCACCGCGTCCTGCTGGCGACCGGGCAGCAGGTCCAGTAGGGTACGCTCCTCCAGGTTGGTCAGGATGCAGCGGTAGCGGCGGTTCAGGTACAGCTCGTCGATCCCCAGGCAGCGGGGTGTCTCGAAGCGATGCCAGGCTGCCAGGAACTCAGCCTTCTTCTTGAATATCTCGCGGACAGTCTTCTCGTCGAGGCCCGTGGTATCAGCCACGTAGGCGTAGGGGTGATTGAAGGCTTCCTTCTCGACGTGGTTGTAAAGCCTCCGCGTCATGCGGTGATCGTCTACCATTTCCGGAAGAGCTGGCCGGAACGTCCTTCCACACGCCCGGCAGGTGTAGCGGCGACGGACCACCCAGAGGGTGACCCGCTTTCCGTGGATGTGTAGGTCGCGATAGGCCACATCGCGCTTACCGAACCTGACAAACTCACTCTCAACGCCGCATTCCTCGCAAGCTAGAGGCTCAGGAGCTTCAACCTGGTAGTGGAGATCATGCTCTTCCATCTTGGTGCCTAGGACGTGGTACTCGGGAAGGTGAAGGATGTTGTCAGGCAAGCTAGTCATGCAAACTTTCCTTGTCGACATGGTCCATAGATGATCGCGACTCTTTGACCGCGTTGTTTTCAACGAACTGAAGGTGAGTTACTCCCTTGGGTCTTCTGCTTCTCTGAGCCCTTCATGCAATGACGCAATTAGCGGGCAAGTGATATTGCCTTGTTGTGCATGGCATCTGTCGACCATTTCGCTCAGCACCTTCTCAATTCTTTCAAGCCTGTCGATCTTCTCGCGAACGTCCCCTAACTTGTGCTCTGCGAGAGCACTGGCTTCTTGACAGTGGGCGCCATCTTCCAGCCGAAGTAGGTCACTGATCTCATCCAGACTAAAGCCCAGCTGCTGCGCCGTTTTCACGAACGTCAACCTGTCGATATCGGCGGCACTATAGCGTCGAATACCTCCGGGAGGGCGTTCGGGCTCCGATAATAGCCCTCGTCGCTGGTAATAGCGGATTGTCTCGACATTGACGCCGGCCGCCTTGGCCAGGCCGCCAATGGTCATGGTGTCCGCCACTTTATCTGCATGTCTCTTCATGATGCTTGACTCCGTACCAAGCTACGGAAGTAACCTTATCGTAGCTCCCCCCATCCCGAAAGGAGAATCGTCAATGCGGACATCTAAAACGGGGCGAGGGCCCCTGGCCGCCGGAGGAGTCGCAGCCCTCCTGGCCTCGGCGTGTTGCCTCGGCCCGCTGGTGCTGATCACGCTGGGCGTTTCCGGCGCCTGGATCAGCAATCTGGCGGCGTTGGAGCCCTATCGCCCGCTCTTTATCGGCGTCGCGCTGGTGGCGATGTTCTTCGCCTGGCGTCGCGTCTTTCGGCCAGTGGAAAAGTGCCAGCCGGGAGAGGTGTGTGCCGTGCCACGGGTCAGGACGGGCTACAAGGCGATCTTCTGGCTCGTATCGCTGCTGGTGCTAATCGCCCTGGTATTCCCCTACATCTTGCCCCTGTTCTATTAAAAGGAGATCTACCATGAAAGCTCGTTTCGCCTTCATCGCGCTACTCGCCCTGCTCAGCACGCCCGCCTTAGCGGCCCTGCAGACCGTGACGCTGTCGGTGCCGGGCATGACCTGTGCCGCCTGCCCGATCACCGTCAAGGCCGCCCTCAACAAGGTGGACGGCGTCTCGCAAGTCGACGTGAGCTACGCGGATCTCGAGGCCGTGGTCACCTTTGACGACGCCCGAACGTCGGTGGAGGCATTGACCGAGGCCACCATCAACGCTGGGTATCCATCAACCCCGACATCCTCGCAAGCGGATCGAGAGTGATCATGAAGAATCCCAAGCCCCTGCTGCGCGTGAGCGTGATCGGCACCGTCCTGGTGGCATTGTGCTGCTTTACGCCGATCCTGGTGATCCTGCTTGGCACGGTGGGCCTGGCGGGGCTGACGGGCTATCTCGACGTTGTGTTATTGCCGGCCCTGGCCTTCTTCATCGGCCTGACCATTTATGCGATTTGGCGTAAGAAGCAGTTCGACGCCTGTTGTGACAACGGCTCTATCAAATCAAGGAATACGCCCCCTGAGTGACATCAAGCAGCTGCACATCGCGGTCATCGGGTGAGTTGTTTACGAGCTTGCCCGCCACGGTGAAGGAATAAGCGTGAAAGATTCGCAGAAATTTTTAAGCGTCGTGCTTGGCACCGGGTTGATGGTGCTGTGTTGCGCCGCGCCAATCGCCCTGGTGCTATTCGGTACGGCGGGCCTGGCCGCGTTGGCAGGCTATCTCGATTACCTGCTGTTTGCCGCCCTGGCCATCGGCTTACCTCTCTACGCGCGATACCACAAGCGGAAGCAGGATGCCGGCTTTACTAATGAAGACTCGGAGAAACGTGATGATTGAACTCAACGTGAGTGGCATGACCTGTGACCGCTGTGCGGATCATGTCAGGGAAGCCCTGGAGAAGCTGCCCGGCGTGCAGTCGGTGGAGGTATCCTATCCTCAGGGGACGGCATCGGTAGCCGTTGATCCGGAGACACCGGCCTCGGCGTTGACGTTTGCCGTGACCCGACTTGGCTACCAAGCTCGACTGGCCAACAGTGGGCCCACTTCCCCGGCAGGCGCATCGGTGTCCAAGGGCCGTGATGAAGACGCCCCGCACATCGCGGTGATCGGCAGCGGCGGCGCCGCCATGGCGGCGGCCCTGAAAGCCGCCGAGCGCGGCGCCCGGATCACCCTGATCGAACGCGGCACCGTCGGCGGTACTTGTGTCAATACAGGCTGTGTGCCTTCGAAGATCATGATTCGCGCGGCCCATATTGCCCACTTGCGTACGGAAAGTCCCTTCGATGCAGGCCTGAGCGCCCAGGCGCCGGTGGTGGATCGGGCCAAGCTGCTCGAGCAGCAGCAGCGACGTGTCGAGGAACTGCGTGACGCCAAGTACGAGGGGATTCTGCGCGACCACCCGGCCATCACGGTCCTGCACGGCGAGGCCCGGTTTATCGATGCCCATAGCCTGATGGTCAAGCTGAACGAGGGCGGCGAGCAGGTCGTCCACTTCGACCGCGCCTTAATCGGTACTGGCGCCCGACCGGCAGTACCGCCGATCCCGGGTCTTGCCGACACCCCCTACCTGACCTCTACCAGTGCGCTGGCCCTGGACACCCTTCCCGAGCGGCTGATTGTGATCGGCGCCTCGGTGGTGGCCCTGGAACTGGCCCAGGCCTTCGCCCGGCTGGGCAGCCGGGTCACGGTGCTGGCCCGCAGCCGCCTGCTCTCCCAGGAAGACCCGGCGGTAGGGGATGCGGTGGAGGCGGCGTTTCGCCGCGAGAGCATCGAGGTCCTCAAGCAGACCCAGGCGAGCCGCGTGGACTACACCGACAATGAATTCATTGTCGACACCAACGCCGGCACCTTGCGGGCGGATCAACTGCTGGTGGCCACCGGACGGACACCCAATACCGAGGCCCTGAACCTGGCGAGCCTCGGCGTGGAAACCGCACGTGGGGCGATTCTGGTCGATGAGCATCTGCACACCACGGTGCCGGGGCTCTATGCCGCCGGTGACTGCACCGATCAGCCGGAGTTCGTCTATGTCGCCGCCGCCGGGGGCAGCCGGGCTGCCGTCAACATGACCGGGGGCGAAGCCACCCTGGACCTGAGCGCCATGCCGGCGGTGATCTTCACCGACCCCCAGGTGGCCACCGTCGGCCTGACGGAAGCCGAGGCCATCGAGCAAGGCTTCAGCGTCGATACCCGCGAGCTGGACCTGGAAAACGTGCCGCGTGCGCTGGTGAATTTCGACACCGGTGGTTTCATCAAGCTGGTGGCCGAACGCGACTCGGGCCGGTTGCTGGGGGTGCAGGCGGTGGCGGGGGAAGCCGGTGAGCTGATCCAGACGGCGGTGATGGCGCTACGCGCACGCATGACCGTACACGACATCGCCAATGAGCTATTTCCCTACCTGACCATGGTGGAAGGGCTCAAGCTCTGTGCCCAGACTTTCACCAAGGATGTGACGCAGTTGTCCTGCTGTGCCGGGTGAACGATATGAGCGCGACCGTGGTGCCACTGGGCGGCGGCACCACGGGTTTTGGGCATGGACACCACAGGGAGCTCTGTCACGATGAACACGACACTACCCGATTGCGGGATGATGGGGGCGATGGGCTGGATAATGCCAGTGATCGGAATTGCCCTACTATTGCTGCTGGTCCTGGGCATCGCCTGTTTGGTGAAGTATCTGCTCTCTAGCAAGTGAGCGTACTGAGCGAGCCATCAACCAGCTAATCCGTTGTGGGTTGAGTTTGTCGGCCACCTTTCTCTCTCGCATACCAACCAGATAATCCGGATACCCGAAAAATCGAGACCACTACCGCGATTCCGATAAAAAAGTAGCGCTGCCAGCCTCCACCATTCGCAAAAAGACTGAATGCGGCACCGGTGTTCCATAGGTGCACCCAGTTAAAGAACGGGGTCACCGAAACATACTCGCCATAGGCCATTGATTGCTGCACCAGCCACTTTACAGCCTGATCAGACGCTGCCAGCAGGCCCGATATGGACAATAGGGCATACGGCGAGAGCTTTTTGCCAATAATGAGCATTATTTAACCCTTCAACGCCAAAATGCGTCTGGCACCGTTAAGTACAATGCCCCCCGCGATGGTGCCGATAATCAGATCCGGATAATTGGAACCGGTCCACGCGACCAGGGCGCCGGCGGTGATGACCCCCAGGTTGATCACCACGTCGTTGGCCGAGAATATCCAGCTTGCCTTCATGTGCGCCCCGCCTTCCCGATGTTTGGATATGAGCAGCAGACAACTGGTATTGGCAATCAATGCGACGAATGCGATAGCCATCATCACCAGCGATTCAGGCTCACTACCGAATACAAAGCGTCTCACCACCTCTACGAGCACGCCCACAGCCAAGATCAGTTGCAGTACACCAGCAAGATGCGCGGCACGTACCTGCATTTTCACGCTATGTCCAACCGCATAAAGGGCAAGCCCGTACACCGCCGCATCGGCAAAATTGTCCAGGGATTCTCCAATCAGGCCGGTGGACTGGGCGATCAGACCGGCAGTCATTTCCACCACGAACAGAAGTGCATTGATGCCGAGCAACCAGCGCAGGGTCCCGGATTCTTGCTTAGCAGAAGCTGCCGAAAACTCGGCGGCCTTGATGGTCTCCGGATTTGCAGCGACGGTTTCCTGAAGCGAGGCGCCTAGCCCCAAGGTCTTCAGTTTCGAGGTGACGGGCTCGACCTCGCCGTCATGCACGACCTTCAGCCGGCGGTTCGACAAGTCGAAGGACAGCGCCCGAATCTCCTCAAAGCCGTTCAGGGCTAGGCGAATCATTCGTTCTTCTGATGGACAGTCCATCTTCGGCACGGCATAAACACTGACCCATCTCCCTGGCGCCTCGGAGGAGGCCTGTATATCGGTATCCGCTGCGGACGTTGCATCACCGCCACAGGCGCCACCACAGGATTTGCTCATGATACGACTCCACTTGAACAATGTTGTGGTACCATTTAAAACTATAAAGCTACTATAAGGTCAATAGAGTAAAGAATCCGTTGGGGAGGAGGCTGATGCGCATTGGTCAGTTGGCGCAGTTGGTAGGGGTCGAAACACAGACGATCCGCTTCTATGAACAGCAGGGCTTGTTGCCGCCGCCTGATCGGCAGGACAACGGTTACCGTGTCTATACCGAGAAGCATGGTGAGGGGCTGGCCTTCATCCGTCGCTGCAGAATCCTGGGCCTGTCACTGGCTGAGATTCACGAACTACAGAGCTATCAGGACGACCCTCATCAGCCTTGTACCGCCGTCAACGCCTTGCTCGATGATCACATCTCTCATGTGCGGTCGCAGATAACCGCTCTGCAAGCGCTTGAGAAACAACTCGTTTCACTGAGAGCGAGTTGCAACGATGACCGGGAAGTTGAGGCGTGTGGGGTTCTTGCTGGAATTAGCGAAGGAAACATGCACCAGCAGTAGGTGAAGCATCAACCAGATAATCCGATGAGATGCCGGTCTGTCTCACTCTCATGCAAAGGTAAGATCAACCATTTAATCCGCTTACCCGAAATAGGTTCCTTCCACTGTATGGATAGGCGCCTTAGTGTCATTGATGACGATAGAGTGATCCGCAACTCCCATCTTCAACCACTGCCAGAACCGCTTACCGAGATCCGAATTATTGTTAACGTCTTGAGTGCTCGACTTTGGTCGAGAATCGTCATTTTTAGCAGATACAGATGCATCTAGCTCGGATGAGTTGGCTGGTTCAGGCGTACCAGCAATCTGAACCTTCTCTGACTCTTGCATATCTTCGGCACTTATCTCTGGGAAAAGCGCCATGACGTCGTCGTCCAGCGTGTCACTGCTTGGGCTAACCTTAGAGAGCGGTTTAGCCGGTGCTTCAGGCTCATTAGAGGTGGTCGACAGCTCTTCAGGCTGCATCTTCGGCTCAGGCGCTCCCTCCCCTTTGATCGTCAGCTTGCCCCTGAATGACTCCGGCTTACCCTCTACCCCCCAGATCAAGGTCGAGGGCACCTTGATCATGTTGAAAGACTGCTTCCACTCGCCATCTACGATGTCGCACTTCCAGACCGATTTCCCTTCGCTGACCTCTTCGATCAACCCATGCGCCTGAAGCTCGCCGTAAAGCCTGTTCAGATCTCCCGGAATGCTTTTGATGCCCTGTGCGTATAAATGCGTCTTCAGTTCATTGACCGCTTTCGGCGACACCAGCCACAGAGCCTCTTCTGTCAGCCAGCCAGTTCCTCCTTTCTGATTGAGCTTGAACTGCTCCCTGACCAAATACCGCAGCCCCTCGGCCAACTTTCTCTGAATGGACTCCATGGGCGCTGACAGGGCCTGTACCGGGTCACCGCCCAACGCCTTGGCGACGCTCGCACGATCCGCCTGATGGATCAGCTCTGCGATGATCCCTCCTTGCTCGGTATGCCCGGTGATGGTGTACATGAACAGTGAAAAGAGCTTGGGTTGGGTCATCATCCAGTCAAGAACTTTTGCTCCGAGGACTTGCTCGCCTAGCAATGGGTTAACTGCAGTATGCAGGTGATATTCTCGTCCAGATCGATAGCGAACTCGGTAAGGAGCAGGGATCGCGCCATGCCATAGCCGCCACTCGTTTCCATCCTCAAGATGAATCTCGATGTCAACCAGCGTCTTGGCGACGTCGTGCATGAGCGCCCCGTAGATAACGGCTGCACTCCACAACTCACCAGCGGAGCTTTGGTCTTCCGGCTTTGCGCCAGATGGGAGGAGGTGACGCTGCCTCAGTCTCAATCCGTAGCAAGCCATCTCGAGGGCATGATCGAGCATGCCGCCCGGGTAAGCATGGTGATGGGACTCTGACGCTGGAAGGAGCTGCACTAACTCAGCATAACGACGGATCGGTGCGAGCAGATACTCGTCGAATACAAACTGGGTCAACGACGTCATGTCCCAGAGCATCTTTACCATCCGCTGACGACGCGGGGTCTCGAGCAGCGCCCTACCAGAAAGCGGTACCGTGAAACCGTCTGACAGCTTGGCTTTCTGGCCGGATCGCGAGAATAAGGGTCGTAGCATTGATGATTCCTGTCGTGCTGCGCGAGCAATAGATGTGACAGGGAGCAGGTGATGGGGGAAAGCGGAAACGTTAAATGGATTTGAGAATCTTCCACTTCGACGGTCGAGCGATCGTGCCAAATGAATTTGACCTATTTCCAGTATTTGCGCTTAGATCCTAGGCACTCACTGTCGCCTCCCCTCCTCAGGGTCGACCCAGGTTGACGACCGCCGTCGCCGCCGCTGGTCGGCCCTGCCCAGGCCATCGCACGGCTAGCGAAATTCGGTCTGTTGCGGAGTCTGCATCCGATCGTGTCCGCGCGCTTCGCGACGCTTCTACGTCCCCTCGGCGCGGCACTGCTTGGCTTCTTCGGACTGCCCGCGGCAGGCTTCGCCATTTTCCACGGCGCGGGCAACGGTCTGATGACAATTGCCTCGGGCACGCTCCCTCTGGCGCTGTTCGGGTCGCGGGGCTACGGCCGGCGGCAGGGGCTCATCATCGCCCCGACCCGTATCGCCCAGGCGACCTCGCCGCTGACCTTCGGCCTGCTGATCGATCGATTCGGCGCCAAGGCGCTGCTGCTGACTTCGCTGCTGATGCTGCTGGCGCTGGCCGCCCTGCTGGTCATCCGCCCCGCCGAAGCGCGTTCCCGCATGGCGCTGACCGATTGATCCCCACGCTCCGCTCCCGCAGGGGCAGACTGTCGAGTCTTTCAGGGCTTCGTCGGCTCAACCGGGCGCATCGCGCTGCCGAGGCTCGCGAGTGAAATCGCCGATCAGCGTGTGCGGATCGGCCTCCTCGCGCTGCCTGTGGGCGGCCTCGGCCCACCAGCGCAGCTGGGTGGAGCCGCGCTGCAGGTAGGTCCGCCAGCGCCCGGCGCCCTCGTTGTCGCGATACCACCCTTCGTCATCCAGCACTTCCGCCGCGTGCGGGACGTGAATCATCGCCGACACCGGCAGGCAGCCCAGCTCGGAGAGAAAGGTACGCATGCCCACGGCGGCACGGACGCCGCCCCACTGCCCCGCCGAGTAGGTCACGATCAGGCTCGGCTTGTAAGCGTAGAGCGAACTGCCGAAGTGGTTGAGCAGGTGCGCCAGCGCCGGGCCGAGGCTGTGGTTGTACTCGGGGCTCACCATCACGTAGGCGCCGGCCTCGCGGATCCTGTCGGCCAGCGCGTCCAGCGGCTCGGGCGCCCGGCCGGAAGCGTAGGCGAAGTGCGGCTTGAACACGTCGCCGAGGTCGTAATCCAGCGGATCGATCAGCTCGATCTCGTCGTCCGGATACGCCTCCCGGAAGTGCGCAACTAGCGCCGCCGCCACCCGGCTTCCCAGGCGCGGCGGTTTCGGTGGTTGGCTCTGTCTCGTCGAGCCCAGAAATACCAGAATGTTCATGCAGTGCCTCTCGACCGATTGTCGGTTCTCGTACGGCTGCCGGCTCTCGTGGGGCTGCCGAGTTCAGGCCGCCGGCAGGGCCGGCAACCACAACGCCAGCGCCACCAGGGTCGCCAGCAGCACCGGCGGGGTGATCAGCAGGCCGACCTTCATGTACTGCCCCCAGCCGATCCTGTAGCCCTTGCCGGCCAGCACGTGCAACCACAGAAGCGTCGCCAGGCTGCCGATGGGAGTGAATTTCGGCCCCAGATCGTTGCCGATCACGTTGGCATAGACCATCAGTTCCTGGGTGACCGCCGGCACCTGCGCCTGATCGATCGCCAGCGCTCCCACCAGCGTCGACGGCATGTTGTTCATCATCGAGGCGACGATGGCGGAGAGAAACCCGGTGCCGATGGTGGCGACGAAGTCGCCCTGCCCGGCCAGCCACTGCAGCGCCCGGGCGCCGTAGTCGGTCAGGCCCGCGTTGCCCAGCCCGTAGACCACCAGATACATGCCGATGGAGAACAGCACGATCTGCCACGGCGCACCCTTCAGCGCCGCGGTCACCGAAACGGCGGCGCCCCTGCCGCCCTGCCACCAGCGACCGGCGATCGCCATCAGCACGATCGCCGCCGCGCCGGTCACGAAGGCGATGGGAATGCCCAGCGGTGCGGTGACGAAATAGGCGACGAGCAGCACCGCCAGCAGCGGAAACGCGGCGCGGAAGATCAGGAGATCCTTGATCGCCGAGCGCGGCGCGTCGAGCTCCTCGACCGAGTAGCGTCTGGGAATCCGTCGGCCGAAGGCGATCCAGAGCACGGCCAGCGTCGCCGCCAGCGACACCAGGTTGACCGGCACCATGACTGCCGCATAACGGTCGAAGCCGATATCGAAGTAGTTGGCGCTGACGATATTGACCAGGTTGGAGATCACCAGCGGCAGGCTGGTGGTATCGGCGACGAAGCCGGTGGCGATGATGAACGCCAGCGCCGCCGGAGGCGAGAAGTCCAGCCGCAGCAGGATCGCGATCACGATCGGCGTCAGCAGCAGCGCCGCGCCATCGTTGGCGAAGAACGCCGCAATCACCGCGCCCAGCACCACGACCAGCGGAAACAGCAGATGCCCCCGGCCGTTGCCCCAGCGCGCCACGTGCAGCGCCGCCCAGGCGAAGAATCCCGCCTCGTCGAGAATCAGCGAGATGACGATCAGCGCGACGAAGGTGAACGTCGCGTCCCAGACGATATCCCATACCACGCCGACGTCGGATAGCTGCACGACGCCTGCGAGCAGCGCCACCAGAGCGCCGCCCAGCGCGCTCCAGCCAATGCCAAGCCCCTTGGGCTGCCAGATCACCAGGATCAGGGTGACGACGAAAATAGCCAGTGCCAGCATCGAATGACCTTGAGTTCAGTGAGTGCTTTTTAATGAGTACTTTTTAGCGAGTGCTCTTTAGCGAGTACTTTTAGTGAGTGCTTTGATTGACGCGGCGAGAGAGTTCTTCGGCACTCTCGACCCGCTCGGAATAGCGATCGGTGAGATAGGCCGAGCGGCCCCGTGTCAGCCAGGTGAACTTCACGAGCTCCTCGCAGACGTCGACGATTCGCATGTAGAGCGGCGACGGCTTCATGCGTCCGGCTTCGTCGAACTCGTTGAACGCCTTGGGCACGGAGGACTGGTTGGGGATCGTGATCATCCGCATCCAGCGCCCCAGGATCCGCAGCTGATTGACGGCGTTGAAGCTCTGGCTGCCGCCGGAGACTTCCATCACCGCCAGCGTCTTGCCCTGGGTGGGTCGAACGCCGCCCAGCGACAGCGGGATCCAGTCGATCTGGGCCTTCATGATGCCGGTCATGGCACCGTGGCGCTCCGGGCTGACCCACAGCATGCCGTCGCACCACTCGGCGAGCTCACGCAGCTCCTGCACCTTGGGATGTTCCGCCTCGGCATCGTCCGGCAGCGGCAGGCCGGAAGGGTTGAAGGTTCGCACCTCGCAGCCGTACCAGCGCAGCAGCCGGCCGGCTTCCTCGGAGGCCAGCCGCGAGAAGGAGCGCTCGCGCAGCGAACCGTAGAGCACCAGGATCTTCGGTGGATGACGCGGCGCATCGGCGCCGACCAGCGCCTCGACATCGATCGGCTGCAGTTTCGCCGGATCGATATTGGGCAGGTCATCGACATCGACCGAATCGCTCATTTCACTCTTGCTCCCGTCATTCATGCCCCGTCTCCTCGGCGTGCACGACTTCGCCATCTTCCTTGGTGAACGTGGCGACCGGGTTGGCCAGCAGCCCCAGCACGCGCTCCGAAGGCCGACACAGCCGGGCGCCCTTGTCGGTGACCACGATCGGCCGATTGATCAGGATCGGGTGCGCCATCATCGCGTCGATCAACTGGTCATCGCTCAGGGCCGGATCGTCGAGGCCAAGCTCCTCGAACGGCGTCCCCTTGCGGCGCAGCAGCGCTCGCGGGGTGATCGCCATCATCGAGATCAGCTCGACCAGCCGCTCGCGTGAGGGCGGCGTCTTCAGATATTCGACGATGTCCGGCGTCTCGCCGGAGGCCTCGATCATCGCCAGCGTGTTGCGGGACGTACCGCACTCGGGGTTGTGGTAGATCAACGGCTTCATGACGATCTCATGTCTCCTTGTTTTCGGGATGGCATTGCCCCAGCGCGTCCATCAGCGGCTCGCAGACCTCCGGATGCCCCGCACAGCAGTCGCGTACCAGGAACTGGATCGTCTCCTTCATGTGCGAGAGATCGGCGCGATAGATGATCGAACGGCTCTGGCGTTGCGAGACGACCCAGCCGGCCCTCGCCAGTACCGAGAGATGGGCCGACATCGTGTTGTGGGGTACCGAGAGCTGGCGCGCGATCTCGCCGGCGGGCAGTCCATCGGGTTCGTGACGCACGAGCAGCCGAAATGCCTCGAGGCGAGTCTGCTGGGACAAGGCGGCAAAACTGGTGATGACACTATTCGTTTCCATATGTCCAGAATATAAGACATATGGAAATACAGCAACGCCGTCAGGCAGAAATCGAAGGGAGTGGTTCCCAGGAGAGCCACGCACTGCACCGGACTCAGCCGTTGCTTTCGTTCAACTGACCGAAATAGACGGGCCGGCAAATACAGAAGACGGGTGCACCGATTGCCTCGACGGCGGTGACGAAGCGCTCCGCCGTTTTCTCGTCCACCGCGTACATGAGCTCGATGGGCTGGTCAGCCAGTTGGAGCCAATCTGCAACACCTCTACGACGTAGCCCTACTCTGCGGTATTGGCTTCACCATGAGCTTATTCATTGGCAATCTCGCTTTCCCAGACGATGCAATGCTCGTGGATGAATTGAAGATTGGCATTTTGATCGGTTCAACCCCCAACGGCATAGTGGGCTAACTGGTGCTGCCTCGAGCCAGATAATCCAAAAAGGGGCGGCCTCAACGGAGGCCGACATCCTGCTAGGCTGAATGCTCAGAGAACTCGAAAGCGGCCTCTGACAAAGCCAAATACCTTCTTACCGAGCTGACCACCCACTACCTCAATAGAATCTCCTCGTTGGCGGTTATCCCGTTTTCGTCTGCGATCAGCAGGTAGACTGTTATACTCTCCCCTAGTATATATACTACCCTCCTGTATAGTTTCAGTTTCTAAAGAGACAGCCACATGCACACCATCAAAGACAAAGCGAAGCTGTTAACCCGCGTTCGACGCATTCAGGGACAGGCGGCCGCACTTGAAAGGCAGCTTGACCAGGAAGGCGACTGTACTGCAGTGCTGCAACAGATCGCTGCGATTCGCGGGGCGGTGAATGGGTTGATGGCCGCCGTCATGGAGGGGCACCTGACTGATCACGTCGTCAGGGAGCCCGAACTGGCGCAGCGGCAACAAGACTTGGACGCGGTACTACAGGTCATCAAGTCCTACCTCAAGTAGGACATAAAGAAACCCGGCACACAGAAGGCCACAAAAACGAGTAGCGTACTGAAACGCCCCTATGACACGACGACTAATTTCGAGCGCCAAAAAATGGGCGCACGCGATCAAGCGTGATGTACATGCGGTCTGGTTAGCCGCACGCGACCCGCGGACACCGTGGTTCGCCAAGGTGCTTGCGCTGATTGTGGCGGCCTATGCCGTCTCGCCGATCGACTTGATCCCTGACTTCATTCCCGTGCTTGGTTACGTCGATGACATCATCGTCGTGCCACTCGGCATCATGCTGGTCGTGAGGCTCATCCCGCCGGAGGTAATGAACGAGCATCGAGAAACGGCTGCCAATGCGACCGTGCATCCGGCAAGCCGCATGGCTGCGGGCGTGTTTATCGCCATTTGGATCGTCTGCGCCATCCTCCTGGTCAGATTGTTCCTCTGAATATTTCAAAGCATGGCCAGGCGGGCAGATACAACCGGCTTCTACATATCGTGCTGATTACGACACCTAATCAACCTGGAGCAATACAGAATGCACCATCACCAACTCGAAGCCTGGCAACACACTCATGTTTTCGGTCAAGATCGAAAACGATCCGGCGAAACACGTTCTCTCATCATAGTTGGATTGACGCTCACTATGATGGTCTGGGAGATTCTGGCCGGTGTCCTATACGGTTCGATGGCCCTCCTGGCCGATGGCCTGCACATGGGCTCTCATGCGGTCGCTCTGGGTATTGCGGCCTTCGCCTATGTCTATGCTCGCCGAAACGCAGGCAATTCGCAGTTCTCATTTGGCACCGGAAAGGTCAATGCATTAGGCGGGTTCACCGGCGCGGTCCTGCTGGCAGGTTTCGCACTGTACATGGTGATCGAAAGCATCGATCGCTTCATCCACCCCGTCGCAATTTCGTTCAATGGGGCTATTTTCGTCGCCGTGATCGGCTTGATCGTCAATGGGTTATCGGCCTGGATACTGGGCGGAGAAGACCACGACCATGGACACGGACACGGACACGGACACGGACACGGACACGGACACGGACACGGACATCATGACCATAACCATAGAGCTGCCTACTTCCACGTACTTGCCGATGCTTTGACCTCACTGCTGGCGATTGCCGCGCTGTTGGCCGGTAAGTATGCGGGCTGGAACTGGATGGACCCGATCATGGGTATCGTCGGCGCAGCACTTATCACCCGCTGGTCATGGCATCTGTTGAAGGACACCTCCCGCGTGCTGCTCGATCATCAGCGCAGCGACTTGGAGCACGACGTCAAACAATCCATTGAGACTGACGATGCCCTTATCTGCGACCTGCATCTCTGGGCCATTGGTCCGGATATTCACGCCGCCATCGTCTCGATCGTTTCGCATGACCCGGAGTCGCCTGAAGTCTATAAACAACGTATACAGACTCGATGTCCGTCGTTGGTGCACGTTACCGTCGAGACGCAGCGCTGTGTCACTGATCCGGAGAAACCGATGCTGGGGCAAGGTTAGCCAGCTAAGCGCGACAGAGACATGGTAATCGGTCTTGGTACGGGCGAGAATTAGTTTTGCATGCAACTCGGTCTCGCCCCGTCTTCCCTCAATTATGGAGGCATTATTTTCAGTGCCTCAAGCCGCCACAGTCTTTCATAGGGACACTCAGTAGTCTGGGCAAAATATAAACAATGAAATCGAATAAGATGGGGATTCTGACCTTCTGTAATATCTACGGACCAAGCATTCCGAACACCTAAAATTACGGAGCGATAGTTCCTGTCAAATACAAGTCTGTCTGACCTGCCAAAACGTGGCTACAAAAACAGTGGCCTCATTAAAAATAATATCTATTTAATATAGAGTCATCCTAGATAGCCTAGTACAGGAAACGCTGCCAGGAGCCAGTAGGACAATGCGGTCAGCTGACCGGTAACCATTAGCACGCCCATACCTACCATTATGAGACCAGCTACGATATGCATGGGTCGCCCCCAGCGGCGCAAGAGTTTCTGATGCTGAAGGAATCGGTCGAGCGAGATGGCCGTGAGAAGAAATGGAATGCCAAGGCCCAGCGAATAGACCGCAAGTAATGCCAGGCCACTAGAGACATTGGCTGTCGAGGCACTAACAGTCAGAATGGCGCCCAGGATCGGGCCGATACAGGGCGTCCAACCAAAAGCGAACGCGACGCCTAACAAATAAGCCACGCTGGGCCCGTCACCTTCATCCTTGAACTTTCCTATGAAACGCCACTCCCGTTGCAGCCACGGCATCGTGAATATGCCTGTCATGAAAATCCCAAACAGAATAACGATGACGCCACCTATCAGGTTCGCTTCCTGACGGTAGATCAGCAGGAAACGGCCGATGGCTGTGGCGCTTGCTCCAAGAATCAGAAATATCGTGGAGAACCCGAGCACGAACCAGAGTGATTGGGTGATCACCCTGAGTCGTTCGCGACGGCTCGCCTGCTGAATCTGACCCAGCGAGCGACCAGCTACAAAGGAGAGATAGCCGGGCACCAGAGGTAGAACACAGGGAGAGACGAAAGAGATGAGGCCCGCTAGAAACGCCGTTAGCAGGCCGATGTTGGCGATTTCGAGCATGTTTCAGGTGCGCGCTAAAACGTTCTCTCGGTGGTAGAGGGGGGTATGTCAGCGTGGGCCTGCTGTGTCATCGTCTCACTTTGGCTGGCAGACTCGTCTTTCTTGCCCTTCTTGCAGTGCATCAAACACATCGCTCCACACATGAGCAGACATGGCAAGAGTGCCACCAGTATCGGTGCAATGCCGAGTATGACCAGTTGATCCCAGCCCATGGCGAGGCTACCTGTAACAATTACGGCACCCAAGATCCATAAGCGGCGCGGGCCTGACATCAGGCTTTTGAATCCGGACGGTTCTTGACCTCGATTAGATTTGTTGTCACCACAGCAGCTCATAGAGATACCTCTGTCGAATGTCCAATGGTTTCTTCAAGAAACGCGGTCATTTCCGGGGTGTCCCATTCTGTCGCACCCACGAGGCGCCCGATCTCGTCTCCACGGGAATCGATCAGTAACGTCGTTGGAACTCCCAGAGCACCAAGCTTGGTTCCGGCCATGCCAGTGGTATCAATATACTGGCGGAGGTGTTCTATACCCACATCCGTATAAAAATCCTGCACGGCCTCGACTCCCCTGCGATCGATCGATAGCGCGACGACCTCGAACGCTTTCCCGCCCAGCGAGGCCTGTAGCGCATCCAGGGCGGGCATTTCCTCACGGCAGGGACCGCACCATGTCGCCCAGATATTCAGCAGTACCATCTGGCCCTGGAAATCGGCAAGAGTCAGTGGCTCTCCCTTACCATCCTCGAAAGCTAGCTCCGGCAGATCGCGGGGGCTTTCCCAGAGCATGACCCCCTGCGGACCGATGCCTTCCGGCGGACTGGCAGGAGCGACTGAAGCCAAGACCATCAGGCATGCAAACGCCACGCCCCGTTTGATAGTGACCAGTGTCATAATTGTCCAATACTGGCATTAGTAAGTAGCGTAAACTTCAGGCGAATCGGTTGGCTGAAGGGTTAAGGTATAGACTTCGATAGGGTCTTGCTTTTCTCTGCCCATACCTGGCGATCCTAGTGGCATACCGGGTACGCTCAAACCTTTTATAGAGGGCTTGTCTTCCAACACCTGCTTGATGCTTTCGGCATCAACATGGCCTTCGAAGATATAGTCACCGATCAGCGTAGAGTGACACCCATAAAGCTTTTTAGGAACGTCATGTTCTGCCTTGATTTTCGCTAAGTCATTAGTATCGATGACCTCTACATCAAACCCATTGGCTTCCAAATATTTAGCATGTTCAGAGCAACACCCGCAATTAGGGTTCTTATAAAGCGTTGCTGTAGTTTCGGCAGCAAAACCTGAAATAGGGAAAGCAAGCAATGCAGTGAAAATTAGTTTCTTGAAGTATTTCATCGTTCCCTCTCTGGTGCCATATAGCTACTCAGCTAGACTTCGGTATCAATTAGCCAAGCTCGCAAAATTAGTGTGTGATTTTCACCAACTGTTTATCAAGCGCCTTCAACCTGCTTTTTTTGCATCATTTCCATCATGGCATTGCATTTTTCCATCATGGAACTCATCTGAGCGCCCATATTTTCATGCATGCCGCCGCCTTCATCCATCATGCTTCCTGGCATGTCATTGGCCTGCAACTTTCCGTTTCGCGCATTTTCTTGCGCGAAGAGAGAACCGGCACCAAAGGTACCCACAGTGATAATGGTAGCGGTGAGCATTATATTGCTGAACTTTCGCATGGTATTTTCCTCATGTCGGATCAGAAACTGAATTTACCTATTTGCTATCGCTTGGCACTGCACCGTACCTAGAGCTGTTAGAGCCTAGCTCCGCGCGATACTCGTTTACATCGCCAATAAAAGCATCTTAGGATCTGGACCTTACCCATAGGTCAAGAAACGAATAATCCGTCCAGCACCCATGCTCAGCAGCATATGCATGACCATATCCTTCAAGGTAACTTTAAGGTCAAGCGTTTTCTTTTCTACATCCTGTGCAATTTCTTCTTGGCTTTGGGTCCGCCTACGAGATCCACGGACTGCCTGTCTGCTCCAACCTGTTATCATTTAGCTCTATCTACATGCTGGGGCAGCCAGCTAGTAACCGGCACTAGCCAGTATCGATCGATAGAGCCCTGTTCCGAGGCAACGGCCTGAATGCTGAACTCCGCAAACAATGGAATGACATGGGACTTTATAACCGCTATGTATTGCCGCATCTCATGCATCTAGCAATGCGTACGCATTTGCTCGAAGCATACCGCCAGCGCTTGGCATCACAGGCTCAGGGAGTCATGCTAGAACTTGGCTTTGGGTCAGGGCTCAACTTGCCTTTCTACGATGTTGAAAAGGTCCGGCAGTTCTATGCACTAGAGCCCGAGGAAGGCATGCTCGAATTGGCTCGGGCACCTATTGCCAAAGCGGCGTTTCCGGTAGAAGTGCTGCAGGCCGGGGCCGAGCGGATTCCGCTCCCGGATCAGAGCATCGATACCGTACTCTGTACTTGGACACTCTGCACTATTCCTAATATCGAGCAGGCGCTCCTCGAAGCGCGCCGGGTCCTCAAGCCTGGAGGACAGTTTCTGTTCACGGAACACGGCCTTTCACCGGAATCTCGGGTGGCTCGCTGGCAGCACCGCATGACACCGCTTTGGACGCGCTGTGCTGGAGGCTGTCACCTGAACCGCGAAGCAGACATCTTGTTGCAGATAGCGGGGTTCGAGGTCGTCAGCGTAGTCAAAGGTTACCTCGGTCCACTAAAGCTCATGACATTTATGTCCGAGGGGCGAGCCAAGTTACCTGAGTCAACAGTGGCAGGAGCCGAGTCGAAGAATGCCTCCAGCTCTATTTGAGCTGGAAGGTAACAGAGCCCTTCGTCAGAACAACCCTGAAACGTCACTGAAATGGCCACCGAGCCAATATCCTCGCTTTCCGAAACGATGGGAGCGCTGAGCACGACCTGGTCATAAAAGACGTATAGCTTGCCCAACTGGGGATGAATGACAAGCTCGCCCGGGGGTATCTCCAGCTCTCCGAAGCTGGCTGACGGGTCAAGGCTTTCCAGTGCAAACTGGTGTCGATGCAGATAATAGCCGGGGGCATTCTTGAACCTAACGAATATCCTACTATCGCTTCGCCATGCGCTAGCCTGAAAGGCTTGATTGACCGGCAAGAACTTGCCTAGGACGGGATCATTGAAGAGCCCGTGTTTACCGTTATCCGCGAACAATTCCTCGCTGGCCGCTGATTGTCCCACGATGAGGAACAGAAGCATGAGAAGAAGAGAGGCGGCTCTCATGAGGCGGCCATAGTTTTTGCAATATCCACCGACTGGCGTCTCGCCCAGACGATCAACGCAAGGCCCCCCAAGACCATCGGCAAGCTCAACAATTGGCCCATGGTTAGCCAATCGAAGGCAATGAAACCCAACTGAGGGTCGGGCCGGCGCATGAACTCCACGGCAAAGCGAAAAACACCGTAAAGCAGCAGGAATAGGCCGGATGTCATGCCTCGCTGACGGGGACGGCTCGAGAACCACCACAGCACAACGAACATCACGATGCCTTCCAAGGCGAACTCATACAACGAAGAAGGGTGACGTGGCTCCGGCCCCAGCCCCATCATGGGCGGCCACACCATTGCCCAAGGGACCTCGCTGATGCGCCCCGGCAATTCATGATTGATGAAATTACCAAGCCGCCCGGCACCCAGACCAATCGGCACCAGTGGTGCGATGAAATCGGTCAACTGGAAAAAGGCCAGGCGATGCTTGCGGGCAAACAACCAAGCCGCAACCAGCACGCCGGTCAAACCGCCATGGAAGCTCATACCTCCTTCCCAAACCTTGAAGAGCCATAAGGGATCGGCCAGTAATTTATCGAACCCGTAGAACAGCACATAACCAATGCGACCACCCAATATGATGCCCAAGGCCCCATAGAAGATCAGATCGCCGATGTCGTCACGGCTCATGCCCAGTTGATGGGCGCGGCGACGCCCCAACCACCAGGCAGCGGCGAGACCGACCACGTACATAAGGCCATACCAATGGATCTGCAAAGGGCCTATGGCGATGGCAATGGGATCGATTTGAGGGTACTGAAGCATGGTTTTTCCTTATATTCCGACGGTCAATTCGGTTGCCGGATTTAACGCTCAACAAGCCTTGTTTACTCAACAAGATGTGTTAATGCCTAGCCGGGATCGTCGACGTCATCCAGCAAGTGGCGTCGGTAAAAGGGGCGACTTACTCTGGGAGCTTGAGCGACTCGGGGCTCGTCGGCTGGTGTCTAAGATGGCTCGCCGCTGACGGGCTGAAAACGACGCAGTCTTAAAGAATTCGTCAGGACGAAGATACTGGATAGGCTCATGGCCGCAGCCGCCAATATCGGGTTGAGCAGGAAGCCGGTGAATGGATACAGCGCCCCTGCCGCTACCGGAATCAACGCCACGTTATAGCCATAAGCCCAGGCGAAGTTAGACAAAATGGTCTTGCGGGTGCGCTTGGACAACGCCGTGGCATTGACGATGCCTCTCAGATCGCCACGCATGAGCACGACGTCACCAGCCTCGATCGCAATATCGGTACCCGTGCCAATAGCAATGCCCACATCGGCTTGCGCCAATGCCGGTGCATCATTGATGCCGTCGCCGACGAATGCAGTATTGCGGCCTTCAGCCTGTAGTCGCTTGACCTCGTTTGCCTTTTGATCCGGCAACACTTCGGCGAGCACCTGCTGAATCCCCACCTGTCTAGCGATAGCCTCGGCCGTGGCGCGGTTATCACCGGTCAGCATGGCCACATCCAGGCCCTGCGCCCTGAGTGACGCAATAGCCTCAACCGAGCCCTCTTTGAGCGGATCGGCAACAGCAATCACCGCCGCAAGCTTGCCATCGACTGCCGCATACAGCGGGCTCTTGGCCTCTCTGGCAAGCGCAGTGGCACGCTCTTCCGCCTTGCCTAGGTCGATGCCGAGCCGACTCATATAGCGGTCAGCTCCCACATTGAGCTTATGGCCGTCGACCTCGGCTTCGATGCCAAAACCAGGCTCGGCCTGGAAGCGGCTGATGGATGGCAGATCTAGGCCTAAGTCTTTTGCACCACGTACAATCGCTTCGGCAATCGGGTGTTCACTTTGCGCTTCGACCGCGGCGACCCAGCGAAGCACTTCGTTCTCCTGCCCTTCGAGCACTACGAAGTCCGTCAGCTCGGGGCGTCCCATCGTCAGCGTGCCAGTCTTGTCCAGCACGATCGTGTCCACCCTAGCCAGGGTCTCGAGTGCTGCCCCTTTACGAAACAGCACACCCATCTCGGCCCCTTTACCGGTCCCCACCATGATTGCAGTGGGCGTCGCCAGGCCCATCGCACAGGGGCAGGCAATCAACAGCACACTGACGGTGGTGACAAAGGCGAAAGCCAGCGCCGGGGCTGGCCCGAAACCGAGCCACACAGTAAACGTGATTGCCGCAATCAGGAGCACGATCGGTACGAAGATTCCGGCAATCTTGTCGGCCAGCTTCTGGATCGGCGGTTTTTCCGCCTGGGCAGATTCCACCATCTTAACGATCTGCGACAGTACCGTGTCGGCACCTACTCGGGTGGCGCGGAACGTCAGAGCACCGTTCTTGTTGATCGTTCCGCCAACGACCTCATTATCCATCTGCTTGGCAACCGGCACCGGCTCCCCGCTGATCATCGACTCGTCGACGTAGGAGTGACCTTCCTCGACAATGCCATCGACGGGGATGCGCTCTCCCGGACGAGCCAGGATACGATCACCCGGCACGACGGCCTCGATCGGCACTTCAACCGTGTCGCCGTTGCGGATGACGCGGGCCGTTTTTGCCTGTAGCTGCAAAAGCTTCTTGATCGCCTCGGAGGTGCGGCCCTTGGCGACATGCTCGAAGTGACGGCCCAGCAGGATGAGCGTCACGATGACCGCCGCGGCCTCAAAGTAGCTTCCGGCGGTCCCCGCAGGGAAGAAGCCGGGAATCAAGAGCGCAGCCATAGAGTAGAAATAGGCGGCGCTTGAGCCAATCATGACCAAGCTATTCATCCCCGGGTTCGCATGTCGCAGTTCAGCGAAGCCCGCTCGGTAGAAACGTGCCCCGGCATAGAACTGGACTGGGGTAGTCAGCAACCACTCGATGCCCATCCAACCTCGGTGCGGCATGATGCTGGTGAATATCGCTTCCAGCGCAGGGATCATCTTGCCCATGGCAATAAACACGACCGGAATCGTGAATGCTGCCGCAATCAGCACCTTGTTGCGAAGCTGGACGCCCTCCTGGTCCTCGCGCTCGGTCTGTGTACTCTCCCCTTGGTCCTGCGGCTCATATCCCGCATCACGAATGGCATGGTGGATGCGTGGCAACGTTACCGCCGCGGGCAGGAACCGCACAAAAGCCTTTTGCGTGGTGAGATTCACGCTGGCCTGGACAATGCCTGGCAGCTTCTCAATGGTACGTTCAACCCGTGAGACACAAGAACCGCAGGTCATGCCGATAATAGGAATCTCAGCGGTTTCAACGACAGGCTGGTAGCCAGCCTCTTCAACGGCATGGACTGCCTGGCTGGGATTGGCATGCGCTTCGAAAGTAACCGTGGCCTTTTCAGTCGCCAGGTTCACTTGCACATCCGTGACACCGGACTGCTTCTTGAGGGCGCGCTCCACGCGCCCGACGCAGGAAGCACAGGACATGCCCCGAATACTGATATCGACACGCTCGGTCATTTAGAACTCCTGGCGGCATCACTCGCGTTAACAAGGTTCGAATGGCTGGCGATTGTTTCGCCAGGCCAGAAGGCGGGAATAAAGGGGATTTACTTGCCGTCGGTGATCGCTTCGACAATGGGGCACCCTTCCTTCATGGGGCCCTCTCCGGAACACTCCGAGAGGGTTTTCGAAAGCACCGACTCGATTTTCGAAAGATGCCTGATCTGCTCTCGAACTTTGATCAGCTTCTCTTCGGCAATCCGCTTGGCTTGTGCCCGGTCGCCGTTGGCATCCTGCAGGATCAGCAGTTCACGAATTTCATCGAGTGTGAACCCCCATTGCTTGGCCTGAAGAATGAACTGCAGCCTGGCCACATGCTCCTCGGGATAGCGGCGGTAGTTGGATTCCGTTCGCTGGGGCTTCGGCATGAGCCTCTCTTGCTCGTAGTATCGGATCGCCTGGGTGGCAATGCCGCAGCGCTCGGCCAGTTGTCCGATACTGTAGGTTTTCATCAAGAGTTCCTCAGCGACACTTCAGGTAGCCCGGTGCAACCGGACCACCTGATCGTTCTGTTGGTTACTTGGGCTGGCGGACCACACGCAGGTACGGTGTCTGCTCATCCCAGCCTTCAGGAAAGCGCTCCTTGGCTTCCTCGTCCGACACGGAGGGGACGATGATGACGTCTTCGCCGTTCTGCCAGTCCACCGGGGTTGCCACCTTGTGCTTGCCGGTCAGTTGCAGCGAATCGATGACCCGCAGGATTTCATCGACATTGCGACCCGTGCTGGGTGGGTAGGTCAGGGTCAGACGAATCTTCTTGTCAGGGTCTATGATAAAAACGGTGCGTACCGTCAGCTTGGGATCGGCCTTGGGATGAATCATCCCGTAAAGCTCTGCCACCAACCGATTCTCGTCAGCCAGTAGCGGATAGTTGAGAGACGCGCCTTGGGTGGTCTCGATATCCTTCGCCCAGCCGGCATGAGAAGCCAGCGGATCGACGGAAACACCGATCAGCTTGGCGCCGCGCTTGTCGAACTCATCTTTGCGCTTGGCAAATGCGCCAAGCTCTGTCGTGCAGACAGGGGTATAATCGGCCGGGTGAGAAAACAGCACGGCCCAACTGTCACCAAGCCACTCATGGAAGCTGACAGTGCCTTCCGTTGATTCCACCGTAAAATCGGGTGCTATTTCTCCAAGCTGCAAAGTCATGGGGCTATCCTTACGTTGGGGTTGGGTGATGCATGGTTTACGATAGCCCTAAAGTGAACTTTAAGGTCAACCCCAATGATGAAAAGCTTGTTATTACAGTAGTCGCCCAACGCACTTGACCTCCAGGCAAGGCAAAGGTTTTAAGCTAGCACTTTACCGATCTATCAGCGGCCTTAATCGACCGATGCCATTCCTCCCTTCACTATCTCAGGTGCCCCAGCTTAATCGGCCTGTTTCCCCTCCCTGGGATAAGCGGCCTTTCATCGCTGTCTCGGTCTGGTTGACCTCAACGGCTCTCAGCGAATCCTGCCTACATAGTAGTTCTCGTTAAAACCGCATACATTAATCAGTGGATAAACGGATGCTTACAAGAAGAGCCCTCGTCAAGAACTTGATTCTTGGCGGAAGCACGGCAACGCTGGTCACAGGCATGGCCGGTTACAGTGGTTTACAGCAGTTACTGTTGGGAAGACCCGCTTTTGCCGCTTCTCTCAAACCGCTTGCTGTTCCGCCACTGCTTGGCGGAGAAAGCCGGGACGGGATAAGGGTGTACGACCTCAACCTACAGAAGGGCACTACCCAATTCTACGATGGGATGAATACGCCCACGCTGGGTATCAACGGAAGCTATCTCGGCCCGACGCTAAAGATGCGGGCCGGGGATACCGTGCGACTCAACGTCACCAATCAACTCGGCCAGAACAGCACGCTGCATTGGCATGGCTTTCATCTACCGGCCTATGCCGATGGGGGGCCTCATCAGATCATCAAGGATGGTGCTACGTGGTCGCCACAATTTGAGGTGAAACAGCGTGCCTCGATGTTCTGGTACCACTCCCATTTGCCGCCCGTCACCGGCCCGCAGGTGTACCAGGGTCTTGCCGGGCTGATTTATGTGGACGACGAGGAGACCGGGCGCTTGGACCTGCCGAGCGAATACGGCGTGGACGACATTCCACTGATGCTACAGGATCGCACGTTCGACGATGATGGTTCGCTATTCTATTCCGGCATGATGATGGGTGTGATGGGTGACGTCATGCTCGTTAATGGCAGCTTGAATCCGTATTTTGAATCAAAATCCCAAAAGCTACGCTTGCGAATTCTCAATGGGTCCAATGCCCGTTTCTACTCGCTGGGTTTCAGTGACGAGCGCGTATTCAGTCAGATAGGCACTGATGGTGGGCTTTTGGAGCGCCCGATTGATGTCTCGCGCATTAGTCTCGCACCTGGCGAGCGCGCTCAGGTCATTGTTGATCTAAGTGATGGTCGCCCCGTCGTGCTACGCGCCGTCTCTTCCGGAAGCGGTCCGGTGGGCAGTGAACAGGTGTTCGATGTCTTACGTATCCAGCCCGACCTCGAACGTGCTCGTGTCGCGCCGCTGCCCAGTCGTCTCGTCACGCTGGATCAGCCCGATCCTGCTCAGGCGATCGGGACTCGCCCGTTCGTATTGGGAATGGGCATGACGATCAATGGAAAACGGATGGATCGCAACCGTATCGATGAAACTGTCCGTTTAGGAAGCACAGAGATCTGGGAGATAAGTAACACTAGCATGGTACCCCACCCGTTCCATGTACATGATGTCCAGTTCCGAATACTCGATCGCAATGGCTCGCCTCCTGCGCTGAACGAGATGGGACTAAAGGATACGGTGGTCGTTAATCCTGCTGAGCGGGTACGCGTGCTTCTGAGCTTTACGGATTACAGTGATCCATATCTGCCTTATATGTACCACTGCCATAATCTTGAACATGAGGACACAGGCATGATGGGCCAGTTCGTTGTGACAGCCTAATCAAATCATAAGGGCAGCTTCACCCCTCAAAACAGTGTATTTTGCTGATAAAGCTACGCGTCATAAACGGAACCGGCCTCGGTCCATACGTTAATGAGGGAGGCCCGTCTGCGTTGATCGAAACAAATCGTAAATTACTGCCCGGGACGAGTTGACCACAACAACTGGCATACAACAGGAGCTAGCACGGCACGTTAGCTTTGCACCAATACCCCCTCTAAGCCCGCCGATACCAGCGTGAACAGGACGAAGCCACCCACAAAAGCCAGCGGCGAGACGTGCGTATCTTCGCCGCTTTCATGAGCCTCGGATATCATGTCCTCAATGGCGGCGACCGTAAGAAGGCCTGCCGTAAACGTCAATGCTGCGAGTTTGAACGACTCCGGTTGGCTTCTGAGCACGAAATAAGCAAAAACGGCTGCCGAGAGGACGGGGATGGCAAAGGAGGCAGAAAGCAGCAGGCGCTTGCTGCGCGGAATCCCCTTGTCCTTCATGTTGGCAATTGCCGCGAAGCCCTCGGGAATATCCGCGAGAACCTGGCCCACCGCCAGGATCAAAGCGACTGACAGCGAGACCGCCGATCCCGCTCCGATCAGGAGACCGTCGCTGAACAAGTCGATGGACACGGCAATATAGATCATCCAGACGCTCGTCTGGCCGCTTTCTCTCTGCTGGCCTTGCCGCCTTTGAATGCCCTCTACGAGTTTCTCGATACCTACGTAAGCAATGCCGCCCAAGGCGAAGGAGAGTGCGATCAGCCAGGCTGAGAGACTTTCCAGCACGCGCGGCATGATCTCCACCGCCACCACCGCAATGACCAGACCGGCGGCGCCATGCAGGGCGTAATTGAGACGGCGCCCGGTCGTCCGCGAGACCTCCGCAACCAGCCCGCCACCGAAGTTTCCCAACGCGGGAAGCAATGCCAGGCCGAGCACCATCCAAATGCTATCCATGATCACCTTCCCTGGTCGATGTCTAGCTATCCGCCTTCTAGCACTCGCCTTCAAGCACTCGCCGGCGAAGCGGCCTGGCCCGAGCTTTCCGGCGGCACATTGACGGAGGCTCC
>NZ_MCAP01000024.1:0-23181 GCF_001858555.1 Salinicola sp. MIT1003
CAAAAAGTTACCGTGCCATGGTCACGCTGGCCTGCATCGAGCGCTGTTTACGGGTCTATTTTTCAGACAGAGCGTAACGGTTGCACTCATGAAAAGTAAAAGCATCAACAATTATCGCCAGTTAAAAGCCATGCCGTTATTAACCGAAGGTAATTATTGCTTTACAAAAAATGGGATCTCGAGAGGAGAAACTGGAAACGCGGCTTCGGATGACATTCTGGCCTGATGACCGGCAGAGGATACAAATAAAAACCTAATAAACAGGCCTTTTTAACCTGGATCAGTAGCGCTGTTATTCATGGCAACTAGCTTCTGATAGGCATCGGCTATTTTTGATGGCAACCACTTCCTGAACCCATCGGATAGCTTCGCTACCTCGTTCCCGGAGAAAAACCATGTTCCATCATTCATCCAAACTTCAGTACCCGGTCAAGGTCGATCAGCCCGACCCCCAGTTTGCCATGCTGCTGCAGCAGGCAATCGGCGGTGTCGAAGGTGAGATTCGGGTCGCCATGCAGTACTTCTTTCAAGCCATGGGGGCCCGCGGTGACGATCGCATTCGCGATCTGCTGATGTCCACGGCCACCGAAGAGCTGGCTCACATCGAAATGCTCGGCCATGCCGTCGCCCTGAACCTGGAAGGCGCGCCCGTCTCCTATCAGGAGGAATCGGCCAAGGATCCGATCATCAATGCAATCCTCGGCGGCGCCAATCCTCGCCACCTGCTTTCTTCCGGCCTTTCCGCCATGCCGGTCAATGCCAACGGCGTGCCGTTCGACATGAGCCATATCTATGCGACCGGCAACGTGGCGGCGGACATGATGGCCAACGTGGCCGCGGAATCCAGCGGTCGCGTGCTGGCCTCGCGGCTGTACAACTGGACCAGCGATAAAGGCATGAAGGATTTCCTGTCGTTCCTGATCGCTCGCGATACCTACCATCAGCAGCAGTGGCTCGCGGTAGTCGAGGAACTGGGCGGATTCGAGAAGCAGTTGCCGATTCCCAACTCGACGCCGGAGGCTCACGAGGCAATGGAACATTCGTACTACTACCTCAATACGCTGATGGACAAGGAAGCGCCGATGGGCCGCTGGAATCAGGGGCCGTCGCTGGATGGCAGGGCCGAGTACACGACGCGCCAGGCGCCCGAACCCGAAGGCCAGGCGCCGTCGCTGGGCAAGGCCAGGGAGAATTCCGGCGCTCAGAAAGAGCAGCTGTAACCCGGCGAGGCGAGCGTGACGCGTGTCGCGACCGACACGCCTCGCTGAGGCATGCCGCATTCATCGACGTGTCGGTCCCTGAACGAGACTGGTCCCGAATTCATCGGGGCCAGTCGTCATTTGAAGGGGCGGCCCGGGTCGACCACCTTGATATCGGTGCGTCGTGGCTCGCTCGCGCCCTCCGTTCTCCACTATCGTCGGTGAGTCGCTATGGCCCGCTCGCTGCTCTAGTCAGCAAGTCGCAATAGCCAGCAAGTTGCCATAGCCAGCAACAGGACAAGACCTCATGGCCGCGTCATCCGCCTATATCATCGCCCTCAATGCCGGTTCCTCCAGTATCAAGCTTTCGCTCTATCGCGCCGACGATACGACCTCGCCCGAACTCATCGCCAAGGCCCAGGTCGAGGAGATCGGCGATTCGCCGCATCTGTTCGGAAAGCTGGCCGATGGCAGCGTTTTCCTCGACGAGACGCCAAATGATCACGAGCTGCCGGATCATGACAGCGCCTATGCGCGATTGCGCGAAGCGCTGGATGCACGATTCGGCAAGCTGGAACTGGCCGCGGTCGGCCATCGCATCGTCCATGGCGGCGACCTCTTTTCCATGCCGACGGCCATCGACGACGCCACCCGCGAAAGTATCGCGTCACTGGTCCCGATGGCGCCGCTGCATCAGCCGCATCATCTGGAAGGTATCGATGCCGTCAGCCGTTTCGCCCCCGAGACGTTGCAGGTCGCCTGCTTCGATACCAGCTTCCATCTCGGGATGCCCTGCGTCGCCCGGTTGACCGGGCTCCCCTATCGCTTCTTCGAGCAGGGCATCCGCCGCTTCGGCTTTCACGGACTCTCCTACGAATACATCGCGGGCCGATTGCCCGATGTCGAGCGACGTCTGGCCGAGGGCCGTACCATCGTCGCCCACCTGGGCAACGGTGCCAGTCTCTGCGCACTGCAGGCTGGCAGGAGCGTCGATACCACGATGAGCTTCACGGCGCTGGACGGGCTGCCGATGGGGACGCGCTCGGGCGCCCTCGATCCGGGGCTGGTGCTCTATCTCGAGCATGAACTCGGCTATTCGAGCGAGGAGCTGCAGTCGCTGCTCTATCACGATGCCGGGCTGCTCGGGCTTTCCGGTATCGACAGCGACATGCAGACACTGCTGGAGAGCGATTCACCCCGGGCACGGTTGGCGGTGGACTTCTTCGTCTATCGCGTCGCCCAGGAGATGGGGCGCATGGCGGTGAGCCTGGGCGGTGTCGATGGGATCGTCTTTACCGCCGGCATCGGCGAACACGCGGCGCCGATTCGCCAAGCCGTCATCGAGCGGCTGGCCCCGCTGTGGTCGGTGGCGCTGGACGACACCGCAAACCGGGCCGCCGAGCCAGGGCGCATTTCGACGCCGGATAGCGCAGTCGCCGTTCATGTCATCCCCACCGACGAGGAGACGATGATCGCCCGGCATACCTGGCAGCTCTACCGGTCACGCACGCGGGGCGACGCCAGCGCGTCGGACCCGGATCAGGATCAGGACCATCGCGCCTAGGAAATCTGCCCGAACCATCAAGCCGTCAGCCATTGGCATCCGATCTCTTTCGTTCACGCCACCATTATCCAGGAGTGCCTTCATGTCCCCTTCCATGAGCCAATCCACGACGACGCCCCGGCTTCCGGTCGACAAGGACGAGGAGTTGCTGAAGCGGATCGACCACTGGTGGCGGGCGGCCAACTATCTCGCCGTCGGCCAGATCTATCTCACCGGCAACCCGCTGCTCGAGACGCCGCTGACGCTCGATCACATCAAGCCGCGCCTGCTCGGCCACTGGGGCACGGTGCCGGGGCTCAATCTGATCTACGCCCATCTCAACGCACAGATCCAGCGCCGCGATCTCGACGTGATCTATCTGACGGGCCCCGGCCACGGCGGCCCGGCGCTGCTCGCCAACCTGTGGCTGGAGAACAGCTACAGCGAGCATTTCGGTCATGTGCCGCGCAACGCGGAAGGCATGCAGCGCCTGTTCCGCCAGTTCTCGACGCCCGGCGGCGTGCCCAGCCATGTCAGCGTGCCCACGCCGGGCTCGATCCACGAAGGGGGCGAGCTGGGCTACGTGCTGACCCACGCCTTCGGTGCCGTGTTCGACAACCCCGATCTCGTCGCGGCCGCAGTGGTGGGTGACGGCGAGGCGGAAACCGGCCCGCTGGAAGGCTCCTGGAAAGGCGTCAACTATCTCAATCCGACCCGGGACGGCGCGGTGCTGCCGATCCTGCACCTCAACGGCTACAAGATCGGCTCGGCGACGGTGCTGGCGCGCAAGAGCGACGAGGAGCTGGAGCACTACTTCCGCGGCCACGGCTACGCGCCGCTCTTCGTCGCGGGCGACGAGCCCGATGCCGTCCACCGGGACTTTGCGGCGGCACTGACCAGCGCCCTCGACGGGATCCACGAGATTCAGCAGCATGCGCGACAGGAAGGCATCGACCACCGGCCGGTCTGGCCGATGATCGTGCTGCGGACCCCAAAAGGCTGGACCGGGCCGAAGTCCGTCGACGACCTGCCGGTGGAAGGGACGTTTCGCGCCCACCAGGTGCCGATGAGCGGCCTGAAGGACCATCCCGAGCGACTGCAGCAGCTCGAAAGCTGGATGCAGTCCTATCAGCCGGCGGAGCTGTTCGACGAGCAGGGCGCGCCCCGGGAATCCATCACCGCCTTGTGCCCTGTCGGCGAACGGCGCATGGGCGCCAACCCGCACGCCAACGGCGGCAAGCTGCGCCAGCCGCTCGCGTACCGGCCGCTCGAGAGCTACGCCGTCGAGTTCGACGAGGCGCAGCGCGGCCGCGAGCTCCACGGCTCCACCGAGCGCCTTGGCCAGTTCATGCGCGATATCTACGTCGACAACCCGCACAACTTCCGGCTGTTCTGCCCCGACGAGATCAAGTCCAACCGGCTCGGCGCGGTGCTGGACGTCACCGATCGCTGTTTCATGGGGCCATTCGAGGAATACGACGAACAGCTCTCCATGGACGGTCGCATGCTCGAGGTGTTGAGCGAACACAACTGCAACGGTTGGCTGGAAGGCTACGTGCTGACCGGCCGCCACGGCCTGTTCGCCAGTTACGAGGCCTTCGTCTCGATCATCGATTCCATGGCGATCCAGCATGCCAAATGGCTGGAGCACGCCCGCAACGTCGACTGGCGCGCCTCGATCCCGTCAATGAACTACCTGCTGACCTCTACCTGCTGGCGCAACGACCATAACGGCTTCAGCCATCAGGGGCCGGGGTTCATCGACACGCTGCTGAGCAAACAGCCGCAGGTGGTAAGGATCTATCTGCCGCCGGATGCCAACACGCTGCTGGCGACCGCCCAGCACTGCTTCGACAGCGTCGATCATCTCAACGCCATCGTGATCGACAAGCATCCCCAGCTGCAGTACCTGACGATGGACGAAGCCCGCGAGCACTGCCGCGAAGGTCTCGGCATCTGGGAGTGGGCCAGCAATAGCGGCGACGAAGCACCGAATATCGTGATGGCCTGCGCCGGCGACACCGCCACGCAGGAGACCCTGGCAGCGGCGGATATCCTGCGTACCTACCTGCCTGCGCTGAAAGTTCGCGTGGTCAACGTGGTCGATATCATGACGCTGCGGTTGGATCACCCGCACGGAATCAGCCAGGAACGTTTCGTCGAGCTATTCACGGCGGACCGGCCGGTGGTCTTCGCCTTCCACGGCTTTCGCGGCGTGGTGCACCAGCTGATTCACAATCGCCCCGAGACCGAGCGTTTTCACGTTCGTGGCTATCAGGAGGAAGGCACCACCACAACGCCGTTCGACATGACGGTACTCAACCAGATGAGCCGCATGCATCTGGCGCTCGATGCCCTGCGCTACCTGCCGGACCAGTGGGAGGGCGCCGCCGGGCTCATCGAGGATCTGCAGGCGCTACTGCAGAAGCACCACGCCTATATCCGCGAGCATCTCGACGACATTCCGGAGATCACCCGGTGGGTCTGGTCGGCGGGCAACGTTCGACTGCCCGTGGACAAGGACGTTTGAGGAGGAAGTCTCGCGAAGGGAGCCTCGCGAAGAGAGTCTTGATAAGGGAGCCTTGATAAGGAAACCGCAGGGACGCCACGCAGGCGGCAGCTAGCGCGCCTATCGTGGCGTCGTCGATGTCCTGGGCGCGACCGTCGCCGTTTCACGATAGCGTGACCGCACCCATTGGCGGGCCAGCAGATAGACCAGCAGCGCTTCCGGCAGCTCTCCGGCATAGAACATCAGCTCCGCGCCCTGCTGGACCTGATCGAGCGGCATCGATGCGGGAAGATGGAACCGGTACATCCACTTGGACAGCATGGCGTGCGCCGCCATCGACACCACCAGCACGCCGAAGCGCCATTCGAGGGCGGGGCGCTTCGGCGCTGGATCCGGCCCGGCGATGGCCCAGGTGAAGAGACAGCCGGCAATGATAAAATGCCAGTGCAGCCACAGCGCGAATCCGGGCGAATGGAGCATCGTGGCGTAGAGGTCGGTCAGGTAGAGCACCATCATGCCGCCGACATTGAGCAGCGCCGCCGTGACGGGGTGGCTCAGCACGCGAACGGGTGCCAGCGACACGAAACCGACCCAGCGCCGGCCCCAGTGCGCGGGCACGTTCTTCAGCGCCAGGCTTATCGGCGCCGCCATCACCAGCCCCAGCGGCGCGATCATTCCCGCGACGAGATGCACCGCCATATGGCCGCGAAAATCCCGGTGCGCCCACTGCATCGATGGTGGCGACATCACCGCGATGATCGCCAGCGCGCCGCCCACGAAGATGATCAGCCGCCAGAGCGGCCAGCCCCGGCCATGCCGCTTCGACCGCCACCAGCCCCAGACATAGAGTGCGACCAGCGCGCCGAAGACCAGTGTGAAGGCGTTCACCGCTGGCTCAGCGCCTCACCCCGCCGGGCCCGGCGCAGCAGCCAGTAACCGATGGCGAGCAGCAGCAGGCCGGCCAGGTTCCAGCCGAGGTCATACATCAGCAGATTGTCGACGTAGCGAACCTGGTGAAGCCCCAGTATCTTGTGGTCGACGATGCCGTCGAACAGCTGAAAGCCGCCCATCCCCAGCAGGAATCCCGCGCCGCGATAGCCGGCGGCGTGCCGGCCGGTCTCGTGCAGACGCAGCATCAGCACCGCACCGATGACCAGCACCACCAGCTCCAGCGTGTGCAGCAGCCCGTCGGAGGCCAGCGCCAGCGCCGAGTTATCGGTTTCGACGAAATGGTGCCAGGCCAGCACCTGGTGGAAGACGATCTCGTCGAGCGCCGCCATCATGCCAATGCCCAACAGGATCGCGGCCAGCAGCGTCGCGCCGACTCGTCGTTGAACAAGATCGTTCATGACGATCTCCTCTTGCCGATATGCATACCAGTAGACAAGAAACCCGCTTCATCGAATGAAAACTCAGCGACACCGAACGAAAAACCCCGACCGCTAGGGGCCGGGGTTAGATCGTAGCGGTTCCTTGCTAACTTGCCATGGCATCCTGCCATGCGTCCTTGTGAATATTGCTTCCTGCAATTTCCATCCTTGGCACCACGTCTTCCTGACGTTGCCCCTACACCGTACGCGCTAATTCCATCAGATAAGTTTATGTGAGTTAACTAATAGCATTTGGTGTGTTTATTTCTGTAACGCACATTCCTGCTGACCAATCCGCTGTCATGAAAATGACATGCACATATGCGTATATGGCAATGTCTTCCCATCGGCGGCAGGAATCGACTCGGCAACGAGCCGGCGCCCAACCCGAGCGCCGAGAAGCATTGAAAACGCATGAGGACGTGTTGATGGAAAAGCAGCGTGTGCTATTTCTCTGCAATGCCAATTCGGCAAGATCGCTGATGGGCGAAGCCCTGCTCCGGCACATGGCGGGGGATCGTTTCGAGGCCTTCAGCGCCGGTGTAGAGCCCAGCGAACCCCATCGTGCCGCGCTGAAGGCGCTGGAGTCGATCAACGTCAGTATCCGGGGGCTGGCGAGCAAGCCGCTGGAGACCTACGCCGACCAGACGTTCGATACCGTCATCATTCTCTGCGAGAAAGCCCGGCAGCACTGCCGCGACTGGGAAGGCCGCACCAGGGAGCTCATCTACTGGGACATCCAGGATCCCCGGCTCCACGACGATCCCAGGAACTACCAGCATACGCTGCAGGAGATCCAGACACGCCTGAAGCTCTGGCTCGGCGTCAAGTCCAGAGCCCATCCCTGAGGATCGATCGTGTCCGCACTCTCTCCCGTTCAGCTTTTCAAATGCCTCGGCGACGAAACGCGTCTCGCCCTGACGCTGCTCATCCACACCGAGGGCGAGCTCTGCGTCTGCGAAATGACCTATGCGCTGCAGGAGTCCCAGCCCAAGGTCTCGCGGCATCTCGCGCAGTTGCGATCGTGCGATCTGCTGCAGGATCGGCGCCATGGGCAGTGGGTCCACTATCGTTTGATGCCGGGTCTGCCGAGCTGGGTACTCGCGACCCTCGACGAAGCGACCGCGAGCGCCTCCTCGCTGATGGACGAAGCCCGCGACCGGCTGGCGGCGATGGGCAACCGCCCCGCGCGCCAGACCGTACACTGTTAATGAAATACGGTTAATGAAATACGGTTAGTGGCATACGGCCAATCGAACACGCTCAACCGAACCTTGCCAAAGGAGTTGCCATGTCTCTTCGAATCGGGATCAACGGCCTCGGTAGAATCGGGCGCCTCGCCCTGCGCAGCCTGTGGGATCGCCACGCGGTGGAGACGCTGGAGATCGTGCGGATCAACGACCCGGCGGGAACGGCGGAAACCTTCGCCCACCTGCTCGAGTTCGACTCCGTGCATGGACACTGGTCCCCGGGCAGCGGCATCGCGGCCGGCGAGCGGTCGATCACGGTGGATGGCGTCGAGATCCCGTTCAGCAGCCATCGCGAACTCGCGGACAGCGACTGGTCGCAGTGCGACGTCGTGATCGAGGCATCCGGCGTCATGAAGAGCCCCGACAAGCTGCAGGCCTATCTCGACCAGGGCGTCGGGCGGGTCGTGGTCACGGCCCCGGTCAAGGCAGCGGGCGTGCTCAACGTGGTCATGGGCGTCAACGACCACCAATACGATCCCGGCCGGCATCGCATCGTCACCGCCGCGAGCTGCACCACCAACTGCATGGCGCCGGTGGTCAAGGTGATTCACGAGACGTTCGGCATTCGCCACGGCTCGATGACCACGATCCACGACATCACCAACACCCAGTCGATTCTCGACAGCCCGCACAAGGACCTGCGTCGCGCCCGGGCCAGCGGCATGAGCCTGATCCCCACCACGACCGGATCCGCCAAGGCGATCACCGAGATCTTCCCCGAGCTGACGGGCAAGCTCAACGGCCATGCCGTTCGCGTGCCGCTGGCCAATGCCTCGCTCACCGACATGGTGTTCGAGGTGGAACGCGAGACCACGGCCGAGGAGGTGAACGAGGCGCTGAGGGACGCCTCGACGGGCGCCCTGGCAGGCATTCTGGGCTTCGAGACCCGCCCGCTGGTGTCGGTGGACTACCGCACGGACCCGCGCAGCGCCATCGTCGATGCGCTCTCGACCCTGGTGGTCGACGGCAGCCAGGTGAAGATCTACGCCTGGTACGACAACGAGTGGGGCTACACCAACCGCACCGTCGAGCTGGCACTCAAGGTCGGGCGAGCGTAGACGAGGTCGATCATGTCATCTGTCGAGCGGTTGAGATCGCTACCCTTCGAAGTCCGCCAGTACCTGCTGGTGATCGGCAACTACTGGGCGTTCACGCTGACCGACGGCGCCCTGCGCATGCTGGTGGTGCTGCATTTCCACCAGCTCGGCTACTCGCCGCTCGAAGTGGCGATGCTGTTTCTCTTCTACGAGGCCTTCGGCGTCGCGACCAACTTCGTCGGCGGCTGGCTCGGTGCCAGGCTCGGGCTCAACCGGACGATGAACGTGGGCCTCGGCCTGCAGATCGTCGCCCTGGGCATGCTGCTGGTGCCCTCGTCGATGTTGACCGTGGTGTGGGTGATGGCCGCCCAGGCGCTCTCCGGGATCGCCAAGGATCTCAACAAGATGAGCGCCAAGAGCGCGGTGAAGGTGCTGGTGCCCAGCAACAGCCAGTCGGCGCAAAGCGCCCTTTACCGCTGGATAGCGCTGCTGACCGGCTCGAAGAACGCCCTCAAGGGCATCGGCTTCTTCCTGGGCGGCCTGCTGCTGACGCTGATCGGTTTCCAGGGCGCCATCGCGCTGATGCTGGCGATGCTGGCCGGGGTGTTGCTGCTCTCGCTGTGGCGGCTGCGCGCCGACCTGGGCAGGACGAAATCCAAACCCAGGTTTCGCGAGGTCTTTTCCACCTCCCGGGCGGTGAACGTGCTTTCCGCGGCCAGGCTGTGCCTGTTCGCGTCCCGTGACGTCTGGTTCGTGGTGGCGCTGCCGGTGTATCTCTACGATCAGCACGGCTGGGGCTACTGGGCCGTCGGCGCCATGCTCGCCGGTTGGGTGGTCGGCTATGGCGGCGTGCAGACACAGGCGCCGAAGATCACCCGGCTCGTGCAAGGGGGTGCCAGGGGTATCACCGCCGGCTGGGCGCTCGCACTGGCCTCGCTGCCTGCCCTGCTGGCATTGCTGCCGCTCGAGGCCGACATCTTCTGGCTGGTGGCCGGACTGCTGCTGTTCGGCGTGGTGTTCGCCATCAACTCCAGCTGGCACAGCTATCTGATCGTGCGCTTCGCACGCGCCGAAGGCGTGTCGATGGACGTGGGCTTCTACTACATGGCCAATGCCATGGGCCGACTGATCGGCACGGTGCTCTCCGGCTGGCTGTATCAGGCGTACGGACTCCAGGCCTGTCTCTGGGTTTCTGCCGGCCTGGTACTGGCGAGCGCCGTCATCGCCCTGGGCCTGCCCGCGGAGTCGACCGAGTCGGACGACGCCGAGCCGATTCACTGAACGGCAACGCAAGGCGGGAATCATGACCGCTCCCGCAGGGGCGCGCTGTCGAGTCTGTCGGGATTTCGTCGGCTCAGCCGGGGGCGTCGCGCTGCCGGGGCTCGCGGGTGAAATCGCCGATCAGCGTGTGCGGATCGGCCTCCTCGCGCTGCCTGCGGGCGGCCTCGGCCCACCAGCGCAGCTGGGTGGAGCCGCGCTGCAGGTAGGTCCGCCAGCGCTCGGCGCCCTCGTCGTCGCGATACCGCCCTTCGTCATCCAGCACTTCCGCCGCGTGCGGCACGTGGACCATCGCCGACACCGGCAGGCAGCCCAGCTCGGAAAGGAAGGTACGCATGCCCACGGCGGCGCGGACGCCGCCCCACTGCCCCGCCGAGTAGGTCACGATCAGGCTCGGCTTGTAAGCGTAGCGTGAACTGCCGAAGTGGTTGAGCAGGTGCGCCAGCGCCGGGCTGAGGCTGTGATTGTATTCGGGGCTCACCATCACGTAGGCGCCGGCTTTACGGATCCTGTCGGCCAGCGCGTCCAGCGGCTCGGGCGCCCGGCCGGAAGCGTAGGCGAAGTGCGGCTTGAACACCTCGCCGAGGTCGTAATCCAGCGGATCGATCAGCTCGATCTCGTCGTCCGGATACGATTCCCGGAAGTGTGCAACCAGCGCCGCCGCCACCCGGCTTCCCAGGCGCGGCGGTTTCGGTGGCTGGCTCTGTCTCGTCGAGCCCAGAAATACCAGAATGTTCATGCAGTGCCTCTCGACCGATTGTCGGTTCTCGTACGGCTGCCGGCGCTCGTGGGCTGCCGGCGCTCGTGGGATTGCCGAGCTCAGGCCGCCGGCAGAGCCGGCAGCCACAACGCCAGCGCCACCAGGGTCGCCAGCAGCACAGGCGGAGTGATCAGCAGGCCGACCTTCATGTATTGCCCCCAGCCGATCCTGTAGCCCTTGCCGGCCAGTACGTGCAGCCACAACAGCGTCGCCAGGCTGCCGATGGGGGTGAACTTCGGTCCCAGGTCGTTGCCGATCACGTTGGCGTAGACCATCAATTCCTGGGTGACCGCCGGCACCTGCGCCTGATCGATCGCCAGCGCCCCCACCAGCGTCGACGGCAGGTTGTTCATGATTGATGCGACGATGGCGGAGAGGAACCCGGTGCCGATGGTAGCGACGAAGTCGCCCTGCCCGGCCAGCCACTGCAGCGCCCGGGCGCCGTAATCGGTCAGGCCGGCGTTGCCCAGCCCGTAGACCACCAGGTACATACCGATCGAGAACAGCACGATCTGCCACGGCGCGCCCTTGAGCGCCGCAGTCACCGAGACGGCGGCCCCCTTGCCGCCCTGCCACCAGCGACCGGCGATCGCCATCAGCACGATCGCCGCCGCGCCGGTCACGAAGGCGATGGGAATGCCCAGCGGCGCGGTGACGAAATAGGCGACGAGCAGCACCGCCAGCAGCGGGAAAGCGGCCCGGAAGATCAGCGGATCCTTGATCGCCGAGCGCGGCGCGTCTAGCTCCTCGACCGAATAGCGCTTGGGAATCCGCCGGCCGAAGGCGATCCAGAGCACGGCCAGCGTCGCCGCCAGCGACACCAGGTTGACCGGCACCATGACCGCCGCGTAGCGGTCGAAGCCGATATCGAAGTAGTTGGCGCTGACGATATTGACCAGGTTGGAGATCACCAGCGGCAGGCTGGTAGTGTCGGCGACGAAACCGGTGGCGATGATGAACGCCAGCGCCGCTGGCGGCGAGAAGTCCAGCCGCAGCAGGATCGCGATCACGATCGGCGTCAGCAGCAGTGCCGCGCCGTCGTTGGCGAAGAACGCCGCGATTACCGCGCCGAGCACCACGACCAGCGGAAACAGCAGATGCCCCCGGCCGTTGCCCCAGCGCGCCACGTGCAGCGCCGCCCAGGCGAAGAATCCGGCCTCGTCGAGGATCAGCGAGATGACGATCAGCGCGACGAAGGTGAACGTCGCGTCCCAGACGATATCCCATACCACGCCGACGTCGGACAGCTGCACCACGCCTGCGAGCAGCGCCACCAGCGCGCCGCCGAGCGCGCTCCAGCCGATGCCCAGCCCCTTGGGCTGCCAGATCACCAGGATCAGGGTGACGACGAAAATAGCCAGTGCCAGCATCGAATGACCTTGAGTTCAGTGAGTGCTTTGATTGACGCGGCGAGAGAGCTCTTCGGCACTCTCGACCCGCTCGGAATAGCGATCGGTGAGATAGGCCGAGCGGCCCCGCGTCAGCCAGGTGAACTTCACGAGCTCCTCGCAGACATCGACGATGCGCATGTAGAGCGGCGACGGCTTCATGCGGCCGGCCTCGTCGAACTCGTTGAACGCCTTGGGCACGGAGGACTGGTTGGGGATGGTGATCATCCGCATCCAGCGCCCCAGGATCCGCAGCTGGTTGACGGCATTGAAGCTCTGGCTGCCGCCGGAGACTTCCATCACCGCCAGCGTCTTGCCCTGAGTGGGGCGAACGCCGCCCAGCGACAGCGGAATCCAGTCGATCTGCGCCTTCATGATGCCGGTCATGGCACCGTGGCGCTCCGGGCTGACCCACAGCATGCCGTCGGACCATTCGGCGAGTGCGCGCAGTTCCTGCACCTTGGGATGCTCCGCCTCGGCATCGTCCGGCAGCGGCAGGCCCGAAGGATTGAAGGTTCGCACCTCGCAGCCGTACCAGCGCAGCAGCCGGCCGGCCTCCTCGGAGGCCAGCCGCGAGAAGGCGCGCTCGCGCAGCGAACCGTAGAGCACCAGAATCTTTGGCGGATGACGCGGCGCATCGCTACCGACCAGCGCCTCGATATCGATCGGCTGCAGTTTCGCCGGATCGATATTGGGCAGGTCGTCGAAATCAACGGACTCGTCCACCTCGCCGCCACTCCTTTCTCTGCCGATCATTTGCCCGCTCCCTCGGCGTGCACGACGTCGCCGTCTTCCTTGGTGAACGTGGCGACCGGGTTGGCCAGCAGCCCCAGCACGCGCTCCGAAGGCCGGCACAGCCGGGCGCCCTTGTCGGTGACCACGATCGGCCGATTGATCAGGATCGGGTGCGCCATCATCGCGTCGATCAACCGGTCATCGTTCAGGGCCGGATCGTCGAGGCCGAGCTCCTCGAACGGCGTTCCCTTGCGACGCAGCAGTTCTCGCGGCGTGATGCCCATCATCGAGATCAGTTCGACCAGCCGCTCGCGGGTGGGCGGCGTCTTCAAGTATTCGATCACGTCCGGCGTCTCGCCGGAGGCCTCGATCATCGCCAGCGTGTTGCGGGACGTGCCGCAGTCGGGGTTGTGATAGATCAACGGCTTCATGACGATCTCATGTCTCCTTGCTTTCGGGATGGCATTGCCCCAGCGCGTCCATCAGCGGCTCGCAGACCTCCGGACGCCCGGCACAGCAGTCGCGCACCAGGAACTGGATCGTCTCCTTCATGTGCGAGAGATCGGCGCGATAGATGATCGAACGGCTCTGGCGTCGCGAGACGACCCAACCGGCCCGCGCCAGCACCGAGAGATGGGCCGACATCGTGTTGTGGGGCACCGAGAGCTGACGCGCGATCTCGCCAGCCGGAAGCCCCTCGGGCTCATGGCGGACGAGCAGCCGAAATGCCTCGAGGCGCGTCTGCTGGGACAAGGCGGCAAAACTGGCAATGACAGCGGTAGTTTCCATATGTCCAGAATATAGGACATGTCAGAATACGGCAAAGCCGCCGGAGGGATGCCGAACGGTAGTGGCTCCTTCGGGAGCCACTCGCTGCATCGGATTCAGCCGTTGCTGTCGTTCGACTTATCGTTCAACTGGCCGAAGTAGACGGGCCGGCAGATACAGAAGACCGGGGCGCCGGTCTCCTCGACGGCGGCGACGAAGCGTTCCGCCTTTTCCTCGTCCATCGCGTACATCAGCTCGACGGGCTGATCCGCCAGATCGAAGAAATGGGCAGAGTGCAGCTTGCCGTCCTCCCCGGTTCCCTCGACATCGCTGCGCCTGGTCATCCGGTCGATATCCAGGCTTTTCGCCGTCTCGGTGACCCAGTCGTAGACCCGCTTCCCCTCGTGACGACGAGACTCGGGCACGATGAATATCACCTCGTAGCCGCTTTTCAGACGATTCATTGCTGCGATCCTCCCAGTGCGTTCTGAATGACGCTGAAGGTCAGAAAGCCCAGCCCGGTCATGGCGAGCGACCCCAGCACGTGAATGCCGATCCCCATCAACGCCATACCGTAACGCTCCGCCTGGATATTGCCGAACATCTCGGCCGAGAAGGTGGAGAACGTGGTCAGCGCGCCCAGGAAGCCGGTGATCACGAACAGGCGGAGTTCCGGCGACAGGGAGGGAAGATGCGCGAAGAACGCGACGCCGATACCGATCAGCCACGCCCCCAGCAGGTTCGCCACCAGCGTCCCGGGCGGAATCGCCGGAAACAGGGCGTTGAGCCAGACACCCAACAGCCATCGCAGATTCGCACCGATCGCGGCGCCGGCCCCGATCGACAATACGGACAACCACATACCTAGCGTCCTCGATACATCAAGGTTTCATCGATGATCCGATCAAGGAGCCGCGCCAGCGAGGAAGGAAAGACAGACACCTGCCGACACGCCTCGACCGAAGCGCCCGCAGGCATCATTAACCGATAGACGGTGGTTCGAGCGAACGAGAAGGCCGCTCGGGAGGAATGCCATCTCCCACGGCAAGACCTTAGCACCGAACCCGGCGGCCGCGCTACTGAACCGCCCGGCGACGCTCTCCCGGCTCTTTCTATCTAGGCGCCGGGGCCGCACTCCATGCATTGATTCCCCATCGCCGGTTTCAGCAGCAGCCGGGCGCTCAGCTCGCGCAACGCGGTCTGAAGCCCTTCTTCCAGCGTCGGGTGATAAAACGGCATCCCCAGCATTTCCGGCACGGACAGCGCCTGCTGATGCGCCCAGGCGAGCAGGTGCGCCAGATGTTCGCCCGCGGGCGCGCAGAGCTCGGCGCCGAGAAAGCGGCCACTGCCGTATTCGCCGTAGAGACGCAGATAGCCCCGGTTGGCCGCCATGATGCGAGCCCGGCCCTGGTTCTCGTAGGAAAATTCGCTGACGCTCAACCTGTCGCCATACTGCTCCGCCAGCGCGGCATGCCCGGGTCCGACGCGGGCCATCTGCGGTTCGCAGAAGGCGATGCTCAGCGGGGAACGGCGCGGCGCGGCGTAGACGCCTTTCCCGCGGCCGGCGTTGTCGCCGGCGATATTGCCTTCGTCGGTCGCCTCGTGCAGGACCGGCGTATCGTTGTCCACATCGCCAGCCATGTAGATATGGCCGAACTCCCCGTTCCCGTTGCGACAGCGCAGCGTATGGCGATCGACTTCCGGCATGCCCCGCTCGTCCAGCGCCAGCCCGGCGCGAGGCAGCTCGAGCCTATCGACATTGGGCTGGCGCCCCGTCGCGATCAGCGCGTGATCGAAAGATTCGGTCATGGATTCGCTGGAGCGGCGATCGGTAAAGCGCACCCTCACCTGATCGCCGTGGCGCTCGACGATTTCCGCATTGCCGCGCGTATCGAGATAGAACTCCTCGTTGAACAAGCGCTCGCACTGAGCGATCACCTTGTCATCGGTCAGCACGCCCAGACTGCCGTGCTGGCCGAACAGCCGTACTCGCACGCCGAGTCTCGCTAGCGCCTGGGCCAGCTCCAGCCCGGTGGTCCCCGGGCCGAACACTGCCACCGATTCGGGCAGCGTCCGCCATTCGAACACGGTATCGCTGGTCACCAGCCGATCTCCCGCGATCTCGAACGGCTCGGGAATGACCGGCCGCGATCCGGTGGCGATGACGATTCTTCCGGCCGTGAGCCGAATGTCGTCACCGAAGAGCAGCGTATGCGCATCTTCGAAACGGGCCATGCCCTTATAACGGCAAGAATCGGGAATGGAATCCATCGACTCCAGCACGTGGCCCACGAACCGATCCCGCTCCTGGCGCACGCGCGTCATCACCGCTTCGCCATCCACGCGCACCTCGCCGTCGAGCCGAACGCCAAACGGCGCGGCATGACGAGCCTGATGCGCCGCGTTGGCTGCCGCAATCAGCAGCTTGCTGGGCATGCAACCTACCCGGGCACAGGTCGTGCCGGGGGTTCCGCCTTCGATCAGCGCCACGCTATCGGTGTGGTTGCTGGCTGCCTGCCAAGCTGCCAGCCCCGCGCTGCCGGCACCGATGACCGCGACCTCGAACCGATGCTCCTGCATGCTTCCTCCCTATGGGCGCGCCCAGATCGAATGGCAACCGTCCGCGAACGACATCTGCCGGTGAGCGTCAATTCGCCTGCGGCTCGAGCTCGACCTTGATCCAGCCTTCCTCGCGACGATCGAATGCCTCGTAGGCTTCGAGCACGTCGGAGATCGGCGTGGCCTGGCTGAGGATCTCCGCCGGGTCGATCAGCCCCGTCCGGGTCATGTCGACCAGCTTGGGAATGTACTTGCTGTGGTTGCAATTGCCCATCTTCAGCGTCAGGTTGCGATTCATCGCCATGCCGATCGGGAACTGGCGGAAATCCGGCGGGTAGACGCCGATGATCGACAGCGTGCCGGCCTTGGCCAGACTTCGAACCGCCCACTGCAGCGCCTGGCTCGGCGCATCGCCGGGGTGCCAGTTGTCACCGTCGGGGTTCGTTTCCGGGGCGTTGGCCCGCGACTCCTGCTCCTCGGTCTCGATGTCGCTCTTGTCGCCGGCGTTGGCATCGTGGGCGTGCTCGGCGTCGATCCCCACCGCATCGATGGCACGATCCGGACCGATCCCGCCGGTCAGGCGCTGCAGCGTCTCGACCGGATCCTCCCGATCGAAGTTGATGCACTCCGCACCCAGCTTGCGTGCCTTGTCGAGACGATCCGGCTTGGAGTCGATGGCGAAGACCCGGCCGGCACCGAACAGCTTGGCGCTGACGATGGCGCACAGCCCCACCGGGCCGCAGCCGAATACCGCAACACTGTCGCCATCCTTGATCTCGGCGAGATCGGCGCCGAAGTAGGCGGTCGGCAGAATGTCCGATATCACGATCGCCTGTTCGTCGCTGACTTCGTCGGGCAGCTTGGTCAGCACGGTAGTGGCGAACGGAATGCGCGCCTTCTCGGCCTGCAGGCCATTGAAGGGTCCGGTCGGCGCCGGCCCGCCGAAGAACGAGGTGCCGGCCTGCTTGCCGTTGGGGTTGGCAACGTCGCATTGGGCGTAGTAACCGGCGCGGCAGTAGGAGCAGTTGCCGCAGCCGATGGTCGAGGAGACGACGACCCGGTCGCCGATAGCGAGATTGCGCACGTCGTCGCCGAGCTGCTCGACGATACCGACGCCTTCGTGTCCGAGAATGGTGCCGGCCTGCATCGGCGTGAAGGAGCCGCGAACGAAGTGCAGGTCGGTGCCGCACAGTGCAGAGGTGGTCAGCCGGATGATGGCATCGGTCGGTTCCTGAAGTTGCGGCTCGGGAACGTCATCGACGCGAATATCACCGATAGCGTGAAAGACGACGGCTTTCATCATGCCTCCTGATATTTTCAGAGTCGGGTGTCGAAACAGTACGAGTCATACACGCAGGCATCCTGCATGAATGAACGAATGAGTGGGCTCGTACGCGACAAATCTCCTTGAGCGTAGATGGCGTCGAATAACTCGCCACGCGCCTTCGGAATAACGGATTAACGTGGGTCAAGTGCAGCAACGGGCGCTCATGAAACGACCCGATATCCGGGTGGATATCGGGTCGTTCACAGGGAGGTACTTTTCGCCTTGCTTCCTGCTGGTTACGCCATGGCTTCACACGCTTCGGCGCAGCGGTGACAAGCCTTGGCGCACTCCTGGCAATGCTCGGCATCATGCTTGGCGCACTCGTCGCCACACGCCTTGCAGATATCCGCACAGAGCCTGCAGATCTGGCTGGCATATTCGCTACCCTGCGCCATGAAGGAAGCCGCCAAACGGCAGATCTGCGCACACTGCCTGTCCAGACGGATACATTCCGCCATCATTTTCACGTCGTCTTCTTTCAGGCAGGCAACAGAGCAGGCATCGCAGTAAGCCGCACAGACATGGCAACTCTCGATGCAGGATTGATATTTTCCGAAGTCCATCTCGTCTCCTTTGGCGCTTTTACCAACGCCCATTTATTGGCAATAGGTATCGAAACTGCTTAACAGTCCATCCAAAGGTGTAGCGACTTCCAGGGCCTCGGACAAGTTCTCGCGATATATAACTGTCTTATTCTTATATCCTTTTGGATACTACAACACAAAGGTTTGGATAGATGGGATTGACCTGCCGAAAAGGGAATTAATAAAAAACATCCCCGCTATTTAAATTGGATAAACCCTTGGCAGTATTTTTGCTCGCACAATACAACACTAGGTCTACTGGCAGGCCGCTGATGTCAGGATGAGTTCGCCCCTCAGTGAGCGGGCGAGAACCGACGGGCCAGCCACCACCCAGCCACCATGGCGACCAGAAACAGCGCCAGCGGCCAGCTCAGCCCCGGCAGCGAGGCGACCGCCGGCCCCGGGCAGTAACCGGTCAGCCCCCAGCCGATGCCGAACAGCGCCGCACCGCCCAGCAGCCGGCCGTCGAGATCGCGGCGCGTGGGTAGCTGGAAGCGCGCGTCCAGCACCGGCGCCTGCCGCCGCCAGACCAATCGATAACCGATGAACGTGGTGATGACGGCGCCGCCCAACACGAAGATCAGGGTCGGGTCCCAGGCGCCGGCCACGTCGAGGAAGCCGATGACCCGTGCCGGATCGGTCATGCCGCTGATTGCCAAACCGAGCCCGAACAGCAGTCCGGCCAGATACCCTGCCAGCGCTTTCATATCGAGCCCCCCAGCATGTGCCGCGAGACGAACACCGTCAGCATGGCGACCAGCACGAAGACGAGCGTCGCGGCCATCGAGCGTGGCGAAAGCCGCGCCAGCCCGCAGACCCCGTGCCCGCTGGTGCAGCCACTGCCAAGCCCCGTGCCCAGCCCGACCAGCAGTCCTCCCGCCAGCATCAGCAGTGGTCCGGCCACCGGCAGGCCGACCACACCGGCGCCGGCAGCCGTATTGCCCAGATCGCTTTCCGTCAGCATCAACAGGGCCGGTCCCGACACCAGCCCGAGCAGAAAGGCCAGACGCCAGGGTCTGTCCCCGCCGCGGTCGAAAATCAGCCCGGAGAGAATGCCGCTGATCCCGGCGATCCGCCCCAGCAGCCCCATGAGCAGGGTGGCGGAAAGGCCGATCAGGACGCCGCCCAGCGCACCTTGCAACCCACTCGTCGTTTCCATCTCGTTTCCTCTTGGCGTTGTCTCCACCACGTTTGTTTCAACCGGCTGTCGCCGAAGGCCCGGAGATGGCGCGTCGATACCGGGATGGCTCGGCAACGACCGCGGCCATGCAGCGCGCACCGGTATCGAAGGTGCTCATAAAGACGCGACTGATGCATGACAGGCCAGCCTCGTTGGCCGGGCCGAGCCGTGACCAGTGGCGCCTCTCAGTCCCAGGCCGCGCCTTCCAGCGCATTGAGCGGTATCTTCAGATAGCGCTTGCCATTGCTCTCCGGCTCGGGAAGTCGCCCGCCGAGGATGTTGACCTGCAGCGCGTGCAGAATCAGCTTCGGCATCGGCAGCTCGCTGTCGCGGCGGTTGCGCAGCTCGACGTACTCGGCTTCGCTGCTGTCGCCGAGCCGGTGCTTGTTGTGCTCGCGCTGCTCGCGCACGGTGCTTTCCCACTGCGGCTCGCGGCCGTCGGGCATGTAGTCGTGACCGGTAAACAGGCGCGTCTCGTCGGGCAGCGCCAGGATCGCCTGGATCGAATGCCATAGCTGATGAGCGTCACCGCCGGGGAAGTCGGCGCGGGCAGTGCCGAAATCGGGCTGGAACAGGGTGTCGTGAACGAAGGCGGCATCGCCGATCACGTAGGTGATCGACGCCAGCGTATGACCCGGCGAGTGCATCACGCGGCAATCGATCTCGCCCAGCTGGAAAGTATCGCCCTCGTCGAACAGATGATCCCACTGGCTTCCGTCGTCCTTCAGGTCCGGCCAGTTGTAGATCGCCTTCCACAGCGTCTGCACCTGGATTACCGGCCGGCCGATGGCGGTAGGCGCACCGGTTTTCTCGTGCAGATAGCGCGCGGCGGAGAAGTGATCCGCGTGCGGGTGGGTATCCAGAATCCACTCGACCACGAGCCCTTCCCGCTCGATGTAGCCCAGCAGCTCGTCGGCATGATGGGTCGCGGTGGCGCCGGACTTCTCATCGAAGTCGAGCACTGGATCGATGATCGCGCAACGCCGCGTGGCGGGGTCGCTGACGATGTACTGAATGCTGAAAGTGCGAGGATCGAAGAAGCCGGCGACATCGGGTCGGCCTTTACCCCTGTCACCTTGGGAGAGAGCGAAAGTGTTCATGGCGACTCCTTGGGAAGACATGCCCCTAGAGTAACGCCATATTGGTTCTAAAGTTATATCTTTTAGAGATATAAAAATCGACGCAAAATTCTCTTTATGCCATCGGGATATAACCGTGGCACCTGTTATCCATGGCCGCCAGACAGCACTGGCTGCCGAGCCGCCAACGAAGATCAGAAGCATGGTGGAATCATGCAGGAGGGCGCGGAATGAAGGCGAGCGGCGAAACGGAAGAGCAACGAAAAATGAAAGAGGGCCAGGCGCAAGCGCCGGACCCTCAGTAAGCACGACCCTAGGTGCTTGGCTATCACGGCCTCGCAAATCCGTGAATCCTTGGCATCAGGACATTCCTGTCTGAATTCCTGGCGAGCATCCATCCAATGGAAGACGACAGGATATAGCCAAACTATGATTAGGGATAATGATCTGGCCTAAGTATCCGTAGGATTTTGTTACTCATTGTAACCCAGACGACATCTCATGCGTCCTCGGGCTGTCCTGTCTCGCCAGCAGTACTACTTCAGCAGCGCTCCAGATAGTGGACGCTAAACAGGTCCTCGTCGTCGGTCCAGCAGGCGCGCGCCTTGAATCCCGCGCGCTCCGTCAGGGCCTGAAAGCCTTCGACCGTGTACTTGTAGGAGTTTTCGGTATGGATAGTCTCGCCCTCCAGGAAATGGAAACGTTCACCTTCGATCGCGACGACCTGGGGTAACTGGCTGACCAGATGCATCTCGATGCGAGATTGCGCCTCGTTGAAGAAGGCCCGGTGGGCAAAATGCCCGGGGTCGATTTCGGTGTTCAGCTCCTCGCGCAGGCGATCCAGCAAATTCAGGTTGAACGCTGCCGTCACGCCTGCCGCATCGTTGTAGGCGGCTTCGAGTGTCGTCTTGTCCTTGATCAGGTCGACACCGATCAGCAATCCGCTGCCGACGGGCAGCAGGGAATGCAAGCCGCGCAGGAAATCTTCGGCGGCCTGCGGGTCGAAGTTGCCGATGCTCGACCCCGGGAAGAAGCCGACCGGCCGTTCGCAGCACAGCCCCTCCGGCAAGGCCATGTTGCAGGAAAAGTCGGCACAGGCGGCGTGCACCTCGAGCCATGGATAGTCGGCAGCCAGACGTCGCGTGCTTTCGAGCAGGAAATCCCGGGAGATATCGATGCCGAGATAGCTCGACGGTCGCATGGCTTCCAGCAGCAGCCGAACCTTGCGGCTTGCCCCGCTGCCGAGTTCGATCAACGTCGCCTCATCCCCGGCGATGTCCGCGATGTCCTCGGCGGCGTTGGCCAGGATCCGTTCTTCGGTTCGTGTCGGGTAGTACTCCGGCTGTTGGCAGATCCGGTCGAACAGCTCGGAACCCCGCTGATCGTAGAAGAACTTTGGCGAGGCGAACTTCTGCTCGGCGCTGAATCCCGTCAAGATCTCGTCGCGAAGCGACGTCTTGGCAAGGTTCGTGTGCATGTCATGGAATCGTACGGCCAGGGTCATGATCAGCTCTCCTTGGAATCTCTGATTGATTATTCCGCTGGGTAATACGGCGTTACTCAGAGGCTCCCCTGGCAAGGCGGAAACCGGAAAATGCCCAGCGGGCATGAGGCGGGAAGAAGTTGCGATAGGTGGCGCGGATATGATCGGCCGGCGTCGCACAGCAGCCGCCTCGCAACACCATCTGGCCGGACATGAACTTGCCGTTGTATTCCCCCAGGCTGCCCGGCAACTTGCGAAACCCCGGATAGGGGCGATAGGCGCTGCCGGTCCACTCCCAGACATCGCCGAACATCTGGCTCGGCGCGCCGGTGGTCCCGGCGGCGGCGACCGGCTGCAGATGGTCCTGCTCGACGAAGTTCCCCTGCTCGACTAAGTTCCCCTGCCCGAAGTCGTCCTGAATGACGGCATCATGGGCCACCGTCTCCCACTCGGCCTCGGTGGGCAGGCGGGCGCCGGCCCACTGCGCATAGGCATCGGCCTCGAAGAAGCTGACATGGCACACCGGCGCGTTCATGTCGACCGGTACCAGGCCGCCCAGGGTGTAGTGATGCCAGACACCGTCGCGTTCGACCCAGTAGAGCGGCGCCTGCCAGTCTTCGGCCTTGACCGTGGCCCAGCCGTCCGACAGCCAATGCTCGGGCTTGTCGTATCCCCCCGCCTGCATGAACGCGAGGAACTCGCCGTTGGTCACCGGACGGTCGGCGATCTGGAAAGCCTCGACGAACTGGCGGTGGCGCCCCATCTCGTTGTCATAGGCAAAGCCTCCCACGGTGTCGTCGTGGCCGATGTAGCGAATACCGGCCGGGTAGGCATGCCAGCCGAGCGCAGCAACGTCATGCGCGGGCGTCGGCGCCAGGTCGTCCCGGTAGGCCGGGCACAACGGGTTCTGGGCCAGGATGTGCTTGATATCCATCAGCAGCAGCTCCTGATGCTGCTGCTCGTGCGGCAGGCCCAGCTCGAGACGTCGGAGAATCTCCTGGAGATGTTCCTGCGGTGGATCGCTGAGCAGCGCTTCCATGGCCCGGTCGATGTGCGCGCGATAGCGATAGACATCGTCCACGGTCGGCCGCGAGATCATGCCGCGTTCGGGCCGGGGGAACGGCGTGCCATG
>NZ_MCAP01000025.1:0-21983 GCF_001858555.1 Salinicola sp. MIT1003
TGCTTGAGCGACTGGGTCTTCATGATGTCGGTGTACTTGGCGCTGCCGTGGTCGAACGGGTTGATGCCGGCGGCGCGGCCTTCCTCGTTGATATGCTCGATCAACTCCATCCCGACGTCCGCGGCCATCCGGTCGCGGAACCCGATCATTTCCTTGAACTTCCAGGTGGTGTTGACGTGCATCAGCGGGAACGGCGGCGGTCCGGGATAGAACGCCTTGCGTGCGAGGTGCAGCATCACCGAGGAGTCCTTGCCGATCGAATAGAGCATCACCGGGTTGCCGAACTCGGCGGCGACCTCGCGGATGATATGGATGGACTCGGCTTCGAGCTGCTTGAGATGCGTCTGGCGTTCGGGGGTCAGTTCGGTCATGGCATGTCCCTAGATTCGTTTGTCGAGAAGTCGCGGTAAGCTTCGGGCTTCGGGCTTCGGGCTTCGGGCTTCGGGCTTCGGGCTTCGCTAGCATGGACCCCCAATACTTCCGGCTCGTAATCCTTCTCGTGGCTCGCGGCTTACTGCTCGCGGCTCGATGCCCGTAGCTCGAAGCTGGCCCGAAGGGCCCCTTCCCAGCGAGAATCGCGCTGCCCACAGACGATAAAAAACGGGTTGAGGGTGCTTTCCTGCTGGTTGCAGCGAAGCGGCTCGAGCGTTTCGGCGTTCAGCACTGCGCCTCCGGCGGCGGTGACGACGGCCTGGGCGGCGGCGGTGTCCCATTCGCAGGTCGGGGCCAGGCGCGGGTAGAGATCGGCGGCGCCTTCGGCGACGAGACACAGCTTGAGCGAGCTGCCCATGGATACGCGTTCGTGAGCCGGCAACCGGGCGCAGAAGGCTTCGAACGATTCCGCACCATGGGAACGGCTGCCGACGATCAGCCAGGGCTGGTCGTCCGCAGCGGGCAGTTCCCGCACCCCGATCTGCCGCTCCCCTTCGGCGGTGATCTTGAATGCCCCCAGATCGGCATCGCCCCACCAGGTCGTTTCCAGTACCGGCGCATGGACGATCCCCAGCACGGGAACACCGTTCTCGACCAGGGCCACGTTGAGCGTGAACTCGCCGTTTTTCTTGATGAACTCCTTGGTGCCATCCAGCGGATCGATGAGCCAGTAGCGGGCCCATTGCCGCCGCGTCTCGTAGGTGATCTCTTCGCTCTCTTCGGAGAGTATCGGGATCTCTGGCGTCAAGCGTTCGAGCAGCTCGGTCAGCGCTCGATGGGAGGCCATGTCCGCCTGGGTGAGCGGACTGTCGTCGGCCTTGGTCTCGACGCTGAAATCCTGGGCGTAGATGTCCAGCACCCGTTCACCGGCGTCGACCACTCCTTCCAGCAGTTCTTGCCTCGTGGCTTCGTTGATCTTCATGGTGTCTCCGTAGATATCCCTGAGGCGATCAGGCTAGAAAGGCCAGATCAGCGGTATGAGCAGAATCGCGGTGGCACCCACCAGGGCGCTTACGGGAAAACCCAGCTTGAGATAGTCATGCATCTGGTAGCCGCCCGGCCCCATCACCATCAGGTTGGTCTGGTAGCCCAATGCGGTCATGAAACTGGCGGAGGCCGCGATGGTGATAGCGATCACGAACGGCATGAAGTCCACGCCCAGCTGCTGCGACACCGCCAGCCCGATGGGAAACATCAGTACCGCCGCGGCGTTGTTGGTGATCATCTCGGTGAACAGCACCGTCATCAGGTAGACGAACGCCAGCGCCAGCCAGGGCGAATCGATATGCCCGACCACCAGTTCGGCGATGGTCTGTGCAGCGCCGGATTGGGTCATCGCCGCGCCCAGGGAAAACGACGCAGCAATCACGATGAGAACGGATAGGTCGATGTAACGCCGCGCCTTGCCCATGGTCAGACAGCCGGTCATCAGCAGTGCCCCGGCTGCGAGAAAGGCGGCTTCCAGAATCGAGACCAGGTTGGTCGCGCTGAGTATGACCATCACGCCGAGGATGCCCAGCGAGAGCGGCGCTTTCTGAAAGTTCGGCGGTGTCGAGTCGTTGAGCTGGCTGACCAGCAGGAAATCCTTCCGGTAGCGATACTGTTCGACGAACTCCTGCCCCGTCTCCAGCAGCAGGGTATCGCCAACCTGGAGCTCGATATCCCCGACCTTGCCGTTCAGGCGCCGGCCATGGCGGGAGATCGAGAGAATGACGGCCTGGAACCGGGAGCGAAATCGCGACTCACGCACCGACCGCCCGATGCCGGTGAAATCCGGGCTGACCACCGCTTCGACCAGGCAGCGCCGATGCTGTGCCACCGGCAGCTTCTGCACATTACCGTTGGCGGGGCTCAGCCCGCGGACCTCACGCAGCTCCCGAGCGCACTCCGGCGCGCCGATGAAGACCAGCGTATCGCCATCCTGCAATCGGGTATCCGGCGGCACGGCCGTCAGCAATTGATCGTCTCGCTCGATATCGGCCAGATAGCCAAACTGCAGGTTACGCAGCCCGGCGTCCGCGATGGTCTTGCCTACCAACGGCCCCTTGGGCTCGACGATCACTTCGACGCTGTATTCGCGGATCTGGTCCAGTTGGGCGCTGGTGCCATCGCGCTGGGGCAGCAGCCACTTGCCGAAGATCAGGATGAACCCGCCGCCCACAAGGAGAATCGGCAGGCCGATCCAGGTCAGTTCGAACATGCCCAGCGAGATCCCCTGGCGGCTCTGCAGCAGGCCATCGACGACCAGGTTGGTGCTGGTGCCGATCAGGGTACAGGTGCCGCCGAGTATGGAGATATAGCTCAGCGGCAGCAGCAGCTTGGAAGGTGACAGACGCAGGCGATTGGACCAATCCTGAATGGCGGGGATGAACATCGCCACGACGGTGGTGTTGTTCATGAATGCGCTCAGGATCGAAGCGGGCAGCATCACCCGCCACTGCGCCCGGCGCAGGGTGGAGGGCTGGCCGAGAAGCAGCCCGGCGATCCACTTGATCGCGCCGGTTTCCTTCAATGCGGCAGCGACCACGTAAAGCGCCGCAATAGTCATTACACCGGTGTTGGCGAAGCCGGCAAGGGCCTCTTGCGGCGAGAGCACATCAGTAAAGATCAGAAACGCCATCGCGCCGACCAGAATGGCGTCCGGCGCGATTCTTGTAAAAACGAGCGTGCCCAATACGGCCACGACCGTCGCGATGCTCAACCAGGCATCAATGCCCATATTGATTCTTACCTTTGCCTTGATTGGTCTGCGTGAAGATTCGATGACTCGATACCGATCATGAATCAATTCGTCAGTGTCGAGTACCGACATCATGCCAGCACTGCATTGTATGGGGGGTATGTAAGGCGAACCAGCGCCCTTTCTCTACGAAACGTAAGGATGGCGTTAATCGTTAACTCGATTGCAGTGAAATACCGAACCAAAAAGTCTGGTTTAAAAGCCATTTTCATGCGCGTCACGCTCGGTTATAGGCAACGCCTTTCATCGACTCTGTGACATCATTTCCGGCTTGTGATTCGAACGCTCGGACAACTCGATAAAACGCCGACGTAGATAGGTGCCCTCTTCGGTGGCATGAAAACCGGGGCTGCGTTGCGCATGGGCAAAGTAGGTCAGGATCAGCCACCCCAGCCGGCACGCCCTGGAAGCTTGAGTCCCCCGGCCCATGCCGGCTTCCGGCGATTCATCGATCCAGCGCTCCGCCAGGGCCGGAGGGACACTCATCAGCAGCCGGGAAAGGTCGAATCCGACCGGCAGCCTGTCGGCGTGATCCCAGTCGATGAATACTGACCGACCCGTCCGCGATTCGATCAGTACGTTCTGGGGGTGAAGGTCGCCGTGGGAGAATACCCGCGGCAGCCGGTAAACGGCGCGGGCCATGCCCAGCAGTAGCCGTAGCTCCCGCCAGTGCTGCCGTTTCAGCGCGGCCAGGCAGACGCCGCTGATCAGCTTTCCGAACGCCCTTCTCCCGCGCCGGTCGCCTCCCATCCCGGTGACCCAGCGAACGGACGGCAACCGCAGGGCCGCGGCGAGCGTGTCGCGAAACGCCTGCTCGTTGTCACCGGTGAAGCCATCCAGTGCCTGGCCTTCGATATGCTCGACGACCAGGCTGGCGGTCTCTCCGTGGACGAGCACCGCTTCCAGCGACGGCGCGGCTATGCCGTTGGGTTCGACCACCCGGCGGTGAAGGCGTTCGAGCCAGAGCGCATTTCGAACCGGGCGCTGGACATGAACCACGCGACGCCCCGCCGGCGTGTCGATACAGAGTGCCGAAAGCTTGCCCCGGTGGCCGAACAAGGGCCGAAACGCGTTGATGGTCAGATGGGGCCGTAGCGGCTGCAGAAGAGGTCGAAAGGCGGGGAGTTCGGCGCTGCCCCGGGCAGTCAGAAAGCCATCCTCGGCGCCGGGTGGCATCACGACGGCCAGGCCGCCTCCCAACAGCTGGCCACTTTCCAGCGTTCTGACGCGAACGAGATCCCCGACCTGCAACGCGAGCGGCGCCAGGAAACCAACGTTGCCTTCACGCGTGATGCCCGCCTCGACCACATCGGGTCGCGCGTCCTGACACAACGCGCAGAACCGTTCTTCGCCGTTGACGGAGATGACGACGCTCTGGCAAGCACGCGACTGCCGGCCATCATCGGCAACATACCATCCCCTGACGACGCCCTGGCTGACTTCATCCACGAAACCTGGCATGCACGCTCCTTTGGCCGCGTGGCGACGCGAAGGCCTTGTTGTCGTTCAGCGTTGTCGTTCAGCGCCGCTCCCGGATCCTGCCGTCGTTCGAACGCCGCTATTCACGAGCGACCGTTCGAAGGCGATACGCTGGTCAAAACGATACGCTGGCCAAAACGATGGTACGACAACCGCCCCGCTGGCTTCGTAACGTGTTACTGCGGAAGGAAACGACTCGGCAACATTTCGAAGGCGAGGGAGCCGACCCATAGGCGTTAGTCAAATCGGGAAGGCCGAGGTTCTTCAATGCAGAACGTGGGGAGATATCGAGTACACGGCTTTATGGCTCTATGAACCAATATTCACGAGGAGAGGCTGGACGCCGGGAAAAAGGGAGCTACTAACGAGGGCAAAGCCGCCATGAGTGATCGGATTATTTGCGTTTGGAGTGCGGGGCCGAGACCTGCCCCGCATTCGGACGATGCCCATGAAAGGCGCCACCGTTTCGTCGTTATTCCTGAATCAACCCGACTTCACGGGAAACCTGGTTGAGTTTCGCGACCTGATCGTTCACGAAGGCATCGAAGTCCTTGCCATAGCGTTCAAACGGCACCAGGCCATTCTGCTTCATGATCTTGCGCCACTCATCCGTCTCGCTGGCCTGGCGCAGGGTAGACACCCACCATTCGTACTCGGCGTCGCTGACGCCCTTGGGCATATAGAAGCCGCGCCAGTTGGATGCTTCGACATCCAGCCCCAGCTCGGTCGAGGTCGGAATCTCGTCCAGGGGCGGTGCCAGCCGCTTGTCATTCAGCACGGCCAATGGCCGTAGATCGCCGGACTCGATGAAGCCTTGAGAGGACGACACCACGCCTACCAGGGCATCGATATGTCCACCGATGACCTGCGTGACCGCCGAACCACCGTTGTTGTAAGAGAGATACTTGATCTTGTTCAGGTTCTTGACGCCGGCCTCGTGCGCCGTCATCAGTATCTTGAGGTGATCCCATCCCCCCACCGCGCTGGCACCGGCGAAGGTGACCGACGCCGGATCTTCCTTCAGCGCCGCAAGCAGCTGGTCCAGTGATGTATAGGGGGAATCCTTCTTGACGGCGATGATCCCCGGATCGGCCCCGATGGCGCCCACCCAGCGCACCATGTCAGCCGTCATGCCCGGGAACTGCCCTTGGGCGAGCCGCGCAGTGGTGGCCGTGCTGGCAGCGGCGATGACTTTGGGGTCGTCACCTCGCTTGGTGATGATGTGCGCGAAGCCTACACCGCCTCCCGCACCCGGCATGTTCTTCGTCTGGACATTCACCTGATGATCGGTTGCCCCACCAATGATCTGTCCCAGGCTACGACAGGTGAAATCCCAACCGCCGCCTGGCCCTGCTGGCGCTATGCAATCCACGGTCCCGGTGATGTCGGCATCCTGGGCCGTCGCGGCTCCCGACAGCATCACGGTCAATGCGGCGATGGCATACGCTGACTTTCTCGTTCTGGAAAGCATGCTCGCTCCTGTTTTTTCTTATGAACAATTGAATAAATCATGGGATCGACCGGAAAGAATGCTAGCGTATACACGTGAATACATCAAACGCTCAGCCGTTTGGACAAGTCTCGAAAAATCAGGGGATTAGATTTACTGAACCGCTTTCTCTATCTAGACTTTGGACTAAGAAGCGGGATGCGTAGCGCACCATTGGGGGAAGACATGGCGGAAAATTTCTCGCGCAGCGAGCAGGCTTACCAAAAGATTCTGGAAGGCATCCGGGAAGGCACCTTGAAACCGGGAAGCCGAATCAAGGAATCCGATATTGCGGACTGGCTGAATTTCAGCCGTACGCCGGTGAGGGAAGCCCTGAAACGACTCGAAGCTTCCGGGCTGCTGGTCGTTGCGCCTTATAGCGGCATGCAGATAGCCAAGCTGGGTTATCAGGAAGTCATGGAGCTCTACTACATGCGTGAGGTGCTGGAGAGTTCCGCTGCCGGCCTGGCTGCCCGACACGCCAGTGATGCGGAGATCTATTCGTTGAACGAGATCATGGGCAAATACGAGGCCGCCAAATCTCCTGCCGAACAGGCGCGTCATAATCGCCTCTTCCATAACGGTATCTATCACGCCGCCCACAACCGGTACTTATTGAAGTCGCTCAATTCCCTGCGCGACTCCATGGCCCTGCTGGGCAAGACGACCTATGAGGTTCCCGGTCGTGCCGAAGCCGTGGTGAAAGAGCACCGGGCCATCCATGAATCCATCGCCAACCGGGATGTCGAGAAGGCACAGCAGGTAGCCGCACTGCATATTCGTGAAGCGCAGAAGGCAAGAATCCAGCTCATGGGCGATGAGCTGGACGACTATCAGCAATGAGCGCTCGGCGATGACAAGGCCGGAAAGGATCACGCTCGATTCCCACTCTGCGCGCCCTTCCCGGCCCCGTTTGTCATTTCTCGTTGTGGTATTTGAGCAATGCGCCCAGCCTGAAGAAAATGTGAATGAACTTGCTGAATGGCAGCGCGGCGAACAGCGCCGCGACCACGCCCAGATGCACGATCAACAGCACGCCCATCGCCGACGTATCGCGCAACGCGAGCAGAGCCAACCCCGTCAGACTGACCCAGAACAGCAAGCTCAGGAAGGCATAATCCATGCCCAGCACAGCCTTCCAGCTCGGGCCATCGTGCATGCGTAGCTTGACCCAGCTCAGCCCCGCCGTACCGATGATGATGCCCACGCCGCCGGCCGTTCCCAGAATCACTGGCAGGCTGGTCAGCGCATAGGGGGCGACCCAGCCGAACACGTAGTCGTAGATCGTCGCGACCGAAGTGGCGGCGAAACAGAGCAGGAAACCGTACATCATCAGGTGATGATAGCGGCGTCGACGGTTGCTGAAAGTGCTGTCTTCATCGTTGCAACCGCTGCCATCACTTCCCAGGTGCTTGAGCGTCATGGCGTCGTGCAGCGCGCTTCGCACTGCGGCACGATTAGTGAAATAGGAGGCCCGCCCGCCAATCGCTTTCCAGAAATTCCGCACCCCCAGGCCGATGGCGAGAATGTCGAACAGGAAGATGGCGCCGGCGATGCCAGCCATGATGCCGTGGGGAATGATGCGGTAGAACGCCCCCGGCCCTTGCTGAACGCTGAACAGGCTGCCGGCGTCGACATAGAGCAGCCCGCAAAGCATGACCAGCGAGAACGCCAGCGCGGTGATCATCGAGATCACGGTGCCGTTCTTGCGAAATACCTTTCCGAGCGCCTTCGGCCAGACATACTCCTCGTAGCTTTCCTGCCTGACCTTGGTCAGCGCTTGCGGCACGTTCATGTCGAAGACATGAGGCGTCGTGTACTGGCAGGCGTGATAGCAGCCCGTGCAGTTATGGCAGAGATTGGAGAGGTACTGGATGGTTTCCCGGTCGAAACTGCGACGGCTTTCGATCGCCGGAAATACGGCGCAGAAGCCTTCACAGTAGCGACACGAGTTGCATATCTCGATATTGCGGCGCGCGTCCTGCGTCACGTCCAGAATACTAATGGATTCCATTTGCCGCCTCCTGCCCTGCAGTGATACCGAACACGGTCCCTATCGCCATTCCGAATCCGGCCAGATAGCCCTGGCCCAGGATATTTCCTGCCATGATCTCTCCCGCGGCAAATATCGTATTCGAGGGCCCAGTCTCTTCGAAGATGACCTGTGCTTTCTCGGTGACCTTCACGCCCATGTAGGTGAAGGTAATGCCGGGCGCCAACGTGTAGCCGTAATAAGGTGGCGTATCGATCCTGCGCGCCCAGTTCGTCTTGTCGACGTCCAGGCCCGTGGTTCCGCAACCATCCAGAACGTCCTTGTCGAACGGAGTGTCACCGATGGCGGCATTGAACGCCGTGATCGTTTCGTTCAGTGCCGAGGGGTCCAGCTTGAGCTTCGTCGCCAGTGCTTCCACGGAATCCGCCTCCAGCGGCGGGAAGACCGACGGCATGAAGTCGTTGATCGCCTTGGAGTCGATGATCACGTAGCCCACCTGATCGGGCTGCTGGGCGATGAGCCGCCCCCAGATCGCGTACCGTTTCGGCCAGAAATCCTCGCCTTCGTCGTAGAATCGGCGGCAATACTTGTCGACCACGATGCCGAAGGAGACGCAGTCCAGACGCGTGACGATGCCACCGTCATACTTCGGCGCTCGCCCGTCGATGGCGACGGCATGGCACTGGTCGGGTTCCCCGATGATGCTGGCGCGATGACGCATGAACTCCTTGATCATCAGGCCCTGGTTGAACTGCGTGCCCCGGATGAGGAAATTGCGCGCGCTCGGCCCCCAGGCTTCCTCCAACCACTCCAGGTTCGACTCGAACCCGCCCGAGGCCACGACCAGCCGCTTGGCGTGGACCTCGTGACGTATCCCCTTGCAGAGCACCACGGCGGACTTGAACTCACCCGCTTCTATATCGAGCTCGATTGCCTGGGCGTCATAGACGATCCGTACGCCCTTGCGCTCGGCGGTGTTGTAATAGGCATTGACCAGCGCCTTGCCGCCGCCAAGAAAGAAGGCGTTGGTGCGGGACAGGCTGAGCGTCCCGCCCAGGGACGGCTGAAACCGGACACCGTTGGCCGTCATCCAGTCGTAGGCGTCGTAGGACCCCCGAATCGTCATCCGCGCCAGGTCCGGATCGGTCTTGCCGGCGGTGACTCGCATCAGGTCCTCGAAATACTCCTCTTCCGTATAGTCGCCAGCGAGGATGCCTTTCGGCCCTTCGTGCATGCAGCGGAAGTTACGCGTGTGCTGGCTGTTGCCGCCACGAAGCGATTTCGGAGCATGCTCGACCATGAGCACGTTGCACCCGGCATCCGCCGCGGAAATCGCCGCACACAACGCTGCGTTGCCGCCTCCGATCACCAGCACATCGGAAAACAGCGCGTCTCCCGTCTTGTAATCCTTTCGATCCATAGTCTCTCGCCATCCCGAATACTATTGAGTACAAGCGTATACAATTAGGATCGGCAAAACAATATGGCGTGGCTCGCCCTCGTATGGGCTCGGATCGATGCCGCTGAATATATCCGGAATAGAAAGAAGCGCGCCGGCCGGAGGGGCCGGCCCGCGCCAGGACGTCAACCAAACTGATTCATGGTGTTGAGCCCGCCGCCGGCCTTGAGCGCGGCCGCGCCGGAGAAGTACTCCTTGTGGTCGTCACCGATGTTGGAGCCGGCCATGTCCTGGTGCTTGACCGTGGCCAGCCCGCGCCGAATTTCGCGGCGCTGCACGCCGGCAACGTAGGCCAGCATGCCGGCGTCACCGAAGTAGCCCTCGGCGAGCTCGTCGGTGGAGAGCGCCGCCGTATGGTAAGTCGGCAGGGTGATCAGGTGGTGGAACACCCCGGCTTCGCGGGCGGCGTCGCGCTGGAATGTCTGGATCCGGCGGTCTGCCTCCTGCGCCAGCTCGGAGTCGTCGTACGCCGCGCTCATCAGTTGGCTGCGTTCGATACCGGAGAGATCCCGCCCTTCCGCTTCCCACCGGTCGTAGACTTGCTGGCGGAAGTTGAGCGTCCAGTTGAACGAGGGCGAGTTGTTGTAGACCAGCTTGGCGTTCGGCACGACTTCGCGAATGCGCTCGACCATGCCGGCGATCTGGCCGATGTGGGGCTTCTCGGTCTCGATCCACAGCAGGTCCGCGCCATTCTGCAGGGCATTGACGCAGTCCAGCACGACCCGGTCCTCGCCGGTGTCCGGGCGGAAGCGGTAGAGACCGTTGGCGAGCCGCAGCGGTTTGCGCAGGTCGCCATCGAGCTTGATGAGGGTGTCGCCCTCGTTGATGTCCTTCACCGCGCAGATCGGCACGGTACAGAGGAAGCTGTTGTACCGGGAGGCGAGATCGCCCGGCTCCTTGCTGACCGGCAGCTTCTGCGTCAGACCGGCGCCCAGCGAATCGGTACGCGCGACGATCACCCCCTCGTCCACCCCGAGTTCCAGGAATGCGTGACGAACGGCGTTGATCTTCGCCACGAAATCCTCGTGGGGAACGGTGACCTTGCCATCCTGGTGACCGCACTGCTTGGCGTCCGATACCTGGTTCTCCAACTGGATACAGCAGGCGCCCGCCTCGATCATCTTCTTCGCCAGCAGGTAGGTGGCTTCTTCGTTGCCGAATCCGGCATCGATGTCGGCAATGATCGGCACGATGTGCGTTTCGAAGTTGTCGATTCTGTCGATCACGCTGCGTGCCATCACTTCGTTGCCCTGCTTTCTGACGCTATCCAGTTCCCGAAACAGGGTCGTCATCTCCCTGGCATCTGCCTGGCGCAGAAAGGTGTAGAGCTCTTCGATCAGGGCCGGAACGGAGGTCTTTTCATGCATCGACTGATCGGGAAGCGGGCCGAACTCGGAGCGCATGGCAGCGATCATCCAGCCGGAAAGGTACAGATATCGCCCCTGAGTCGTGCCGTGGTGCTTCTTGATCGAAATCAGCTTCTGCTGGCCGATGAAGCCATGCCAGCAGCCGAGCGACTGGGTGTAGCGTGACGGGTCTTCATCGTAAGTCTGCATGTCGCGACGCATGATGGAGGCCGTGTAACGGGCGATATCGAGTCCGGTTCGGAAGCGATTATGCGCTCGCATCCGGGCCACGTTCTCAGGGTTGATATTGCCCCATCTGCCGTTCTGCTCCAGGCACAATCGGTTTATCGAATCGATATCGCGCTGATAAAGAGACATGACGATCTCCACAGGTCGGGATTGAGGAATGTCTGGAAGCCACGGTGTCTCGTGTTTCGATTTCACGGGTCAAAACGAGCGTTTTAACGCCATCGACGAGAAGATATGACCTCCTTGGCGAATCCACTATGTGAGAAATCGAGGCATGGCAACAATCAGCACTTAGCCGCCAGCACGGTAAGACTTCTACCCGGAATCGTGCTTTTCGACGCGTCCTGTAGTCATGTATGACGTATGACGGTAACGGTTCCAGCGCGCGTTAATCGTTCGCCGGAAAATCAGTCATCCTGCAGCGTAATCGACCGGACCACGAAAACACTTACCAATTCATCATCTTGAGAATGACGGAGTCTGGTACTGGCATCGATGCGAGGCTGGCCGGACACCGACTGGCAGCCCTACCTCTATTCGACTTTCGTCGACAGGAAGATAGCGGAATTTCACATTTTTAATCGGCCGTTGCCTGCTCCAGCCCTTCCCGCGTCACCGTTGCGACCCGTTCCAGTTCTCCCGGGGTGATCACGTAAGGCGGCATCCAGTAGATCACGTTGCCCAGTGGCCGCAGCATCACGCCGCGTGACAGCGCGTGCCGATAGACGCGCAACCCGCGACGCTCGCGAAAGTCGTAGGGCGTCAGGCTGGCCTTGTCCGCCACCATCTCGATCGCGAGCACCATGCCGGTCTGGCGCACGTCACCAACGTGAGGGTGCTCTCGCAGCGGCTCGGCGAGGCGTCCCATCAGCGCCGCCTTGTCGCGGTTGGCGGCGATCACGTCGTCCTGCTCGAAGATATCCAGCGTCGCCAGGGCGGCGGCGCAGGCCAGCGGATTGCCGGTGTAGCTGTGGGAGTGCAGGAAGGCTCTCAGCGTCGAGTAGTCGTCGTAGAACGCGGCGTAGACCTCGTCGGTGGTCATCACCACCGACAGCGGCAGGTAGCCGCCGGTCAGCGCCTTGGAGAGGCACAGGAAATCCGGGCGCACGCCGGCCTGCTCGCTGGCGAACAGCGTCCCGGTGCGGCCGAATCCGACGGCAATCTCGTCGAAGATCAACTGGACGCCGTGACGATCGCAGGCCTCGCGCAGCCAGGTCAGGTATTCCGGCGGGTACATGCGCATGCCGCCGGCACACTGGATCAGGGGTTCGACGATGACCGCCGCCAGCTCGTGGGCATGACGCGCCAGCGCCGCTTCCATGTGCGCGAAGGCACCCTTCGCCTGCTCGACCCACTGCTCTCGCGGCAGGCCGAAGCCGTCCGGTGCCGGCACCTTGATCACGTCCAGCAGCAACGAGCGGTAGGTGTCGGTATAAAGCGCCACGTCGCCGACCGATAGCGCGCCCAGCGTCTCGCCGTGGTAGCCGTTGGTGATGGTCAGGAAGCGCCGCTTTTCGGGACGACCGACGTTGCGCCAGTAGTGGTAGCTCATCTTGAGCGCGATCTCGACGGCGGAGGAGCCGTTATCGGCGTAGAAGCAGTGCCCCAGCCCGGCGGGCGCCAGTTGACCCAGCCGTTCGGAGAGCTCGATCACCGGCTGGTGGGTGAATCCCGACAGGATCACGTGCTCGAGTTCGTCGAGCTGCTGCTTGATGCGCGCGTTGATGCGCTCGTTGGCGTGCCCGAACACGTTGACCCACCAGGAACTGACGATATCGAGATAGCGCTGGCCTTCGAAATCCTCCAGCCACACGCCCTTGCCGCGACGGATCGGTACGACGGGAAGCGTTTCGTGGTCCTTCATCTGGGTACACGGGTGCCACAGGCTGGCCAGGTCACGCTGCATCCATTGACTATTGCGGGTCATTCGACGGGTTCCCTTGGAGGGTGTTTATAACGGCTTTTGCAAAGGCCTTTACAACGGCTTTTGGCGTTTACAAAAGAGGATCGATATCCAGAAAGTCCGCCACGCGTTCGGCGGATGGCGACGGCAGCCAGGGCACGACGCCGAGGCATGGAACGCCGCCCTGCTCGCCCAGCCATCCGGCGAGGGCATCCAGGTTCTGCCGGCGGCGTGGCAGGTCGGGGGCGATGCCGTTGGCGACCCACCCCGCCACCGTCAGGCCGTCGCCACGAATCGCCTCCAGCGTCAGCCGGGCATGATTGATGGCACCGAGCTGCACGCCGACCACCAATACGACGGGCAGGGCGAGCGCGATCGCGAGGTCCGACAGCGACTCCCGCTCGTTGAGCGGTACGCGCCAGCCGCCGGCCCCCTCGATCAGGGTAAGATCGGCATCCCGCGCCAGCAGCCTCTGCATGGAGCGCTCGAGAGACGCCAGCGTCAGCGGGATGCCCGCTTCGCCAGCGGCGATGTGCGGGGCGATGGCCGGCTCGAAGGCGAACGGGTTGATCGCATCGTAGGGCAACGCGGGATGGCACTGGGCCTGAATGGCGAGCGCATCGGCGTTGCGCAACCCGAGCGGGGTTCGCTCGCAGCCGGAGGCCACCGGCTTGCCGCCCGCCACGGTCAGTCCGCGGCGCCTGGCCGCGAGCAGCAGCCCTGCGGTAATCACGGTCTTGCCGGCATCGGTGTCGGTGCCGGTCACGAAGCAGGCCGTCATCTCCCCTCCCTCTCACTGCGCTGCAGCAATACCGTGGCGACCCGATAGCGGGTCGGAATGCCCTCGGCTTCCCGCCAGGTTTCCAGCCTCCGACCCAGCTCGACGATACGGCGTCGCCCCGCCAGCCCGCCATGATCGGCAGCCGGATCGGTCAGCGTGCTGGCGCCGATCCGCTTCAATGCCCGCAGCGCGTCGATCGGTGTGGCGTGATGCGTCTTGCGCGTCGCCAGATCCAGCTCGTGCAGCTGCCAGTCAGGCGCCTCGAGGAGCTCCGTCAGGCGCGCTTCGGGCAGGAAGGCGTTGCCGAGGGGTGTGCCATCGAGTCGCTGCCCCGCCGCACGCAGTTCCGCCAGCGTTCCTTCGCACAGCGTGGTGAAGGCGAGCCAGCCGCCGGGGCGCAGCACGCGGCCGGCCTCGGCCAGGAATGCTTCCAGCGACTCGCACCACTGCACCGCCAGACTGGAAACCAGCAGGCCGGCGCTGTCATCGGCCAATGGCAGTCGCTCCGCGCTGCCGACGAGCCACTGGATTGGCCGCGCGGCGTGGCGACGGCGCGCTGCCTGCAACATGCCGGGCGCGATATCCAGCCCGATCGCGAGCCCGGCGTGACGTCCGGCCAGGCGGGAGATCAGATATCCCGTACCGCAACCGATATCGACGACGGTCCGCAAGCGCCCGAGCGCCGGCAGCCGCGCCAGCAGATGATCGGCCACCTCGCGCTGCAACTCGGCGCCGTCGTCGTAGGCGTGCGCGGCACGGGAAAAGCCGTCGGCGATCCGTCGCAGCCGGCACCGCGACGCCGGCGCCTCCGCGACCACGCCGGCTGGCGCGGCGTGCCGTTCGACGCGATCCAGGCCGTTCATGGCGCCGCCTCTTGTCGCGAGCCATCGGACGAGAGCAGGAAGTCCGCCATGAGCGCGGCGGTCCGTTCGGCCTGTTCCAGCGGGAAGGCGTGGCCGGCATGCGCGATCGACGCCGTACGTCCTCCCTCGGGCAGCCGTTCGGCGATGGCCTGGCGTGCCGCCGCCGGCACCAGGGCATCGCTATCGCCGAAGAGATGCAGTTGCGGGATCTTCAGCGTGCCCGGCACGTCGCGCAGATCCAGCGCGGATAACACTTCCAGCCCGGCCAGGGCGTGATCCAGCGGCGTCGACGCCAGCGCCGCCACCAGCTCGCGCCCCAGCCGGCGGGTATCCTGTCCGCCCTGCGCGCTCAACTGCGCGAATCGCCGAAGCGTACGCGTGGGGGAAGCCTGCAACCCACGCTGGAAGTCCTTCAGGGCTCCCCCGCTCAGCGCCGTCGGCCAGCCCGGACGGGCAACGAAACTGGCGTTGGCCCCCAGCGTGATCAACCCCCGTGCGCGACGCCCGCGCCACTGCGCCAGCGACGTGGCGAGCATGCCGCCGAGTGACCAGCCGACTAGCCAGGCATCCTGGGGCAGCTCATGATCGAGCGCCGCGACCCAGCTTTCGGGCCGGTGACTGGTCAATGCGGGATAGTTGATGCACTCGACCCGGTAGCACGGGGGCAGCCGCCGACGCAGGGCGTCGGCCAACGGCGCCAGCGGTGCGGGCCCGAGCGCCCAGCCCGGCAGCAACAGCAGTGTCTGCTCGTTCATGTCGATGCCTCTCTGGTCGACGTTCCCTCCGTCAATGTCTCCCTTGCCGACCACAGCCGACGGGAGGTATCGAACAGCACGCTGATCAACCGGTCGACTTCCTCGAGTGTATGAGCCGCCGAGAGCGTGAAGCGCAGTCGCGATGTGCCGGCCGGTACGGTGGGCGGGCGGATGGCACTGCACCAGATGCCGGCGCGCTCGAGTGCCGCCGCCAGGGCGAGCGCCGCGGCTTCGTTGTCGCCCTGCCCGCCGCTGCCCGGCACACTCCAGCTCGGCCCGACGATCAGTGGCTGAATGGGCGTGGTGGAAGGCGCCAGACGCAGATCCAGCTCGGCGAGGCCGGCCGCCTCGTGGCGGAAGCGCTCGATCAACGCGGAAAGATGGGCCCGCCGCTCCGGCTCGTCGCGGACGATGTCCAGACTGGTCAGCGTGGCCCACGCCAGCGCCGGGGAGAGACTGGTGGTGTAGATGTAGGGGCGGGCGAACTGGATCAGCGCCTCGATCAAGGTCTCGCTGCCGGCGACGAACGCGCCCTGGGTGCCGAGCGCCTTGCCCAGCGTCCCGACGCTGGCGGCAATCCTGCCCGGCTCGAGGCTCTGTGCCTGCCACGTGCCGCCGCCATCCGCGCCCAGCACGCCGAGGCCGTGAGCATCGTCGACCATCAACCAGGCGCGGTGGCGCTCGCATCGTGCCGCCAGGGCGGGCAGATCGGCGACATCGCCATCCATGCTGAAGACGCCATCGGTGACGACCAGAGTTCGCCGCGCAGTATCGAGAGAGGACAGCCGCTCGCCGCAATCGACGACATCTCGATGGGCGAATCGCACCAGGCTGGCGCCGGCCAGCCGGGTCGCGTCCAGCAACGAGGCGTGATTGAGCCGGTCGTGGAGTGCCACATCGCCCCGCCCGAGCAGCGTCGAGATGACGCCCAGATTGGCCTGGTAGCCGCTGGAGAACAGCAGCGCCCGAGGCTGCCCCGTCAGCGCGGCCAGTCGCGCTTCGAGAAATTCATGGGCATCGCTGTGGCCGCAGACCAGGTGCGATGCCCCGCCGCCGGTGCCGAAACGCCGGGCGCCTTCGGCCAGCGCCTCCGCCAGCCGGGGATCGCCGGCCAGCCCCAGGTAGTCGTTGCTGCAGAACGTCAGGTAGCGCTGTCCTTGGCGCAGGAAGTGCGGCCCCTTCCCGGCCGTCGTGCTTCTGCGGCGATAACGCTGGAGCGCGTGCTGACGTGCCAGGCGCGCCGCCAGCACGCGCTTCAGCGAATCGTCCCGTGCATCGCCCTGCTCAACGTACTGTGACGCTGCCGTCATGCGCGGACCCGGGCCGTGGACGAGGCGTTAGCATCCGTGACCATCGCATCCAGCCGAGCCCTTGTCATGCGCTCCTGAATGGCCGCTTCGTGGGCGGCGTCATCGACGTCTTCGCGCTGCTCGGGGTGCAGGCCGAGGCGCTCGAAAAGCCGTTGATCACGGGTCGCCTGGGGGTTCTGCGCGGTCAGCAGGCGCTCGCCGTAGAAGATCGAGTTGGCCCCGGCGAAGAATGCCAGCGCCTGGGTCTCGTCGCTCATCAGCTCGCGCCCGGCGGCCAGACGCACGTGGGAGCGCGGCATCAGGATGCGCGCCACGGCAATGGTGCGAATGAACTCGATGGGGTCGAGATCCTCGACATGCTCGAGCGGCGTGCCCTGGATCCGGATCAACATGTTGATCGGCACGCTCTCGGGGTGTTCAGGCAGGTTGGCCAGTTGCTGCAGCAGCCCCGCCCGGTCGTTGACGCTCTCGCCCATGCCGAGGATGCCGCCACTGCAGATCTTCATGCCGGACTGACGGACGTGGTCCAGGGTCTCCAGACGATTGGCGTAGGTGCGGGTGGTGATGATCTCGCCGTAGTACTCCGGCGAGGTATCCAGGTTGTGGTTGTAGTAATCGAGCCCGGCTTCCTTCAGTTGCTCGGCCTGCTCCCGACTCAGCATGCCCAGTGTCATGCAGGTTTCGAGCCCCATCGCCCGCACGCCGCGCACCATTTCCAGCACCAGCGGCATGTCTTTCGCGCTCGGATGCTTCCACGCCGCGCCCATGCAGAAACGGCTGGCGCCGACTGCCCTGGCCTTGCGCGCCTCTTCCAGCACCGCTTCGACCTGCAACAGCTTCTCGCGCTCGAGCCCGGTGTTGTAGTGACCGGATTGCGGACAGTACTTGCAGTCTTCCGGGCAGGCGCCGGTCTTGATCGAGAGCAGCGTGGAGATCTGTACCGCGTTGGGATCGAAATGCTGGCGATGCACGCCTTGCGCCTGGAACAGCAGATCGTTGAACGGGCGTTCCAGCAGCGCCTGGATCTCTTCGCGCTGCCAGTCATGACGCAGGGAGACATTCCCGGTTCGAGAGGAGGTCATTGCCATGCCAGTGGTCAACCTTTTCTATTAATAAAGTTGACTGAATGGTGCCACGGCAACCTGTTAACTTCAAACAATCAGAGAGGTTAACTAAAGCCGCCATGCCGATGACGACATGGCGGCGGGAACGTCTCAATCTTCCGGATTGCGAGACAGCGAGTATTCAGAACGCCCTCCGGCTAGGGGCGGTAGTTCGAACCGGGGGAGCGCTTCCGCCGTCTTTGCCGTCTTCGATGCTGTCGGATGAATGGGATGGCTCGGATGTATCGGGCAAGCCGGACGAACCCGTGTCATCCAGATCGAGAGATTGCCTGAAACCGTCATCGAACTGGCCGGGGTCGAGCCGCTGCGACCATCCGATGATCGGAATCATGTCGCCATCAGGCCCGCCACGCGTCGGTACGAGATACTCCCAGGCAATTTCCCCCTCGCGTGTCACTTCGACCAGGCGGCCGCCATCCGATTCGCTGATCAAGGTGTTGCCGTTGTCCAGCCGGTGCTGGTCGCCGCGGATCTCGCTCTCCAGCGGGTGCTCCGCGGTGCCGGCATATTGCCAGGTGATCTGCAGGGTACGCGGGTCGAATTCCAGAATTCGGGATTCGCCTTCCGGCGTGTGGTAATGACCGCGATTGTCGAACATCACGATATCGCCGTTGGGCAGCACGTCCGGATCGTGCTGCCGAATCCACGGCCCCCGCGTCGCCCAGGTGATCTTGCCCGAGCGCGGATCGAAGACGGCAATCGAGCTGGTCTCGCGGAAAGAGAGCAGCAGATCGCCCTCGTTACCGAACGGGAAGTTGCGGGCTTTGTCGGCTGTCAGGTAGTCGACGGCATTAGCGTGGATAGGGTCGTTGAGCATGATGCCCGGCACGTTGTCCAGCAGCTCGCTGAACGGCGAGTCATGCAGGGCCGGCAATAGTCGGGTCCGTTGGAGCTCCTCGCCCTCCGGCGACAGCACCACGAGCGAATCCTCGAGCCGCGGCGGCTCGAGGTAGTCCAGCTCTTCGATCTCGTCGTCGAAGATGCCATGGATCAGCGCGTAGATTCTGCCGTCCGGCGCGACGGCAAACTGATGGTGAGCGCGGCCGGCATAGCGCCAGATCACGTTGGAATCCTTGTCCAGCTTGACCAGCCCGTAGCCGTAAGGCGTGTCGCCGTTGCCTTCGTAGAGCGCGATCAGGTCGCCGTTGGGCTGCACCTGGGCGTTGCGGAAGTGAATGAACTCGTCGGGACGCGGATTGGGCACGCCCTCTCCGTCCAGCCACGCCTCGCTGTATGGCTTGCGCCATTCGTGAACCACCTTGCCGTTCATGTCGACGAGATAGGCGGCCGGCTCGGTGCCGGTGGTGTAGAGCGTCAGCCCGTTGCGAGCGAGTTGGGGGTCGTACTGGGTGACCCCCTTGGCTTCGGTGCGCTGCGTGCGCCAGATATCACCCTTATAGATGTCGCTGTAATCGGTAGCCTGAAGGTAGAGCGCCTGCCCGGCCTGATAGGCATGCTGTATCTGCGGCCCAGGGAAAATTTCAGTGACGACCGAAAAGGCGCCGATCACAAACACCAGCACCAGTGCGGCGAGTATCGACAGCGTCTTGAAGACCTTGTCGGTAACAGAATCGGCATCCTGCCGGTCAGGGCTTTGCCTGGGCGTCTTCGATGGCTCCATGTTTCCACCATTCCGTGCGGCTTGCGAACAAGAGATGGCAACCCAGTGCTTGGCGACCGGGCCGCGATGTCGCTTAGAGCGACATTCTGGAATGGGGGTTCAGCGAGATGTGTTGTCTTAATGTTGTCTATTGGCGCCGTTTACGTAACACATCGGCACGGACCCATCATCGTCGTGGTGACGGTATCAACCGGCAGCGACATCGGAACCTGAGGGTTACGAAGGCAAGGCAAACAGGGAGAGATACGGGCTAGAGAACCAGCGAACTGGAAAAGCGAGAAGGGATGACAACAACATTGGCTCCCCGAACAGGACTCGAACCTGTGACCCAATGATTAACAGTCAGTTGGACTACTTGATTCGGAAAAATCCATTAATTTCAGCCGCTTAAGAAAAAACATGCCCGATATGATGTGCTGGCTTTTTGCCTACCGCACCTGCACTACATTGGCATGCATGATCTTGGATTCCGAGATCATCATTGTCAAGCTGGCCGTAGCGAAAATGAGCGGCCGCCTCTTGGCCGCCCATCGCTCACATAAAATTTAGGGGCATCGACGTTGATTCAGCGCCTTCCTCATGGAGTCAACGCTAGGATGAACGTATTCCATGGTTGTGCGCATACTTGAGTGGTCGAGGATCATTTGGGTGACTCGGATGTTACGATCAGGATCTTCCATGAGATCGGTCCCCAGGGTATGCCTAAATCTATGAGGCGTGACCCGCGTACCACAGAATCCCGACAGCCTCTTAAAGAAGTGTTCGACTTGATTTATGTCCATCTCCATGCGGCGATGTCTACGTGAAAAGCGGTTCACATTAAATAGCTGATCTTCACGTTTGAAACCTTCACGATGAGCCGCAAGCATCAGTTTTGCAATGTAAGGATACAACCCATCTGCGATTGGCACCACGGACTCAGAATAGGTTTTGGATCCCTCAAACGAAGTTACCAGGATCATTCTTTTAAGATCAACGTCCTTAGCCTTAATATGTAGCAACTGATTTAGCCTAATACCTGTAAAATAGAAGGTCTCAATTACTGTCTCCCAAAACCATGCTGGATAGAGCTTCGACGGGTCATCTTGCGCGGTTTCAAATCTACGACATACGTCCATGACCTCACGTACATACCTTACTGCAAGCGGCTGCAAGGTTTTTTTCGGTTTTCGGGGCTCCCTGACACGCACTCCATTGAATGGATTCTCTTCAACCGTTATGAGTCTATGCTTGATACCAAAATTGTATAGCGCAGCCAGATGCCTCACATAATTATTCCAGCTTACTTCGACGATGCCTTTCGGGTTATCTTTTGAGCGAAGGACCCTCTTTCGCCACGCGCACACACTCTCACAGGATATCATGCTAGGGAACGCATCTTTGCCGAAATATCTACGCGCCGCCCTGACTGCAGCAGCGTAGCTATCAACCGATTTAGGCTGCAGATGTGTGTCGGCGCAATACCGACTAAGAGTACGTTTCAAAACCTTGAAGAGAGGCTTACTCGCTCATAGCCTGAGAGCATGACTTCGAAGATTGTTTCCGACGAGTTATGGATCATCGTTGAACCCCTGTTGCCCGAGCCCAGAACGGGGGCTCGCGGCGGCAGGCCACCGATATCCAACCGCGCCGCCCTGACCGGCATTATCTTCGTACTGCGTTCGGGCATCCCGTGGCGCATGCTGCCGCTGGAAATGGGCTGCGGCTCGGGCGTGACCTGCTGGCGTCGATTGCGGGATTGGCAGCAGGCCGGTGTATGGGAGCGCCTGCATCAGGCACTCCTGCAACAGCTGCATGACGCCGATCGCCTCGACTGGTCACGAGCCTGCATGGACAGCGCCACCCTGTCAGCCAAAAAGGGGGATCGGCCATCGGCCCCAACCCAACGGATCGGGGCCGACCGGGCACCAAACGACACCTGCTGACGGATCGTCGGGGCACGCCTCTGGCGGTTCTGCTGTCGGGTGCCAACATGAATGACAGTGTGCCCCTGGCCGCGCTGCTCGATCATGTTTCCCCGGTTCAGGGGCGACGAGGCCGCCCGCGTCATCGCCCTCGCAAGCTGCACGCTGACAAGGCGTATGATCATCGTCGTTGTCGGCGATCGTGTCGCAGGCGTGGCATTCGCCCACGCATCGCCCGGCGAGGCGTGGAAGACAGCCGACGGCTCGGGCGCCATCGCTGGGTGGTCGAGCGTACCTTCTCATGGTTGAGCGGCTTCAGGCGGCTGGTCACAAGATATGAGCGCCGAGTCGATATCCACTATGCGTTGACCCTGATCGGATGCTCGCTGATCTGCTTTAATCGACTGCAGAACAGGTTTTGAAACGTGCTCTTACTTTTCGTTTCCAGCAGCTTGTTGGGTAAAAAAGCAAACACCAATGCCGAGCCGGATGGATCTGACTGACACCTACGCCTATACAACACCATGACCGAACG
>NZ_MCAP01000026.1:0-21158 GCF_001858555.1 Salinicola sp. MIT1003
AGAGATGGCGATAGCAGTAAGTCATGGCAACACCGTACCTGATGGCTCACGTGTTGCACTTGGTCATTGAGACCGCCTAGTTTATGCTTCACCAGAAATTTAGCTCAACATGTTAGCTCCGTTCCCAACCCGCAACATCTAGCATTAACACCCGCTTCATGTTATCACCGATTACAAAAAGGTCGCGTACCGGGTCACAATTCTTCAACCTCAAGATGGATTAATGGAATGGGATGCAACGCTTGGAATCACCCTGCAAACTGTAGATGCGGTTGGGGAGGTGACGGTCATAAAGGGAAAAGCCCAGGTGGCTGGAAAGCACTTCATTCGCACGAGCTGAACTCAAATGAGAAAAAACACTCTCGACCTGAAACATTGAACCATAAAACAACTTGCCCGATGTGTGGAAGCGACGTATTTTTCATAAGGCACAATGGCGGTTCTGTTTGGTTAGACCTTCCACTGTCTTACCCATGGTATAAACATGCTTGTTTTGATAGCGAAACAGAAAGTTCTGGTAGAAGGAATTTTTTAGCACAAACTATTGACGAGAGGAAGCACAGAACAAGTTCAACAGAGCTATTCACCATCATTCAAGCAACAACATTTCCAAGGTCAACGACTACAAATATAAAAGGCTGGCTAGCAGGGGAAAATATTTACTCCCTAACAGTTACAGGCGATGCACGAATATTGGCGGGTGAGCTTTGCTTTATTGATATATCTACGAAAGAGCTTTGGAGTGAAAAGAAGCCAAGCATTAAGTTCAGCATGCAAGGAAGCATGGCCAGAATTAGCCGAGAAATATATTTCGAGCAGCAAACTATTGAATTTAATAAACACCAAAAACCCCAGAGTAGCGCCCTGATAAACTGTAACATTTGCGACGTCGCACTCAACCCTAAAAATCTAGAAAAACATCTTCTCAAAGCACATTCGGCAGCAGCCATAACTTTTAACGGAAGAATAACAGGCCTACTCCTGAAAGATAGCACACAAAATGTGACGAAACCTAGAAAGCCTGAAATATTAAAAAAGCTAAGAAAAGAAGAATTAAATTGCACGACAGAAGAGGCTAAAACTATCTTAGAAAGAGCAACCAAAGAATTAGAAGGCTGCAACGAATGGGTAAAACTATCTGACGTCGGCGCGTGGATTAACAAAAACGTATCATCTTTTAGCGTCAAAAACTTTGGGTTCAAAAAAATGTCACAACTGGTCGAATCTCTGGATGGATTCGAGACGACTAAAAAGCCACAGCCAAAAAACCCAAGTGCGGTAGAAATATATATAAAAACCCTTAAAAACTCGGCTTTATAAAGAACTTTTTCAAGTAGACACACCAGTATTCCGCTAGGCCTGTTCTCGGCGGATATAAAAATTCACAAAAACTATTAAGCGTTTAATTCCTCCCGCTAAGCTTCGGTATGTCGCATCGAATCGGCGGGAAATTGTTCCAGCTCGACCGCCAGACCGAAGAAGCCCTGCACCGGCAGCTTCTCCCCGCGGCGGCTGACGACCACCGCGGCGATGAGGGCCGGTCGCATCAAGCTCTCCGATGCCTGGGCCACACTGATACCTGTCAAGGCCTACTACGTCCCAGCCAATAGCCAGGTTTTCGGGAATGATGGGCAAAGGCGATAACGACGGTTTCTTCCGGCAACTCAATCGCGACAACGTCAAACGGGAAGCGCTCCAAGATCAGCCGCTTTGCACCAGTTTCGCCAGCTTCTTTCGGGAGAGGTGATAATGGAATGGAGTTTTCTTCAATAACGTCGATGGCGGCTTCAACGACAACGAAAAACTCTGCTCCGAGTCCGGGTTGCTCGTATTCGTACCAAGCTGCAGCCTCCATCGCTTCCTGAGAGGCTTCTTCGAGTATTCTTACTGTTCGCACTTACTAGCCCAGTCTCGCCCGCATCTTGGTTCGGAATTCTTCGCGACTCAACATTGTGCCCTTGCCGCTTTTGGCCTTGGATGTACGGCGAACGATTTCCTCGTTCCAGGCTTGCTCAACGGAGTCGTCACGGGGGCCATCCAGGCTCATGATGAGTTCGCGAGCCAACGCCGCACGTTCCGACTCGGAGAGAGTCGAAATCTGGGAGCGTAGGTGATCCAGCGTTTCGGTAGTCATGACGCCTCCACGAGTAGCGATAAAGTTATGCTATGCCGTCTGAAAAGCCCTAACAAGGCCAGTCACGGCAACGGCATTGCGGTTTCGCAATTATGACGCAGCCGCGCGTGCTCAGTGGCATTATATTCACCTCGCCTGATCTTTCCGTTTAAGAGGCCACCTACTTTCCCGTTAGGGAAAATAAAAGCGCCATCAGCCCGCCTTTTGGTTATCTTTCCCTATCGGGAAAATTCTGTGCGTTAGCTTACTGTTTTGCATAAATTATCCCTATTGGGAAAATTCGTCTATGCTGGCTTTTCGTCGACCCGTTCTTCTTGCCGTGAAAGGCTCAAGCATGCCCTCACCCCATGCGGTTCCCATCCACAATGCCAAGACACTCGGGCAGTTGATTCGTCGTACGCGCAAGCAACAGGGGTTGAATCTTGAAACCCTCGCGGGCCTTTGCGGGTTGAGCATCCGCTTTCTAAGTGAGCTGGAAAACGGCCGCGAGTCCTGCGGCTTGGGCCGCATATTGATCGTGCTCGATACGTTGGGCATCGAGCTGTCCGCTAGCCCGCCGGACGAGACCGAGTCATGACATTACCGGATTCGCTAAACGTATGGCGTGGCACGCAGCGCGTAGGAGCCTTGTGGCGCGGCGGTGATGGCCGACTGATGGGCTTCGAGTACGACGATGCCTGGCGACAAGACGGGCACGCCATTTCACACAGCCTGCCACTGAGCCAGAAGGCTTGGCAGCCCGAGGATCTGATCGCGCATCACTGGTTCGCGAATTTATTGCCCGAAGAGCAGGCCCGAGCGGCGCTGATCAAGCGCCTTGGCATTCCGGATGATGACTTCTCGCTACTGGCCGCCATCGGCGGTGACTGCGCCGGTGCGCTGACGATCCTCCCGATCGGTCAAACGCCGCCGACAAGAGCCCCATCGTTCCCAACGGATGACGACTACCGCGAGTTGCCGCTTGATCGGCTCGCGCAATGGGCCGGTGCTCGTGAGCGGTATGCGCTGATGGGCGACGGCGACCCGGCCAGGCGCCCTCGTCTCTCGCTGGCCGGCGCGCAGGACAAGATTCCGTTGCGGCTGTGGGACGATACGCTCTACTTACCTTCGGGCGTCGAGCCCTCTACCCATATTCTGAAATTCGCCGTCGAAGGGCGTGAGCAAGTCATCCTGAATGAGCTTTATCTGAACAACCTGGCGCGCTTGGGAGGGCTGGCCTGCCCGGCGACCACGATGGCTTATGCCGGCCGTCATCCTTACTTGATCGTCGAACGCTATGATCGTTTGGGTATTGAGAGCGCGCATGTCGAACGTGTCCATCAGGAGGATCTGTGTCAGGCCATGGGGCTGTCGCGCAACCAGAAATATCAGGCTTACGGTGGCCCGCGTTTCGGAGAGATCGTGCAAGCAGTCCGCGAAGCCTGCCGCCCCTCGGCGACTTCCATCCAGCAGCTGCTCCGCTGGCAGATATTCAATGTCCTGGTCGGCAACAGCGATGGCCACGCCAAGAACGTGTCCTTATTGCAGGACGCTCGTGGCCGTTGGCAGATCGCTCCAGTCTATGACCTCGTTGGTACCATCGTGCTCGGTTACGACCCGGATCTAGCCTTCTCGATCGGCGAGCAGTTCAATTCGATGCAGCTGCTACCGCGCGATTGGCAGGCTTTTGCCGAGGAGTGCCGTTTCAGTTATCCGTTCGTGAAGCGCCAGATTCAGGAAATGATTGCCACGCTCACCGATCTGGCCGATTCCTCCACGCTTCAGCAGCAGCTGCAGCAAGCGGGCCTCGAAGATAAAGGCTGGACGAGGTTGCAGCAGCAGCGTCAACACATCCAAAAGCAGTGCCGCCGCGCCGAGCGCTGGTAGTGCCTGTCAGCAAAATTCGGGACATCAACTCTTGCTTCCGACGCTTCACCTCGAGGCGAGGTTTTACTTCTACGGTTTGTACGAAAAGTCGGCGAGCGAAGACAAGACAAGACAAGACAAAGCAAAAATCGGCGAAGACGGACCGGGCTGGCGCACCAGTTTACGGGGTGTAAATGAGCATCTCGAGCCGATTTTTAACGCCGTATTGCCGAGCGCAGACAGTTTCCGTACAAAGCTTAGGCGACTTGACCCGAACGCCGGCACGGTAGTGTGATGAGCGCCACCGTCAGCCACGCTGACAATCCACATTTCCGCCCGTCCGCGCCAGTTTCATGGCTCCACGAAAGATAACGTCCCATGCGAAAGATACTGCTCGTCGACAACGGTTCCCTGCGCCCTCAGGCGACGCTCAATCTGCGTCGTCTTGCCGATGCCTTGAGCCAGGCCACGGGCGAGGCGGTCGAGGCCGCATCGCTGCTGCACTCCTTCAAGATTCCGCCCGAGGCGCTCGGCGGGCGCAAGGCCGTCACGGTGGGGCCACTGGCCGAGCGCTACGCAGCGGAGGGCGGCACGGAACTGATCATACTGCCCTTCTTCTTCGGCCCCAGTCAGGCATTGACCCGCTATCTGCCGGAGCGTCTGGCCGAGGTGCAGGCCAGCTATCCGCAGCTCTCGGTGAAGGTCGCCCCGCCGCTGGTCGACACGCTGCTGGCGCCGGACTTGCGCCTGGCGCAACTGCTGGCAGACAACGTGCGCGAGCGCATGACCGACCTGTCGCGACCGAAGGTCGTGCTGGTCGATCACGGCAGCCCGATTCCGGAGGTCACGGCGGTGCGCAACTATCTCGCCGGGCAACTGAGCGCGCTGCTGGCCAATGAGGTCGACTGCGTCACTTTCGCTTCCATGGAGCGCCGTGACGGCGACGCCTACCGATTCAACGAGCCATTGCTGGAAGATCTGCTGGCGTCGACCGAGTTGGCTGACGGCGATGTGGTCCTGTCCATGCTGTTTCTTTCCCCCGGCCGTCACGCTGGCGAAGGCGGCGATATTGCCGAGATCTGCGCGCAGGCGATGTCACGCGCCCCCGGCCTGAATGTCGTGACGACCCGGCTGGTGGGCGAGAACGACGCCATCCTGGAACTCCTCGCCACTCGCCTACGGCAAGCGCTGGCCGGTGGGCCGCTACTGACAGAACTGCCGGCGATCGGCGCCAAGGAGGCATGACCCGCGCTTCGGCTTGGGTCGGCATTTGACCTCGAAGGCTAATTCATCGCTGCCAGCACCCGCTCGAACTCCTCCCGCCAGGCCTCGGCATGCTTTGCCGGATCGGCGGGAAATCTCCCCAGTTCCACCGCGAGATCGAAGAAGCCTTGCGCGGGCAGCCCTTCCCCGCGCCGGCTGACGACCAGCGCAGCGATGAAGGGTCGGTCGTGCTGGGCATCCTCGCGCATCAGGTTCTCCAGTGCCTGAGCCACGCGCTGAATGGTGCGCGGTGGTTGCAGCGCCAACGCCTCGGCGAGTTGCTGGTAGGTCAGCGGCAGGGTTTCGCGAGGCACTGTCTCGAGGTAGTGGCGAACCTGCGCGGGCAATGAGGAGTTGTCTGCCATGCTGCCCTCAGGCGTTGGGATCGAAGAGCTTCACTTCGCGAATGTCGACTCGCTCCCAGACCCGGCCGGTCATGTAGGGCTCGGTTTCGAGCCAGGCGTCGAGATCGGCGCGGTCGTCGAAACGAAAATGCGTGTTGGAACCGATCATCTTGCCGTCATCGTTCAGGATCGCCCCGCCACTGAGAAACTTCCCCTGCCTGACGAGCTCACGAACCCCTGCCAGATGCGCTTCGCGATGGGCCAGCCGGCGCTCGAGCGCTTCATCGTCCGTGTAGTCATAGGCCACTACGGCGTACTGTTTCATGCGGTGCTCCTGTCGTTTCGTGGTTCATCGAAGACGACTCGCATCATGCGTCAGCCCGCCTGAAGAGACAATCCGCCTCCCGATCGCACGGTCAGCGCCCGGCAATGGGGTCGTTCCCCGCTTGGACCGGATATCGGAACGTGACTATCTTGAGAACTGAGGTCGAAAATCGAGGTGGATAATCGGGCTTCGAATCGGGGCTCAGGAAGAAAATCCCAAGGAGGGAATATAATGACGACCGATAACGTGACTAGACCGAACGAGGATGTCGTCGACATCCTGACGACCGATCACCGAGAGATGACGGAGCTGCTGGCCCGGGCGACGCAGACTCAAGATGTCGAGCAACGCCGGGATCTGGTCGAAACGGCAATAGCAGAAGTGATGCGTCATGCCGTTGCCGAAGAGATGTACGTCTACCCGGTGATGGAAAAGGATCTGCCGGGCGGCAAGGAAGAGGTCGAGCATGACAAGCAGGAACATGACGAGATCGTGCAGGTGATGAAGAAGCTGGAAGAGGCCGATGCTGCCGATCCGGCGTTCATGGAGCTGGTGCAGGAACTGGACAAGCAGCTGCGTCACCACGCCGATGACGAGGAGTCCGACCAGTTTCCCAAACTGCGCGCTCACCTCTCCAGTGAACAACTCGTGGAAATGGGCGACAAGGTGCAAAAGGCCAAGCACCTGGCGCCGACTCGCCCTCACCCCAGCGCACCGCACTCCGAGCTGTTTCATAAAAGTGTCGGGCCAGGCGTCGGCATGATCGACCGGCTCCGTGACAAGCTCACGGGACGCCACACCGGCTAGACTCGCCGCCCGCAAATCGCGACCTTGCTACTGCCCCGGACCATGCCGATCCGGGGCTTTTGTAGTCATATCTTGTCGTTACGGATGGCATTCGCCCCCTATTCGAAGCTCGGTGGGCGAGTCGTTCGCGTCGTTTCTTGCCGTGCCATGCCGTGCTGGATCGGGTCGATACCAGCGCGGGATCACGGCCGTCGGCTGTACAATCCTTCTCGACACCGTTCAACGACATGAAGAGGCCAGATTCCATGATCGATCTTCGCAGCGATACCGTCACCCGGCCAAGCCAGGAGATGCGTCAGGTGATGTTCGATGCGCCAGTGGGCGATGACGTATGGGGCGACGACCCGAGCGTGGCCCATCTGGAAACCTATATCGCCGAGCGTACCGGCAAGGCGGCGGCGCTGTTCTTCCCTTCCGGCACGCAGAGCAACCTGGTGGCGCTGTTGAGCCACTGCCAGCGCGGCGACGAGTACATCGTCGGCCAGCAGGCGCACACCTATCGCATGGAAGGCGGCGGCGCGGCGGTGCTGGGCGGGATCCAGCCGCAGCCGATCGAGAATGAAGCGGATGGCACACTGCCGCTGGCGAAGATCGAGGCGGCGGTGAAACCGATCGACCCGCACTTTGCCCGCACGCGCCTGCTGACGCTGGAAAATACTTTCCACGGCCAGGTGCTGGCTGCCGATTATGTCGAAGCGGCCACTGCGCTGGCGCGGCGTCATGGCCTGGCGACCCATCTGGATGGCGCGCGGATCGGCAACGCTGCGGCCGCTACCGGGGCCAGCCTGGAGGCGCTCTGCAGCCCGTTCGATACGATCTCGATCTGCTGCTCGAAGGGGCTGGGCGCACCGGCCGGTTCGGTGCTGGTGGGGCCGGCGGCGTTCATCGAGACGGCACGGCGCTGGCGCAAGGTGGTCGGCGGAGGCATGCGCCAGGTCGGCATGCTGGCAGCGGCGTGCGAATACGCGCTGGAGCATCATCTGGCACCGCTCGCCGAGGATCACGCCAAGGCCGAGCGGCTGGCTGCGGGGCTGGCCGGTATCGACGGCGTCACGGTGACGGCGCAGGCGACCAACATGGTGTTCGTCGAGTTCACTCGCCCGGCGTTCGATCCGGCTCGGCTGCACGCCTGGCTGAAGGAGCGCGACATTCTGGTCGGTGCGCTCTACGCGCCGCGCTTCGTGACCCATCGCGATGTGTCGATGGACGACATCGATCGCGTCGTCGCCGCTTTCGACGAGTACTTCACCGCCTGACCGCCCGGCTCAGTCGAGCCGGGTGGATGAAGAATTGTTCGGCCGGGTCGGCGTCGAGGAAGCGCCCGGGTTCGGTGCCGCGTTCGGCGCCGCCTGGGGGCCGCCGTCGCCGGCGGGCGCATTCGGATCGCAGGTACGGCGGGCGGTGGAAATGGTCGAACCGCCATCGTTGCCCCGGCAGATCGAACCACCGCCGCTGGGCAGCCGCTCGCGGGTTTCCCGTGGGTAGATCAGGTTGGGGCTGACATTGATGTCCATGTGCCTGGGCACGTAGTCGGCACGGCCATCGCGGTCGTTGTCCGGCAGTCTCACGCGGTGGCCGGTCTGAGGATCGACCACCGTGACGCCATCGGCAACGGCGGGCGCGCTGCCCAGCGCCGTGCCGGCAATCGCCAGCGCGAGACAGGTGACGGCCAGTGTGCGGCGACGGCTGACGGGCATGATAGAGATGCGCATGATCCACCTCCGGGTGGGTATCTCACCTACGGGAATGCTGCCTGCGCCCGGCGTCAGCCGGGCATGACGTTCCATGGACATAGTGTAGCGCTCGCCGCGGGATACGTGATGCGTTCAGGGTGCGGATTCGCGGGTCCGGGAGAGCCACTCCCACAGCGCGGCGGCTGCCGGGCGCAACTGGCGGCGGCTGGGCCGGACCAGCCAGAACGCTTCGTCCGTCGCCATGTCGAGCTCGAACGGCGCGACCAGATCGCGGCTGGCTTCGAGCAGGCGGCGATGGGAAAGCGCGACGCCGCCGTAGGAGGCTAGCGCCAGCGTCGTCACGTGGGTGTCGCAGATCATCGCCTGGCAGCGATGCTCGAGCCCGGCGACGCCCGCCTCGGCCAGCCAGCGCGGCCAGCCGGCAGCGAACCCCGCGGCATGCAGCAGCGTCCTGCCCGCCAGATCTTCCGGCGTATGCAGTTCCGCCGCCAGCGCGGCGGAGCAGACCGGCAACAGCCGCTCTTCCCCCAGACATTCGGCAGTGACGTCGTTCCACTCGCCGTCTCCGTAGCGAATCTCCAGATCGGCCCCTTCCGCCCCGAAGTCGTCCGCCCAGATCGCGCTGACCAGCCGCAGGGTGATCTCCGGGTGCATCTGCTGGAATCGCATCAATCTCGGCGCCAGCCAGGTCTGCTGCATTGCCGGCGTCGCCCGCAGCGTCACCGGCGCGCCGGGGCTGGGGCCGAAGACTTCCGACGTGCCCTCGGCCAGGCGGGTGAACGCGCCCTGAACGCTGGGCAACCAGGCCTGCCCCGCCGGCGTCAGCGCCAGGCTACGCGGATAGCGCACGAACAACGACTGGCCGACGCGATCTTCCAGCAGCCGGATGCGCTGGCTGATCGCCGACTGGGTGACGCCGAGTTCTCGGCCGGCCTCGGTGAAGCTCAGCGTTCTCGCCGCCGCTTCGAACGCCTGCAGCCACAATACCGGGGGGAGTTCGGACATGGTTTTCGTCGGCGCCCTCTTCAGAATGAATCTCGTCAGAATGGATCTCGGATCTGGTGGTCCGTACGTCTAGCGGTGGTTCGTAAGTCTAATAGCCAAAGTCGGCCATTAGCTCAGCTTGGCCTTTGCGGTCAGATTAATCGTTTGTCATGTCTCGGCGCAATCCGCATCCTTGTGACACTCATCTACACACGTTGTTAACAAAGATGGCGCTGTCAGCCATCGAGGAAGTGCCTTTTGTCATCCGGAAACGCCTTTAACGAGACCCATGCCCATCGCGGTGATCAACCCATCGACATGGCCGAACTGCGCCGCTACCGCCAGGGCGCCGGCGCGCCGGCCGCCGAGCTCGAGAGCGCAGTCGGGCAGGCGCGTCGAGTGACGCTGAGCTGGTCGGATGGTCGGTCCGGCCAGTTTCCGCTGATGTGGCTGCGCGATCACTGCGCCTGCGACCAGTGCCGCCACCCGATGACGCGCGAACGCCTCTACAAGCTGCTCGACGATCCGCTGTGGGAGCGCTTCGAGGGAGACGAGGCGCTGGCGTCGCTCGAGTTCGATGCGCGCTCCCTGACGCTGGTCTGGCAGGACGGCCACGTGTCGCGCTTCGATGCCGGCTGGCTCTATCAGCGCTGCCCCGGCGAGGAGCTGGCGACACTGCTGCCCACCCCGACGCCGTGGCGCGCGGGCTTCGCCCCCGAGCACGTCGAACATGCCGATTTTGTCGGCGACAGCGAGGGCCGCAGCCGCTGGGTCAGCGCCCTGTTGCGCGATGGCCTGGTCATGCTCGACCGGGGGCCATGCGAACTGGAAGAAGTTTCACGCATTGCCGAGAGCATCGGCCCGATGCGCTCGACCAACTTCGGTGGCCGGTTCGACGTGCGTTCGGTCCCCAACCCGAACAACGCGGCCTACACCGCGATCGGGCTCGAGCTGCACACCGACCTGCCCAACTGGCGGCAGCCGCCGGACATCCAGTTGCTCTACTGCCTCGAGAACGATGCCGAGGGCGGCGAATCCAGCTTTGCCGACGGCTTTGCGGCCGCCGAGATCCTGCGCGCCGAGAAGCCGGACGCGTTCCGGGTGCTGTCGGAGACGCCCATCGACTTCCGCTTCCAGGACGACGGCCACGATATCGCCGTGCGCGAGCCGGTCATCGATCTCGATGCCGAAGGCCGCCCCCGCGAGATCCGCTTCAACAACTGGATTCGCGACACGCTGAGCCTGCCGCTGGATCGGATCGAGGCCTGGTACGACGCCTACCGCGCCTTCTGGCAGATTCTGCGCCGCCCGGAGGGGCGCGTGGAGCTGACGCTCGCCCCCGGCCAGATGGTCGCCTTCGACAACCGCCGCGTGCTGCACGGTCGCAACGCCTTCGACCCCAACACCGGCAAGCGCCATCTCCAGGGTACCTATCTCGATCTGGACATGTTGCAATCACATCTACGAGTGCTGTCGCGGTGAACCGACGCGCGGCACGACGTTGATACGAGCCGCCCGAGGTCGTGAACTTCATGACCGGGCGGCTTTTCTGCGTGTATCCCGGTGCATTTCCGCCAGGCTGTCCGCCTTCGCGGAACGGGATACGCCAATTGAGGGAACGACAGGAGACAACAAATGAAACGACCGATGACGATTTCCGCCCTGACGCTGACCACCGGCTTGATCGCAGGAACCGGTTTCGCCCTGATGGGCACGAGCGCCGCCATGGCGGCAGACCAGCAGGTCAACTTCGGCGTGCCGTCCTGGCCCGGCATCACGGTGAAGACCGAGATCGCCCGGCAGTTGCTGGCGCCGCTGGGCTATGAAGGCAAGACGCAGGACATCGGCCTGCAGGTGATCTATCAGGGGCTCGATACCGGCGACGTGGATGTCTTCCTGGGCGCCTGGCTGCCGGCGCAGAACCCGATGCTGGAGCCGCTGGAAGCCGACGGCAGCATTACCCGCCTGGCGACCAACGTGACCGGCGCGCAGATGACGCTGGCCGTGCCGGACTACGTCTACGATAGCGGCATCACCTCCTTCGCCGATCTCGATGCCCATCGCGACGAGTTCCGGGGCGAGATCTACGGCTTCGGCGCCGGTTCCGCCGCCAGCGAAATCCTCAACAAGGCGATCGATGAAGACGCCTGGGGGCTGGGCGACTGGACGCTGGTCGATACCAGCACGGTCGGCATGCTGAGCGCCGCCAAGAGCCACATCACCAACGAAGAGCCCATCGTCTGGGTCGGCTGGACACCGCACTGGATGAACCTCGAACTCCCCATGCGCTATCTCAGCGATTCCAAGAACCTGTTCGGCGAAGGCAACGGCGCCAGCGACGTGCGCACGTTGATGGCGAGCGACTATGCCGATGCTCATCCGAATCTGGTGACCTTCTTCAATCAGTTCTCGTTCTCTGCCGAGGAGCAGAGCTGGATGATCAAGCAGTACGGACAGGAAGAGAAGCCGATGGAAGAGGTCGCCAAGGCGTGGATCGAGCAGCATCCCGAGCGCGTGGAAAAGATGCTGGAAGGCGTGAAGACCCAGGGCGGCGATCCCGCATGGCCTGAAGTCGAGAAGTCTTTCTCCTTCTGAAGTCGAGAAGACTGGCTCCTTCTGAATCCAGGCGCCGGCATCGAGACGCGAGACGGAAACGGCGCTAGCAAAAAACCGTTACAAATTCATGCCGATTTTTTTGCCGTCTCTCGGAACTAACGGAACACCCGGCACTCTGAGTAGGTGTTCCCTTGAATGATCCCTTACTTGCCCACCATCCCCTGGTGGGCATTTTTTTGTCCGCGATTGGCGCCCGCCCCGGTCGACCGCCTCATCCGGTAGCCGCCTTCAGGGCAGCGCAGGCACGCGGCCGGCCATTTCCGCGGTCATGAAGTCGACGAACTGCCGGATCCGTGCGCTCTCCCGGGCCCGTTCGCTGTAGAGCAGATGGAAGTCCGCGCGGATTCCCCGCCACTGGGGCAGCAGGGCCACCAGCTCGCCGCTCGCCAGATGCTCGTGAACATCCCACCAGGAGCGCAGCAGCACGCCGTGGCCGTCCAGTGCCATCCGCGTCATGGCTTCGGCGTCGTTGCTGGCAAGCCGGCCCTGAACCCGAATGGCGCGCTGGAGCCGCGTGCCATCGGTGGCCTCGAACCGCCACAGCGAATAGTCGGTATCGTTTTCCCGCACGATCAGGCAGCGATGACGGGCCAGGTCTTCCAGCCGTTCGAGCCGGGGCGCCTGCGCCAGATAACCGGGAGCGGCGCAGAGTATCCGACGATTGGCGAGCAGCCGCCGGGCGATCCAGCGCGAATCCGGCGGGTCGCCAACACGAATGTTGATATCGAAGCCCTGCTCGTCGAGTCCCACCGGAAAGCTGGTCAGCTCCAGCAGCAGTTCCAGCCGCGGGTGGCGCTCGGCAAAGCGCGAGATCAACGGCGCCACGTGTCGGCGGCCGAAGCCGAAGGTGGCGTTGATTCGCAGCCGCCCCGAGAGCATGGCGTCCTGGTCTCCCAGCGAGTTTTCCAGATCGCTTAGATCATCGAGGATCATCGCCCCGCGCCGCAGGTAGCGCTCCCCTTCCGCCGTCAGCGCCAGGCGCCGCGTCGTTCTCGCCGCCAGCGATACGCCCAGCCGCGCCTCCATTTGCTGCAGCCGCTTGCTCACCGCCGACAAGGAAAGCCCGAGCTCCCGGGCGGCGCCCGTCAGGCTGCCGGCCTGGGCGATGCGCTGGAAGAAAGCGAGATCATCGATCGAAGCCACCGTATTCTCCACTTCAAGGCAAGAGTCGATTCAATTCTACCCGGATTATCCCGCGTCAGTCAGTGGCTACACTGATGCTAAAGCTAGCCAGAAGCCCATTCACCGAGGCCAAGCCAATGTTCGACGGATTTCGGGAGTTCGACATCGATGTAGAGGACGGCATCGCCATTCATGGCGTAGTCGGCGGTGAAGGTCCGCCGTTGTTGCTGCTCCACGGCCATCCCCAGACGCATGTCATCTGGCATCGCATCGCACCGCGTCTCGCCACACGCTACACCGTGATCGCGACCGATCTGCGCGGATACGGCGATTCCAGCAAGCCCGAGGGCGACGAGCAGCACCTCAACTACAGCAAACGGAGGATGGCGCAGGATCAGGTCGCGGTCATGCAGGCGTTGGGTTTCGAGCGATTTTTCCTCTGCGGCCACGATCGTGGCGGGCGGGTCGCGCACCGGCTGGCACTGGACCATGCAGAACGGGTCGAAAAATTGATGGTGCTGGATATCGCGCCGACCTTGGCGATGTACGAAGCCACCGACCTCGATTTCGCGACTGCCTACTGGCACTGGTTCTTCCTGATTCAGCCCAGGCCGCTACCGGAATCCTGGATCGAAGCGGCGCCCGCCGATTATGTCACCCGGATCATGGGGGGCCGTCACGCCGGGCTGGGGCCATTCGATCCCCGAGCCATCGCCGAGTATCAACGCTGCCTGGCACTCCCCGGCGCGGCTCACAGCCTGTGTGAAGACTACCGCGCTTCTCGAACAATCGATCTGGAACACGATCGCGCCGACCGCGATGCCAGCCGGCATCTTCGGATGCCGCTGAGGGTATGGTGGGGCGAATTCGGCACCATCGAACGCTGCTTCGACGCCCTCGCCGAATGGCAGGCGGTCTCCCAAGACAGTGTCGAGGGTGGCACCCTGCCCTGCGGCCACTATCTTCCCGAGGAAGCGCCGGATGCGGTCTTCCAACAAATCACCGACTTCATGAGGTAAGTCATCCATGGCCCCGAACAAGACTCACAAGATTGCCGTCATCCCCGGCGACGGCATCGGTACCGAGGTGGTGCCGGAAGGCCTGCGTGCGCTGGAGGCGGCTGCCAAACGCTTCGATATCGATCTCGAGTTCGAGCACTTCGAGTTCGGCAGCTGCGACTACTATCTGGAACACGGCAAGATGCTGCCGGACGACTGGTTCGAGACGCTTTCACGCTTCGATGCGATCTTCTACGGCGCGGTGGGCTGGCCGGACAAGGTGCCGGATCATGTCTCGCTGTGGGGCTCGCTTTTGCAGTTCCGGCGCCATTTCGACCAGTACATCAACCTGCGGCCGTGCCGCCTGATGCCGGGGATCAAGAGCCCGCTGGCCGACCGCGAGCCCGGCGATATCGACTTCTACGTGGTGCGCGAGAACACCGAGGGCGAGTATTCGAGCATCGGCGGCAAGATCTTCGAAGGCACCGACCGCGAGACGGTGATGCAGGAGACGGTGATGACCCGCACCGGGGTCGACCGGGTGCTGAAATACGCCTTCGAACTGGCCCAGAGCCGGCCGCGCAAGAAGCTGACCTCGGCGACCAAATCCAACGGTATCTCGATCACCATGCCGTACTGGGACGAGCGCGTGAAGGCGATGGCGAAAGGCTATCCGGACGTCAGCGTCGATCAGTTCCATATCGATATCCTGACCGCCAACTTCGTGCTGCATCCGGACTGGTTCGACGTCGTCGTCGCCAGCAACCTCTTCGGCGACATTCTTTCCGATCTCGGCCCGGCCTGTACCGGCACCATCGGCGTCGCGCCATCGGCCAACATCAACCCGGAAGGCAAGTTCCCGAGCCTGTTCGAACCCGTCCACGGCAGCGCGCCGGACATCGCCGGCAAGGGCATCGCCAACCCCATCGGCCAGATCTGGTGCGGCGCGATGATGCTCGAACATCTCGGCTACAAGGAAGCCGGCGACGCGATGGTCAGCGCCATCGAGACCGTGCTGGCAAGCGACGACAAGTCCGCGCTGACGCCGGACCTGAAAGGCCAGGGCACGACCCGCAGCCTGGGCGAGAAGATCGCCGCGGCCATCGGTTGAAACGAAACGGCGACGGCGATCCATATCGCCGTCGCCGTTGCACAAGCATCATGCCGACCGGGGCTGTAGGCCCCAGACTCCAGCTCGGGTCGTGTTCAGGAGCCGGCGTACTCGGCCACGGCAGAACGGCTCTGGACGCCACGGTGGACCGGTTCGCCGAACTGTGCCGACAGCGACCCGACGATATCGCGATAGAACGATTGCAGTTCCGGCTTCAGCGCCCCTTCCGCCTGGTGCTGGTCGATGTAGTAAGCCGCACGGACGCCGTTGAACTGCTGAATGTTGCCGACTCGCAGAAATACCAGCCCGAATCGCCCCAGCAGCCTGGCCAGCCTCGGCTCCATCAGTGCCAGCGCATGGCGGCGCTCCATCAGACCGATCATCACGGTCGAGGCCAGATAGACGGAAACGCCCAGCAGCGAAGCCACCTTGTAGTCGTTGTCGGTGCGCGGGTAGATCGGCCCTTCGTTCTCGGCTACGGGATCCGGCATCGACTGCCGCTTTCGGTAACGCCCCAGAATGGCGGCGCGCGAAACCTCGCAGGTCAAATCCCGGGGAAGGAGATCCGGATTCAGTTCGGCATGGCAGAATTCACCGCGCGAGTTCGATTCGATCGGCAGTTCACGAAGCCCGTGACCGGAGCCGGGGTAGATGACGCGGATGCAGGCGACGGGTTCCTGCGTCGCACGGTGGCGGATGAAGCAGTGCAGCGCCGAGCGATCGAATTCGTCATATTCCAGCTGCCGCTCGGGCTCCCCCGGCATGACATGACCGAACTCGGACGTATAGACCTGATAGCGCAAGTGATAGACGTACCGTTTATCGGCTTCCGAGGTTGCCAATACGAATTCGAACTGCTGATGAAACTGATCGTACAGACTCATCCCAATGTCCCGTGTTCAAGCCAATGTCCCGTATTCAAGCGAGCGTCGTCAGTCATCAAGGCTTTCGCTAAAAGGTCGGGGCTTACCCAACCAGTATCCCTGTATATAATCCACGCCGTACTCTTTCAAAATATTATAAACAGGTTCCCGATCGACGAATTCCGCGACGGTCTTTTTGCCGAACCCTTTCGCGATCTCGACGATGGCCTTGACGATCATTTGACTACGTTTATTTTCCGGCAGGTCCCGAATAAAGGAACCGTCGATCTTGATGTAATCAATGGGCAGCTGGTCCAGATAGTAGAAACTGCTGAAACCGACGCCGAAGTCGTCCAGGGCTATTGCACATCCCAGGTCCCGAATGTTCTGCAGGATGCAGCGAGCCGTGGCGAAGTCGGTGACCGCAGCGGTTTCCGTGACTTCGATGACCAGCCGATGGGCGGAGACGCCGCTCATCTTCAGCGCATTTTCGAGGAACCCCGTCAGCGCTTCATCGTGCAATGACTGGCCCGATACGTTGAGGGCCAGCCGCCGATCGGAGTCGCCCCAGGACCCCATCATTTTCAAGCTTTCCGAGATGACCCAGCGATCGATACTGACGATCTGGCCGCTACGCTCCGCCACCGGTATGAACGATCCCGGCGAAACGATCTCGCCCGTATCGGAGGAACGCATGCGCAGCAGGACCTCGTGATGCTTCACCTTCAGACCGTCGACACTCGCAATGGGCTGGCCCCAGAGTTCGAAGCCCTCATGCTCCAGTGCGTGGCGAATGCGCTCTTCCCAGTAGACCCGTTCCTGCAGCACCTCTTTGTCCGCCTGCGCCGACAAAAGATGCCATCGCTGCGCCGGATCTTCCTTGGCCCGATACATGGCGAAATCGGCACTCGCCATCAATTCCTTGGGTGTGGCGCCATGATCCGGATACAAAGCGATACCTATACTCGCAACGGCCCTGTGCTTCTGTCCATCCACATCGAGACTGATTTTTTCCAGACTCTGGGTAATGATATTTGCCAATATGACGGCCTGCTCGGCGGAGGCATTTTCCATCAAAATGGCAAATTCATCGCCGCCTAACCGGGCAATCGTGCCGGCATGACTGAGTTGTCTCTGGAACATCTCGGAAACGAGCACCAATAGATCGTCTCCCGCCTGATGACCGCCCAGTTCATTGATTTCCTTGAAGCGATCCAGATCCATGTAGAGCATGGCACCATGCATGTCACGAACGACGGCATGCGCCAGTACGCCCTCGAAATAGCTTCGATTGTAGAGCGCTGTAAGAGGGTCTCGATTCGCCAGCCAGGAAATTCTCTGCGCCGCACTTTTTCGGTCGGTAATGTCCAGCCCTACGGATATCGTTGCGGGTTTGCCATCGGCCCAGGTATTCAGCGGCGTATGGTGCCAGGCAATCGTTCGACGCGTTCCTTTCAGGGTGACCAGGTCACTCTCCTGCTGCCCACTATGAAACTCTCTTGCGAAGGGCTGAAACGTCTTCGCAAAGGAGCCGCCTACCAGTCTGGATTCGGACGCATCGAGCATGTCCGCGGCGTAGCGATTCGCCATCAATATCTCGTCGCCACCATGGACGACGACCAGAACCTGGGCGGTATTCATCAAGCCGCTGACGAGATCCCGTTCACGCTCCAGCTCCACGACCTGCTGCTCGAGCAACTCTCCGCGGGCAGTGACTTCGCCTTTCAGCCGCTCCAGCTGGTAGGAGAGCTCGACGGCAGTATCCGCGAGGACATCGATTTCATCCTTGGGCTTTCCTTCGGAATGACGCGATACCTGCGATCTCAGTTCCGCGAATTTTCCTCTCGCCAGCCCGGGGAGGGCCTGACTCAGCGTTCGTATTCGAAGCGTGGGTTTCCATAAAAGGAAGAGCAGGAAAGCCTCGGAACACAACCATCCCGCCAGGGCAACGAAGAACACCATTCCTGTGGTTTCCCGAATGCCCTCCAACTGCGCGGTGACGTCCTCGACGGAGACGAAATAGCCTGAACGGTTGGCGCTGCCCGCTTCTCCGCTTTCGAGGGGAATGATGCTCGTCTCGTACTGGCGCCCGCCGTATTCGATATCTTCCGGGCTGGCGATCAGGGCCTCGATCGATACCCGGCGCGAGATCTCCTTGAGGACCGGCAGCACGATATCCTGATGCGTCAGCGCCAGGGAATAGGAGTCCCATTCGGGTATGACGCGCTCCGAATTACCGTGGGTTGCCCCGCTTTCTTGCCGAGTGAGCAGCGCGATATCGTCTCCCGAGCTCCTCTGGAAATAACTCATCACATCCACGAGCGATCGGGACACCATCAATACGCCGGCATTTTCCCCCTGGACGAGAATGGGCACCGCCGCAAACTGAAGGCAGGAGCCGGCACACAGCAGGAGATCCTGCGGCTGTTCCGACTCGACGACTTTCGACAGCCATGCCCGGGACGGCCGTTTATCGTTACCGTTGTTGTCTTCGCCATAGACGGCTAGAAGCTCGCCGTCCAGGCCGAAGATGACCAGCTCGTCGATCCCGGCATCCAGCTGCAGCGTAGGCCACTGGTTTCGGAGAGATTCCGCAATCTCGGCCTGGTTCAGCGACAGCAGGGCGTCATTGAGCGATTCAGAAGAAGCCGCGACGGCGGCCAACTGCTTCAACTCGTTGGCAGCACTCTGCAGGGACGTCTCGATCTGGTGGCGCTGTTCGCGCTGGTTGACCTGCTGATGGGTCTGAAACTGCTCCATCAGGCTCTTGTAGCTGATCCACGTGATGAGGACCGCCAGCCCCAGCAGTATCAGGCTGGTCAGCGCGAAAGCCCGCCATTTCAGACTGAGTCGATAGGGACGAGAATCAGGATGTGACATCAGAAACTGAACGAAGTCTGCAGCAACAGCATGTTCCAGTGCTGTTCGGTATTGTCGTCGTCATTGTCCTGCCTCGGCAGCCAGGCCGTACCATTGACATGATGAATTTCCGCTTGAATGTTCCAGTTGGGAGTCACTCGCCAGTGCACGCCCGTCGTCACGTCCTTGGCAAATCGTGAATAGTCCTGTCCTTTACCGGACGCCTCGAAGCGCTCGCCATCCCGGTCGTTTCTGTCGCTGACGGCATAGTCGTATCTCAACAACCATTGCCAGCGGTTGGAGAGCCGGTACAAGTATTGAACATAGACACTTTCTCCATTCACTCTTCCATTGTAGGAAGAGACCGCAAAGTCCTTCAGTTCCTTCCGCTGATATTCGTACTCCGTCGTCAGGCTCCAGTTTTCCGCGTTGTACTGGAAAGACAGAATCATTGGCTGGAAAATGAACTCTCCTTTCGCCTGCCGCTCCTGTCTGGACTGATAATCCGCCCTGACCCGAGCCATGCTCAGTGCCACGTTGATCCGACCGCCGTCATGGGCATAGAGCACTTGTCCGATCGAAGAGAGCTTGCTGTCCAGAGACGGATTATCGGGAGACAGGGAAATCTCGGCGTCGCTATTGACCTGAGGCATGCCGACACCGCCCTGGATATAGAGAGTGCCGTTGGAGAACCGCTCCTCGTTGTAAATGCTCAGCCCATCCGAAGCCAGCCCTAAAGATCGGCTTCTATCGAAGTAGATGGATTGGGGAAGCAGGATGCTGGGGCGTGTCGATGGCGCATCACGCGTCTGGTTATAAAAGCCAAACGGATTCTTGAATCTTCCCAGCTGTATTCCGAATGCTCTTTCTTCATCGGCGATCAGCTGATAATCCACGACGCCGTAGTCCAGCTCAGGCTGCCAGGCGTCTCCGTAGTTGCCGGCTTTCCGGCTCAACACCTGACCGGCAACCAGGACATGGCTGAAGGGACGAAAGGAAGCATTGAGCCCCAGCTCGGTATATTCCAGGCTGCCGCCATCGTCACTGCTGGAACCGAAGAAATCGTTGTGATCGGTCACGATGAGCGCCTGGCTCATGAAGCCATGAACCTGGAAGGTATCCGCCGTTTCCATCGCATGGGCGCCAGCGGCCCCTATCGTGGTTATGGCAGCCTGAGCGGCGATCAAGACACGCTTCAATCTATTCAATATCGAGCACCCGAACCTGATCATTCAGGCTTGATTGTTGGATATAGCCGATGCTGCCAGGTGTGGAGCCGATAGCCTCGAGCATCTCGGTTTCATCGTCGACTTCATTGGGGGCCTGCCCGGTCCCGGAAAACACCGCACGGTCCCAGGCCAGACGAAGCTGGTGCGGATAGACACCCAGTACCTTCTTGGAAAAGTCTTCGTGGACCGGATTGTCGTCGGGTAATACATAGACATGGACGGCTTGTCCGTCTGGCAACGTTCTTTGCCGCATCGCGAATATGGCTCTGAGCGTCTCTAGCGGCAAAGCGGACTGATGCACGGTTCGATTGGCGATAACGAGAGTTGCGGGCTCATCTGCGAGACTGCAGAAAGAGACGAGAGTGAGCATGAGCAACAGACATCCGGTCAACCCCCTCCGCATGCGTCATGACTCCCTGACTCTGCTGCTGTCGTTGAGGTTTTCAAGGATGACCTCCGATCCGAACCCGGTCCCATCTCGGAAATACCGAGCGGCAAAATCTCGGTGCAGCGCTCAGCGTGACTGATCGAAGAGCCTGGCATGTCGATAATCGCATCAAGAGCGATCCCTGAACTTTACAATTGGGCTAATGTGCTTCGAAGTAAGCTGACTTACGATTTCAGTCTCATGGCGTTCCCTGCCACCGTCTTGTGACGGGCGAGCATTCCTTTATCTTCAATTCCTTTATCTTCATGTTCCCCTATTGCCCTATCGGGTAAATATTTTTGCAGCGTAGCATATTGCCATAACTTACCCGCCGACATTGTTAATCGATGATATTTACGGAAACCCGCCAAAAAGATAGGAAACCCAGGAAAATCTCAGATTTGCCTGTTAAATGGGCGAATAAAGGCCAGATAACGTAAAAACCGATCAATAGATAGAAGGCGGTCTCAAGTTCCAAGCGCAACGCTATTGAAGGGTGCTCGGTCCAGCGACTGATTTCTTGAGCACCTCGGCGTA
>NZ_MCAP01000027.1:0-15581 GCF_001858555.1 Salinicola sp. MIT1003
TTGAAGTTCTCGTCGTATCTTGCCATCAAAAACACCCCGAAGGTTGGATGGGTGTCCAACTTTCGGGGTGCAGTTCAATGAGAGGGTTGGCCTTGAAAGATTTGGCGCCGGTGAACAGCTCACCAAACCAAACCGGAAATCTCATCCATTGCATGGTGTTGCCCCACCTATTCATGAGAAATCTACGAGAGTTCAGCCAGATGCTTCTCCCACTTCCAGGCGTGCTCGAGAATCGTGGAAAGATCGCCATATTGCGGTATCCAGCCCAACTCTTCCTTGGCTCTCTTGGCATCCGCTACCAGAACGGCTGGATCACCTGCTCGACGCTCTCCCTCTTCGACATGGATACTCCGTCCTTCTTCGGCAACCAAGCTTTTAGCCGCATCTATGACTTGCTGCACGGAAAATCCGTTACCGTTGCCCAGGTTATAGGCTGCGGCACCTGAAACCTTGCCACTGACGAGAGCTTCCAGCGCCAGCGCATGAGCCGCGCATAGATCCTCGATATGGATATAGTCGCGAATACAGGTGCCATCTTCCGTTGGATAATCACGCCCAAACACAGTGATTCTCTCCCGCCGCCCGGAAGCCGCCTGGAGGATCAGCGGAATCAAGTGAGTTTCCGGGTCGTGGCACTCCCCCAGCTCACCTTCCGGGTCCGCACCGCAGGCATTGAAGTAGCGCAGGGAAACCGAGTTAAGCCCATAGGCCGTGGCATAGTCCTGCAGAGCCCTTTCCACCATCAGCTTGCTGGCACCGTAAGGATTGATTGGCTTCTGCGGATGAGACTCATCTATCGGCGTGTACTCCGGCTCGCCGAAAGTCGCTGCAGTGGAGGAAAAAATGAAATGGCGCACATCATGGCGCACCATCATATCCAACAGATTCAGCGTGTTGGAGACATTGTTGCGGTAATATTTGGCCGGATCGGTTACCGATTCGCCAACTAAGCTACAAGCTGCAAAATGCATGACGGCATCAAACGAGTTTTCATGGAACAACCGCTCGAGCAGAGCCGTATCCGCCAGATCCCCCACCGTCAATTGGCCATAGCGAGTAAGCTCGCGAAACCCCGTGCTTAGGTTATCCAGCACAACAACCGGATAGCTAGCCCTGGAGAGCTGCTTCACCATATGAGAACCGATATATCCAGCCCCACCGATTATTAAAACACTCATTTCGACCTACCTCCGACCATGCACCAGTATAACTGGTCTATCTATCAACGAAATCACATCCAAGCCAATGGATTAATATGTATATTCCTTGTCAACCTCTCCGCTATAACTATTAGCTGCAGCAATGATTGTCAAAACAAGTGCTTTCACTTCATCTTACTTATAGAGAGCTATTTTTTGCGGGGACTTATAGAACTCCATGGTACCAAAATGCAGGAATTCTCCCGCCAACAGATGACGATTGAAATGCGGATCGTAATAATAATGAGTAAACGCTGCAGACACTCTCTTTCTCAAATCTAAAAAATAAAGGGCTTTGCGTTGCTGAGAGTACTCCCAATACTTTTCATTAGGATGCCGATGTCTTTTAACACTACCAGAAACGCCAAACTCGACCTTAAAACTTTCCTTGTTCCCTAAAATCAATAAATCCCAAACACCCAAGAAAGTTCTTTCATCGAAGATATCTGGCATCTCTCGACTAATCCCCATTATTTTTTGTACCAAATCCATTTGGGTCCACTTGCTAGCAATATCAGAAACGCAATTAGCATGATGACACACAACATCTAAATCAATTCTACCACTCGACCAGTTCCAAAGTTTTCTATCTAATACACCAACTGCTAGGCCATGGTCTTTAAATCGGCCTACTGAGAAACCAAACAGTACATCATTGACAATCGCCTGATCCCACCTTCCAACATCGATCACGCGCTTCTTGATAAGCTCCCAGAAAGCTTTGACTTTAGAATTAGGGCGACATGCAATTATACCTATATTGACTCCTTGAAAATCATTTTCTTGTTGAAAAACCATATCTTTATCTTTTATAGACCTTTCAATTTCTTCGAAAAAACCATCAAAACATTGAATATCAATATCTGCCATTATGAAATATTCATTATTTTTATACTTGTCAATTGCATTCAGCATGAGATTGATTTTTTTCACCCATATATCCACCCCGCCCCCCGGCGACTTCTTTATATCAGCATCAATAGAATGATAACTCACTTCGTATCGTTCATCCAAGTCAGCGCAAAACCGAATAAATAAAGGTTTGAAATTTTCAGTGCCAAAACAAACCATCGGCACTTTTTGCAAAATTCGCTCTTGTGAAAAAGTCATAGGAATCTCTCAGGAATTTATGGAAAAAGTTTCAAAGCATCACAGACTTTATAAGTAGGCCATTTTTTAATTTTCTGTGAGATTTCAGAATTATCCCTTAACCACATTAAGTCGGCTACAAATGGCAGGCACAAATTCCGCAGGGTCTTCTCACTTAGCGCATTTTCCCATCCGCTTTTAATATTAACCTCACGAATATCATTATAGTTAAACCCATGATTGGTCAAATATTTCTCAGCCCCACCGTCGCTTCTTTTTGAAATAAGATCCCCAATAGAAAGCACCTCAATAAACGGAGACTCCATAGTACTATTATATCTTGTAGGCTCAGAGCTATAAACCTCCCCCAGATATTGCATTATACTGGAAATCCCTTTATTGAAAAAAGTATTCTCGTATGTATCAAGCATTACTTTAGCGCCAGAATTCGCAAGCCTATCAATTACTCCAGAATATAAGCTTTGCGTTCTAATAGCCCAATAAAACTCCCATCCCCTAGCCAGCCTGACTTCTTCGTAATTATACGTTTCCAGCACCGTCTCGGGACCTTTTCTTTCTGATACAGATTTATAATTTGACAGCAACCGAGAGACTGGATCCCGAGGATTAAAGATAACCGTTGTATCAACAAACTGAGACAGATTTTGTAAAAACAAATCGCAGTAATAACTATAAGATGGAGAAATATCCACTCTCCACCTATACATATCCGATCCATTATAAAGCTCCAAGTAATCTGAAAGACTTGAAGTAACGGCGCAGTGCTGAATATTTCCTTCAGCCAAAGAGCTAAAATTAATACCACTATGAAAAATAGCTGTTTCAGCAGGACCTTTGAACCTACGATCCCAGCATGTTAAAAAGTTCGTCTCCTTTAGGCGAGGCGCATAAATATTTTTCGAAGTGCTACAGATACTATGAAAAGTAGTAGATCCCGATCGAGCTGGCCCTATATAAAACAAATTCGGCAAAGAAGCCTGTTCCACTTCCGTAAGAATAGAGGTTATAGCTGAACGAGAACCAATAAACTTAATATTCTTCAAGATTCACCTCGGACATCTCTACTTTAGGAAAATTTTCAAACTCAACATTTCCATACACAACCATACAATGGAAAATTTAAACTCGAGCTGGCCATTGATTATTGGGTTGGCTTCACTATAAAAACCAAACTCAATGAACGCGTTTAGATAGAAACCATCTTTTAAATAGACAGAAAGTAAACTTAACAAAAGTTAATTAACTTATCCATAAAAATGACATAACCGATAATTATTCAGCCATGTCTTAGCTTATTCATCCCGCAAACGTTCAAACCAAGCACGTTTTGTAGTAAGGGTAAAAGATGCTTCTGCGTAGCCTTCACGCAATTTCGGATATTCACTCTCCAAACGCTTGGCCAGCTTTAGGAAGCGCTTGCGATTCTTGAAATAAGTCTGTCTATCAAACTTACACACATATCCCCTTCCCGTAGTGTCATCCATAGTAACAGTATATGGACGCAAGAATGTGTCATGCTCGATAGCGCGTACATCCAAAGGTAACCTGACACCCTTTTTGTACTGGAAAGTCTCGGGAATCAAGTGCCCATTGAAGCTGAAACGCCGCAGCATACCAACCCAGCGCCCTTTGTTACGACGCGGCGAATGGCGTGCCAACCTATTGAGATCCACTGAAAGACCATCCTGAATTCTTTCGTTCTCGATAGATCCACTGATCAGTTTTCTTCGCTCTGCCATATCGATGTTTTTCTCCCAGAAAGTATCGACCTGAAGCACATCTTCAATAGCTTGGCAAATTGCGGCGGCAGATTCATAATGATAACTATTATTAAATCGATCAAAAAACCGCGTCATCATTTTACGAAGAGATTTTTTACCAATATCAAGGTTATTAAAAGTTAAGTGATGAACAATATGATAGCGCATATCCAGATAAAGCGTCAGCGGCGTCTGCTTAGCAAAAAAATCCTCTTGGATAGCCACTACACCAGGTATTGTCAGAATGTCGAAGTCATTGGCCAGCGAGAAGTAGCTATCGTCTCCACGAACAAAGAAAGGAAATGGCCAAATCTTTACCGACACGACAGGAAAGCAGAAATACCACCAGCCTGCATATTTATTCTCGACATTGCGGGGTTGCCCCACGGACATAGCCAGCACTTCGCCGAAGTTTCGCAGATCGCGCCCTTTATCAATGGGGCGGCAACGCTGATCGAAGGTGGCACCGTTTTCCCACATACGCCACTTGTGGGCTTCAGTGATCATTGCGCCGGCCACTGCGCGCTTTTCTGATTTGGAGAACCGCAGAACGGAGATCGTACGCCGCAATGACTCCGGAAAAAAACCCGCGTCATCATCCATAAACAAGACATGGGATGAAAGTTTATTTTCAACGGTTTCCAGCAAGCCTCGGGTAAAGCCCCCCGCCCCACCAAGATTACGATTCTTGATAACTCTTCCCTTGGTAAAGGATATGGTATCCGTATCACCTCCGTTATCAATAACAAGCAATTGGAAGCGCGGCAGCAAGTCGGGGTTGGCCTCGAAATAGGCCTGCAAGCGGCGACCGGTTCGCTGCACAGCGTCGTTGCGTTTGAAGGTCGTTATGACCCCGGTAAGCGATACATCCTGGTGTGGGATCCCCAAAATATAATAATCAACTTCGTGGATGAGCACGTCGTCCAGAGCAACGATTTCAACATAGATCAGACCGTCGAGTTCGATGTTCGGAAGACGAATGCTTTCACTCTCGCCTTCGCGGAGTTCGATCTTGCTCTGGTACAGGTGCTCCCAACTGCGACCGCGGCGCGCCATGACAATCTTGATGGAGAACTTCCCGGTAGCTTTGACCTCCACGGCAACGTTGTGGCTGTCTAGGTCATACAGATGCGCGGGGAAAGCATTGAAATAACTGTCAAACCGGATTAGTGCACCGCGCTGGGCGAAATAAGCTTGCTGCCGTGTATCGTACCCTGCCAGCCCCCCCTCGTGATGGAAAAACAAGAGATATTCGCTATTGACGCCTGGATCCGGCATGACGAGCCGCTGGACGAGACTCGTCTCGAGCGCTTGCATCAACTGATGTTCTTTCATGGAAGATTCCATCAGGTTATTCATTTATGAGCATCTGTAGATAGGCTTCAGCCACATCCAATGCTCGGCCTATCGTGACATCCATATCTAGGTATTGGTACGTGCCCAGGCGGCCGACGAAGGTGACATTTTTTTCCTGCTTTGCCCGCGTCTGGTACTTCTCCAACAGTTCGGTCTCAGCGACCAGGCGGATGGGATAATAAGGAATATCATCCGGACCGCATGAACGACTATATTCACGAAAGGCAATGGTCTTGGCGAAGCTGTCGCTTTCCCAAGGCGCGAAATGTTTATGCTCAGCGATCCGAGTGAAGGGTATCTCGCTGTCAGGGTAGTTCATCACAGCCGTACCCTGAAAGTCCCCCTCGGCATGAACAGGCTCGAAATCGAGCGTGCGGTAGCCTAAACGGCCCAAGTCGTAATTGAAATAACGATCTAGCGGACCTGAATAGAAGATATGTTCGAATTCTTCTGTTAAATCTTCATATTTGCAATCTAAGCGCAGCTCAATATTCTCGTGGCCGAGGATATTCTCGACAATAGCGGTATAACCATTGCGCGGCATACCCTGATAGGGATGATTAAAGTAATTATCTTCGTAGTTGAAGCGCAGAGGCAAGCGCTTCAGAATTGACGCTGGAAGTTGACTGGGGTCCACGCCCCACTGCTTGCGGGTGTAACCTGCGAAGAAGCCTTGGTAAATATTATCCCCCACGAAACGTAGAGCCTGCTCCTCGAAAGTCTGCGGGTCGGTAATATCCATGCGTGCCTGGCTCTCGATAAAGGCCTTGGCCTCGGCAGGTGACATACATTTGCCAAAGAACTGATTGATGGTATGAAGATTGATGGGCATGGAATAAACCTGGCCTTTGACAGTGGCCTTGACGCGATTTACGTAGGGCATCATCTCACCAAAGCGGTTTATATAGTTCCATACTCGCTCATCATTAGTATGAAATATATGAGGACCGTATTTGTGCACCATGACGCCGCTCTCGGCATCACGCTCTGTATGGCAGTTACCGGCAGGATGCTCGCGCTCATCGATTACTAAGCATTTGTAACCGCACTCAGACAGTCTACGTGCAATTACCGCACCACTAAAACCAGCACCAACAATACATATTCGCTTCATGAGATATCACCCTTGCCAACCGAATTTGTGTATTACTGCCCTTCAGCCTTGCCTGCGCTTAAAAAAGCTCGGTAGTGTTTGTACTTCCAACGCTGCTGTGTAATTTTTTTCCGAATAGTGAAATACCCCATCACAACATTGAGCTTGGCACACAGCCCTTTCACTTTAATCCCGTTTAACAATCGCCCTGCATGTGCAGCATGCTGATATGGCTTAATACCTAGTTCCTTGAAAGTCTGTTTACGCTCTTCCAAAAGATCGATTTCATGCGCTCGCATACGGGAGACTAAGTGCGTATTACGCGGCCGATAATGGCCCATTTTAACGCTATCAATAATAGCCACCTGTTCCCTGGGTTTGGAAACCAATTGATGCCACAACCAGTCTACGCCTAGCGCCGCATGTTTATCAGCCATTATAGGTAAAAGCTGGATTAGCAGTTTTTTATGCATCAATGGCATCATCAGCTCGACAAAATTCGTTAGTCGATATTCGAACCACGGGTTGCCTACTGTCAGTCGATAGGCATAAACACTATTGGGCGTAAGTGCAGGCTGTGCCAGCTCAAAGCCTCTAAGCTGGCATAATCTGAAAAATCGCTGGATATCTTCAGGTGTCGTTTGGATATCGTCGTCTGGGAACCAAAAATACTCATGCTCATCCAGCAACTTGGGTTGCTGCCGAAAAAGGTCACATAGACCCAACCACTTTCCTCCAAGGCAAATGTGGTGTGCCGGATTTGCATCCACACCGTATTGGCTAACCATGCCGCAATAGCCTGATACTGACGCATACAGCCACTTAGGTGCCTGCTGCGCACTCTCCGCTCGACATACAATTAAGACCGGCTTCATGCATAACTGTTGTTCAGTCACGATGATCCTTGATGATCAAGACCAACATATTAATGATGAGAGTAATAAATAGTGCGATAACCGCAAACACGGTAATGTTGTACAAACGTTCCGGTTTTTCCGGATATTGGGGCATAGTCGGAGATTGCAGAATTGAAACCTGTTTGAGCTTCCGGGCCGCTTCAATACGCGTGCTTTGCAACGCTGACAATGCCCCGGAATAACTTTCCTGAGCGAACTGAGCTTGAAGTTGCAGCGTTTGGTATTCGGATGAAATGGCATTCAGGGCGTTGCCCGTTTGTCTTGCGACACGATCTCTCTCATGAGCAATCTGCTGCTCTAGCGCCTCGATTTCACTGTTGACTCGCATCATCTCTGCGGAGCGAGAACTCTGGTAGCTAGAAAGCGCCGTCTTGCGCGCCTTCATGATCGCCAGTTGGCCTTCCAAGGTCGACACCACTGAGCTGATGCTTTCTACCGTTCCTGTTGGGGATACCAAGCCATTCTCGTTCTGGTAGTCCAACAATGCTTGCCGGGTCTGATTGAAATCCTTTTTGAGATCATTGACCTGCATTTCCAAAAATCGCACCTGCTCTTCCGCCAACCGACGCCCCATCTCATTCATATGGCGTTCGCCTTCCGTCAGAAGCAACTGGGCAATCTTGTGCGCTTCCTCGGATGTATAAGCCTCGACATCGATGCGGAGCACACCAGCGTAGTCATCCAGTTCCACGGAAGCACGCTTCAAGTAATAATCTTGCAACTCCTCCAATGGCACGTCCGAGTCGCTCAGTCGACTAAAAATGTCTCCATTTTGCGAATAGTGCTGTCGGAAGTCGGCCTTCTTGACCAGGAGCTGAAGCATATCCATGGAAAGCAGATAATCACGTAGGACCAACATGTCTGCGGTATTTGCGGAGCCGCTTCCCGATAACAGTGAGCTGAAATTAATTTCCGGCGCTGATATTTGCGGGCTTTCCAGAACGACATTGGTATGGGAGACATAACGATCACTAGCCCATATCGCCCAATAAGATGACACTACAACTATCAAGGCCAAGCAGATCGCCCAATGGGGATATTTTTTAATAAAGGCTTTCATTCAAATTTCCAGACAAGAGGTATGTTCGAAGCTAAGATCATGACAGCTGTGCTGAAGCTTTTTGCTTCGGATCACCGCCTTTGCCTTCCAGCTTTTCGAGCTGTGCAAGAATATTTTGGTGAACGGCCAATCTTTCTGTAAGAACCTTTATTTCCCGCTCATTCTTTTCCTTGCTCTCCCTTGGCCTAGACTCTGGGTTTTTAAGCTTAGCTAATTTATTTGAAATATCTTCAACCTCTTGCCTACTGAGTTCTAACGAGGTCAGCGGCGCCGCTTTGGGTGGCGCCTTCTTCACAGGCTTAGGCTTGCCTTGATTGATGTTATACGTGTCATGGTAAGTCTTAATCGCATCCTTGATATCATCGAACCAAATGGCTTCGCCTTTATCCAAGAAAACACCTGCTTGGCACATTTCCTTTAGAATGCCTTCACCATGAGAAACCATGATCAAGCTAGCTTGGGAGACTCGATCAGCGAAGGCCTTCTTTGCCTTGGTCTTGAAGGCTCGATCCCCTACGGCCGTGGCTTCGTCAGAGAGATAGACATCGAAGTCGAAAGCAAGGGAAAGTCCAAACTGTAGGCGTGCGCGCATTCCCGACGAATAGGTCTTGACCGGCTCGTCGAATGCCTCTCCAATCTCGGCAAACTCTTCGACTCTGCGAATGATATCGCTGGCATCTCTACCATGGTTGTGAATGCGAGCAACGAATTTTACATTCTGGCGCCCGGTCATGGAGCCTTGGAAGCCACCGCCCAAACCAATTGGCCAAGAAACTTTGCATTGACGGCGGATGGAGCCTTTATCGGGAGAATCCATACCCCCGATCAGGCGCAACAGCGTTGACTTACCGGCGCCATTTCGACCAATAAGGCCAACACTAACGTTTTTAGGTATCAATAAGTTGATATCTTTCAGAACCCAATCACTGCCGTGGTGATTGTGGTATCTTTTATATAGGTTGCTAATTTCAATCATAGCTAATAATAGTGCATCCGTTTAGCGGGCTTTCAGCCGGTCCTGGAAACGAAGATGAAGCATCAACCCTAACGTCAACATGGTTAACGCCCAAAACCATAAATAAGTCAGATCTATACCGTTTAGACTATGATAACCTGGAAGGAAATTGAGCCGTAAACTTTCCAAACCATGCACGATCGGGTTCAAGAGAACATATCGCTGATATTGATGAGGAATATAATTCAAGGGGAATATTACCCCCGACATAATAAGCAAAGGCAAATTCGTCAGCTTAACGATATTGCCTATTTCTGTTACCAATGATGCGGCCGCTGATGCCAGGATTCCAGCGCCCAACCCCAACATCCATAATGACAGCCAATCAAACAAAGCCTCTAAGGGTCGGTGAGGTAGTAAATCAAACTTCAATAAACTTCCCAAGACTATAAAGAGAAGAAAAATAAAAGACTTGAGCACAAATTCCAAAAAACCACGCACCAGTACGGTATCGACCGGTTTGACTTGCCGATAAGTAAACAAGCCCATATTTGCATCGACGGCACCAAGTAGGCGCATCATATTTTCCCGGAATAGCGTGAACCCCATTAGACCCACTAATACCCAAGGGATAAAGTCCGCGCCTGCAATATGCTGCCCTCCCATAGTAAGCGCGCGAATTGCTATCATGATTCCAGTAATTACCATCGGCTCGAAGATCATCCAGAACCAAGCCATCCGATCAGACATGGTCCGGGCAGTCATTTCACGCATGAACATCGCGTGCCATACATTCCAGGTCACGGGCCAAGACTGACGTAGATCGGTCAATAAAGAATTCGATCGAGACATAGCGTTATCGCTATTAAGAGCGCACAGCGCTTGTAGAAAAAAGCCGATCCGCACGGCTCAGCAGAATCGTGCGGGGCGTAGCGAGTAATCAAAGATCCAGCGCGACCTTGGTCGCAACGGCCACCTGATAAAGGATCTGTGTGATGCTGGTCGCCAGCTCGATATTGCTGGTCGGCGCGGCCGGCAGCACCATGATCTCGTCACCGGCGCGAACGTCTGTGTCGTCGGTACGGATGACTGCGCCGTTGCGATGCACCACCAGCACCTGGTCGTCATCCGCGCGAGGCGTGAAACCGCCGGCTTGGCGAATGTAGTCCTCGGCGCTCATGCCGGGGGTGTAGACCATGGCCTGGGGAATCGTCACTTCGCCGCTCAGCAGCACGGAATCCGAGCTTTCCGGAATGGTGACCACATCGCCATCCTGCAGGCGAATATCGGCGATGCTGTCGCCGCGGGCGACGACCAACCGACCGGTGGGTTCGGTCTGGCGTGCCTTCTGCACGAAGCGTTCGATCAGCTCGGCCTGGCGAACCTGAATCTCGCCTTCTCCGGTCGTCCGCGCCGGGTAGCCGAGGTAGGTCTGCTCGAGCCGGTCCAGGCTCTCGTTGAGCGACTCTTCCTGCTGCTCCGCGACGCTTTCGCGGCGAATCGAAACGTCCTGATAGCTGGTCATGCTCTTGGGCACGCTGATCGCGTTCAGGAACTCGCCCAGATGCGCATCCCGCGGCAGCACGTAACGAGAAGGCCCGTAGTAGCTGCCTTCGACCTGCACGACGATGCTTTCGGCACGCTGATCGGCACTGAACATAACCTCGTCACCGCGCTCGATCTCCGCCGTGCGGAACTCATCCAGCGTCAGGTAGCGCGCGATCGGCCCTTCCGGACGATCTCCGCGCAACAGCACATGAGACACGCCGGAGCGCAGACGTGCCAGGTTGGTCACATCGCCACCGGTCAGGCTTTCCCCTGCCAGCTCGTAGCGGAACGGGCGCTGAACGTCCCCCACCACGGCGACCGCCGGGCCACGCTCTTCGACAACGATGGTATCGCCATCGCGGAACTGCGAATGCGGCATGTTGCCGTCGATCAGGAAGTCATAGAGATCGATCGTGTCGACGATGCGGCCGCCGCGCTTGATCGCGATCTGGCGATAGCTGCCCAAGGTCTGGTCGATACCACCGGCCTGATCGAGGAAGTAGAGCATCGAATCGCTCGGCGTACCGGAGTAGCGGCCAGGATTCTTGACATAGCCGGTCACGAACACGCCGACCGGCTGCACGCCCTGCAGATTGGTGTAGACCTGGACGTTTTCCGGGTAGACCGACTTGATCGCGCTGGTCACGCGGGAATTGAGTTCACTATTGGACGTGCCCTGCACGTTGAGCGGCCCGATGCCGGGCAAGAAGATATTGCCCTGAGAATCTACCGTCAGCACGCTCTGCATCTCGGTGCCACCCCAGACCCGTAGATTGATCTGGTCTCCAGGCTTGATGGTGTAGCCGGGGTTAAGACCATCGGCCATCACGCCACGGAAGCCACCGGTAAACAGGTTGGCCCCAAATGGCGGCAACAGGTTGGGGTCGACCGGCGGCTGGTTCGGATCGACCGGGCCGTAGTTGGCGCTGTTCCAGTTGGCCCGTGGCTGATCTTCGACAGCCTGCTGAGCCTGTTGCTGGGCGTGCTGCCCGTCGGCGCCTTGCCCCTGAGAAGTCACCGATTGGGCTTGCTGGTCCTGCGGAATAATGCTGCTGGAACCGAAGGATTGGGCATTGGCCACCCCGACGTTCAGGCACGCTACCGCCACCAGACACCCGGCCCGGAAAAACGATGCTGCATGTTTCATGCAATACTTCCTGTTGTAATCACACGGCTCGCAGTCTGTCTTCTAAAGTTAGAATGACGGTTTAGCGATTTAAGAAAATGATTTAGCTGATCGGAAAACGATACACGCGGAAGCTGATTCAAAAGGAGGGGATTTTTGTTACGGAGTGCTTGGATTGGTCAACGTTCGAGTAACCAAACGCTGGGTATACCAGCCACTATCTTTTATAAGACAAGCCACTTGGGGATTCTGGCTATTCTGAAGCACATCTTCTTCGGCATTGTTTCTCGCGATATCTAAATGCACGCAAAGTCGACCACTCGCAGCGAAGTAACGTTCCTGAACAATAACAGAGACGTTCGAACCCCACGGGGTTCTGGGAAAAGCAGAGAGACTGCCAGGCGTGGCGTTGTCGAGAAAGTGAGATATCTCGGGGACGAGCGCTGCCGCGCCCTGCATGGTGCCAATATTGTTACCATTATAATGACCCTGCGAAGCGCAACCCGAAAAGGTTACGACTAGAGCCCCTGCCGCTAGCCATCTTCCGATTCGGCTACAGCCAGAGAAAGCCCCGTTGAAAAAAGCGTTTGGCATATTGTCTGTTCAACCTGATGGACGAAACAATGAAAAATCGGCGCATAGAGCCATCTCAGCCACTATTGCCGAGAATTGGCCCACTATCAAAAGACACGCTGATTATCAGAGTGGTCTCAGGCGTTTTGCTTGTCGCACCATCCCGGGTGCAACGCGCAGCAAACGAAAAGTTGGCCAATCCATAGCCTTGATTTCACGAGTGTATGGTGTCTTCGCAGACTTGCCTACAACAGAAACGCTGCATCTTAAAAGATATTGCATCTTCACGTTGCTTAACGTATCAGTGCAGACAAAACTCTACAATTTAGTAGAAATAAACTACCCAACCACAACACTCCTCAGCATTATTACAGTCGACACAATAATATTTAGCACGCTTATACGATTACACTATATTGCCGTAGCTTCAGCACCAGCTCCTTGACGGTATCTTCTACGCTCAGTTCGCCCGTATTGATCTCGATTTCCGGATTCGTGGGGGCTTCGTAAGGCGAGCTGATCCCGGTGAAGTCTTCGATCTCTCCGGCGCGGGCCTTTTGGTAGAGACCTTTGGGGTCGCGCTCTTCACAGACTGCCAACGATGTGTTCACGAACACTTCGATGAATTCGTCGCTGTCGACCATGTTGCGGACCAGGTCTCTGTCGCGCTGGAACGGCGAGATGAACGAAACCAGCGTGATCATGCCGGCATCGACCATCAGCTTGGCGACTTCGCCTACGCGACGAATGTTTTCCTGACGATGATCGTCGCTGAAGCCGAGATCGCCGCATAGACCATGGCGCACGTTGTCGCCGTCCAGCAGGTAGGTGCTGTAGCCCATGCCGAACAGTTGGCGCTCGAGCGCGTTGGCAGAGGTTGACTTGCCTGCGCCAGAAAGCCCGGTGAACCAGATGATGCACGGCTTCTGGTGATTGCGTTCGGCGCGACGCTGCTTGGTCACGGCCATGTCGTGCCAGACGATGTTGCTGGCGCTGAGCGTTTCCACCACCATGCCGGCACCCACGGTGACGTTGGTCATGCGGTCGATGATGATGAAGTTGCCGGAGTGCGGTGAGCGCGTGTAAGGGTCGAGCCCCAGCGGCTGCTTCACTTCGATCTGGCAGCGCGCGATGCCGTTGAGCGGGATTTCTCTGGCCGGATGGCGCTCGAGCGTGTTGACGTCGGTCTGGTGGACGATCCGCGCTACGCGACCGCTGACGACGCTGGTGCCCGCCTTGAGCTCGTACTCGCGCCCCACTTCCAGCGGCGTATCGTGCATCCAGACGATGTCCGCGGTGAACGCCGTGGTCGGCTCCAGCTTGCTGTCCGCCGCGACAAGCATGTCGCCACGGGAGATATCGATCTCGTCGGCAAGCGTGACGGTGATTGCCTGATCGGGATAGGCAACCTCGAGTTCGCCATCGTAGGTTACGAGGCTTTCGACGGTGGATGTCCTGCCGGAACCGAGCACGCGAATGGCGTCGCCCGGGCGAAGAATGCCGGCCGCCAGTGTGCCGCAGTAGCCCCGGAAGTCGAGGTTCGGCCGGTTGACGTACTGTACCGGGAAGCGCAGATCCACAAGGTTGCTGTCGTGTTTGACGTCCACGCCTTCCAGCAGGCGCAGCAGCGGTTCGCCACCGCCTTGTGCGTACCAGCTCATGTTCTCGCTGTCGTTGACGACATTGTCGCCTTCCAGTGCCGATATCGGCACGAAATGCAGATTGATGTCGTCGTTGAGATTCTTCGAGAATTCCTTGTAGTCGGCGACGATCTCGTCGAAGCGATTCTGGGAATAGTCGACCAGATCCATCTTGTTGACGGCGACGATCAGGTGACGAATGCCCAGCAGCGAGCAGATATAGCTGTGACGGCGAGTCTGGGTCTGAATGCCGTAGCGCGCATCGATCAGAATGATCGCCAGGCTCGCAGTCGACGCACCCGTAGCCATGTTGCGGGTATACTGCTCGTGGCCCGGCGTATCGGCGATGATGAACTTGCGCTTGTCGGTGGAGAAGAACCGGTAGGCGACATCGATGGTGATGCCCTGCTCCCGCTCCGACTGCAGGCCATCGACCAGCAGCGCCAGATCGACCTTGTCGCCGGTGGTCCCGCTGATCTTGGAAGCCTGGGTGATCGCCGCCAGCTGATCCTCGTAGATCATCTTGGAGTCGTGCAGCAATCGGCCGATCAGGGTCGACTTGCCGTCATCGACGCTGCCGCAGGTGATGAAGCGCAGCAGGTCTTTCTGCTCGTGCTCTTTCAGATACGCTTCGATGTTTTCTGAGATCTTCGGTGAGGCGTGTGACACGGTTTCTTCCCCCATTTGTGAAGAGTACGAGCGCTGCGAGCCACGAGCTTCGGGCTACGAGCAGGCAGTGATCTCCATCAAGACTTGTGTTTTACTTGGCCAGACGCCAAAGCGTTCAATAAAGCGCCAAGCATCCGTGATAACTGAATAGCTTCATTGCGCCACTGAGTGCCCTTCTGCTCAGCGATGTACCCTATTTCCATACCGATCAAGGCCTGAGTCGCAAACTCGCCACACGAGCCTTTTGCAATAGACACGAAGCGGAACTTTTCTCGCTCGGTATATCTTTCGAACCCTTCCGCGATGTTGCTGGGAATCGAGAGCGCAGAGCGCGTGATCTGGTCTTTGAACCCGAAATCACGGAGGCTATGAAGCTCCCGATAAACGTCTACGCTGAGACGCTTACCACGTTGCCAGACCTCCATCTGCTCATGCCTCATCTCTTCGCCCTTTCCAATTCTCACAGATAATTCGCAACCGCTTTTCGTAGCTCGTAGCTCGTAGCTCGTAGCTCGTAGCTCGTAGCTCGTAGCTCGTAGCTCGTAGCTCGTAGCTCGTAGCTCGTAGCTCGTAGC
>NZ_MCAP01000028.1:0-13490 GCF_001858555.1 Salinicola sp. MIT1003
ATAGGAATAAGGCAGATATTCAGTTTTCGTCTGGTGTTGCATCTACCTCTTCCTAGCAAATGAAGCTTATGCGCTAAAAGCATAGAAATATCTTCGTGGTTATTAGGTATATTCAAAAACGATCTAACGTTAGAATTATTTCTAAGCTAACCTGGGGGCATGTTCTTTCAAGGAGCTCTTATGAACACCTACGCTCTATCACGAGGCAATGAGGATACTGGTCTCCCCGATGTCGCCGGTTTTTTCGATCCTCGCACCTTCAGTATTCAGTACGTCGTCAGCGATCCCGCCACGAGCCGCTGCGCGATCATCGATCCAGTGCTCGATTACGATGAGAAGTCCGGCGCCACGGCGACATTCCAGGCCGATGAGCTTTTGGCCTATATCGAGCGTGAAGGGCTCGGGGTCGAGTGGATTCTGGATACCCATCCCCACGCGGATCACTTTTCCGCCGCGCGCTATCTGCACGACAAGACCGGCGCCCCTACCGCCATCGGCCGGCCGGTGACCCAGGTGCAGGCGCTGTGGAAGGCGATTTACCACTGGCCGGATTTACGCGACGACGGTAGCCAGTGGGATCATCTGTTCGGCGAGGGGGACACCTTCAAGCTTGGCGAGATCGATTGCCGGGTGATGCACTCACCGGGTCATACGCTGGCCTCGATCACCTATGTGATCGGCGATGCGGCCTTTGTTCACGACACCCTGTTCCAGCCCGATTTCGGCACCGCCCGTGCCGACTTCCCCGGGGGAAGCGCCCATCAGCTGTGGCACTCGATCCAGGCGATCCTGGCGCTGCCCGACGAGACGCGTCTGTTCACCGGCCACGATTACATGCCGGACGGGCGCGAACCGCAGTGGGAAAGCACCGTGCGCGAGCAGCGTGAGACCAACAAGCATCGTTTGAGCGACAGCAGCGAGGCTGAGTTTGTTGCGCTGCGTGAGAAGCGCGATAGCGAACTGCCGATGCCAAAGCTGATCCTGCACGCCCTGCAGGTCAACATTCTCGGTGGCCGCCTTCCCGAGCCGGAGAGCAACGGCAAGCGCTATCTGAAATTCCCGCTCGATGCCCTCGAAGGCGCGGCATGGGAGTGAGAAGGCGCCGTCGTCAGGCCATACCGCGCCGCGCCGAATCTACCAACGGGAGTTAGTCATGAACGAATCGACAGTCATGAACGAATCGACAGACACGAATCCGTCGATAGCCGCGAACGACAAGCGCCATGACATCGTCATCATCGGCGGTGGGGCAGGGGGCATCGCGGTCGCCGCGAGTCTGCACAAACGCCGTTCCGATCTCAATATCGCTATCGTCGAACCCGCGCAGGATCACTTCTACCAGCCCGGCTGGACGCTGGTGGGCGGTGGTGTCTTCACTCCGGAGCAGACCCGGCGTTCGATGCACTCGGTGATGCCGAGCTTCGTCACCTGGTATCAGGCCGCGGCGGAACGGCTGCTGCCGGAATCCCGCCAGGTCGTGCTGGGTAACGGTTCGACACTCGGATACCGCGCGCTGGTGGTTGCGCCGGGTCTCGAGATCGACTGGCAGGCGATCGATGGTCTCGAGGAGACGCTGGGCAAGAATGGCGTGACCTCGAACTACCGTTTCGATCTGGCGCCCTACACCTGGTCGCTGGTTCAGGCAATGCGCGGCGGCAAGGCGCTGTTTACCCAGCCGCCAATGCCGATCAAGTGCGCCGGAGCGCCACAGAAGGCGATGTATCTCTCCTGTCACGAGTGGGAGAAGCAGGGCGTCCTGAACGGCATCGATGTCCATTTCCACAATGCCGGCGGTGTGATGTTCGGTGTCTCGGACTTCGTGCCGGCACTGGACGAATACGTTCAGCGTTACGGCATCCACAAGCAGTTCCAACAGAACCTCATCGCTGTGGACGGCCCGGCCCAGAAGGCGCGTTTTTGCGTCACGAGCGAAGATAGCAGCGAAGAGATCGAGACCGATTTCGACATGCTTCACGTCGTGCCGCCTCAGCGCGCCCCACGGCTGGTGCGCGAATCGTCACTGGCCAACGAGGGTGGCTGGCTCGATCTCGATGCCGACACTCTCCAGCACAACCACTTCAGTGATGTCTTCGGTCTCGGCGACGCCAGCGGTACCGGCAACGCCAAGACGGCCGCCGCCGTGCGCAAGCAGGCACCGGTAGTGGCGGACAACCTGTTGGCTGTGCTCGATGGCAAGTCGATGCCCTCCGGCTATGCGGGATATGGCGCCTGTCCGTTGACGGTCGAACGAGGCCGCGTGGTGCTGGCGGAGTTCGGTTACGGCGGCCAGTTGCAGCCGACGTTCCCGTCCTGGATCAATCAGGCGACACGGCCGACCCGGCTCGGCTGGAACATCAAGGCGCAGCAGCTCCCCTTCATCTACTGGAATCTGATGCTCAAGGGGCACGAATGGCTGGCCAAGCCGCAGGCGCGCACTTGATCGAGGCCAGCAGATCATGAATCAGCCGCACAAAGCCGGATTGGCACGCTGGCTCCCGATCCTTGACTGGGGTCGGCGCTACAACGGCCAATGGCTGGGCGATGATCTGCTGGCGGCCGTCATCGTGGCGCTGATGCTGATTCCGCAGGCACTGGCCTACGCGATGCTGGCGGGACTCCCCCCGGTGGTGGGGTTGTACGCGAGCCTCGTGCCGCTGGTGGTCTACACGCTGTTGGGGACCAGCACGACGTTGTCGGTGGGCCCGATGGCGGTCGTCTCGTTGATGACGGCATCGGCATTGTCGCAGGTAGCCGAATCGGGGTCGCAGGACTATATCGCCGCGGCCTTGGTACTGGCGCTGCTTTCCGGTGGCATTCTGCTGATCATGGGGCTCTGCCGGCTGGGGTTTCTGGTCAACTTCTTGAGTCACCCGGTGATGACTGGTTTCGTCAGCGCCTCGGGCGTTCTGATCGCGGCGAGTCAGCTCAAGCAGCTACTTGGAGTCGATCTGTCGGGCTCGACGCTGCCGGCCCTGGTGTCTCAGCTACCTTCCGTGCTGGAGGATGTCAGTCCACCGACGATGAGCATCGGGCTGGGCTCGCTTCTGGTGTTGTGGTGGGTACGGCGGTGGGGAAAATCCGCACTGGAACGCTGCCGGGTGCCGACTAGAGTGGCGGGCGTGCTGGTCAAGCTGGCGCCGATCGCCACCATCGTGCTGGCGACGTTGGTGGCCGGTGCGGCGGGATGGCTCGGTAATGGTGTCGCCGTCATCGGCGAGATTCCCGCCGGACTGCCACCTTTGACCCTGCCCGACTGGGAGCCAGCGCTGTGGCGATCACTGATCGGTTCGGCGGTGCTGATCAGCATCGTCGGCTACGTGGAGTCGGTCTCGGTGGCCCAGGCGCTGGCGGTGCGCCGCGGCGAACGCGTCGACCCGGACCAGGAACTGATCGGGCTGGGCGGAGCCAACCTGGCAGCTTCGTTCACCGGCGGCATGCCGATCACCGGCGGCTTCTCCCGTTCCGTGGTCAACTTCGATGCCGGTGCCCGCACCCCGGCCTCCAGTGCTTTCACCGCCGTGGGCATCGCGTTGGCCATGCTGTTTCTGTCGCCCTGGCTGCGACAATTGCCGATGGGAACGCTGGCGGCGACCATCGTTATCGCCACCGTGTCGCTGGTCGATCTGGCGGCATTCAAGCGTGTCTGGCGCTATGCCCGTGGCGAGGGCATCGCCATGTCGGCGACCGCGCTGGCGACACTGATGCTGGGTGTGGACGTGGGCATCTTGGTCGGTGTCGCCATGTCGCTGGCGTTGCATCTTTATGGCACCAGTCGGCCGCACAGCGCGGAAGTCGGTCGCATCCCCGGCACCGAGCATTTTCGCAACGTCCGCCGCCACGCCGTGGAAACCGACGCCGGGGTCGCCATTCTGCGCGTCGACGAGAGCCTCTACTTCGCCAACGTCCGCCACCTGGAAGACCTGGTCACGGCAGTGGTTTCTCGCGATCCGTCGCCGCGGGATCTGGTATTGGCCTGCCAGGCGATCAACGTCATCGACGCCACGGCGCTGGAAAGTCTCGAGGCGCTCAATCGGCGTCTTCGGGCCCGGCAGATCGGGCTGCATCTCGCCGAAGTGAAAGGCCCGGTGATGGATCGGCTGAGTCGCACCGAACTGCTCGAAACGCTCAATGGCCGGGTCTTCCTGAGCACCTTCGATGCCTGGTGCGAGCTGCATGGCCGCGGGGCGGGGCGATTGAGCCATCCCTGTATCGAATCACCGACGCCCGGTTATTCGGTGACTGCCGGCTGATGACGATAGTGGTAGAGATAGTGGTGGAGATAATGGCAAGAGGAGCGAGATGGAAACGTTGAGTGCGTTGCAGGGGTTGCTGGGCGGGGTTCTCATCGGACTTTCCGCCACGCTGCTCATGGGGTTGCTGGGACGGATCGCCGGTATCAGCGGGATCCTCTCCGGGCTGGTTTTCGAGCGCGGTGCGGACAGGCCCTGGCGTGTCGCGTTTCTGCTAGGCCTCATCTCCGGGCCGGCCTTGCTGATCTTGGCTGGTCTGGACTGGGGCAATGTGGCAGGCGACAGCGGGGCGATGATCGGTGCTCCGACGAGGGGGCTGACGACGATGTTGATCGCCGGCCTGCTGGTCGGGTTGGGCACTGGCCTGGGTAGCGGCTGCACCAGCGGGCACGGGGTCTGCGGGTTGGCGCGTCTGTCGCCCCGGTCGATGGCCGCAACGCTCGTCTTCGTGCTGGTTGCCATGCTGACCGTGTTCGTGTCGCGTCACTGGCTGGGAGGCGCGCCATGAAAATGCTGGCAGGTTATTTGGCGGGATTGCTGTTCGGTCTCGGCCTGGCGATCAGCGGCATGACCGACCCGGCGCGGGTCCTCGGTTTTCTCGATGTCGCCGGCGCCTGGGATCCGGCCCTGATCTTCGTACTGGGCGGAGCGGTCATCACCACGTTCATCGGTTATCGCTTCGTCTGGCGACGCCAGATGCCGCTGTTCGAATCCCGGTTCCAGCTGCCCACCCGCCGTAACCTCGATACCCGACTGCTGGGTGGTGCCGCACTTTTCGGTATCGGGTGGGGGCTTTCAGGGTATTGCCCGGGACCGGCGGTCGCCTCGCTGGCGGGGCTGAGCTGGCCGCTGGCGCTGTTCCTGATCGCCATGGTGGCCGGGTGGTGGCTGGCGCGTCGGCTTTCCCCCGCTCACTGAAGGGCGAACTCATCCTGACATCATCGCCGTCCGCCAGACTGTGGCGGGAATGGATCGGGTAGAAAACGGAATAAACATGCGCGTATTGCTCGTCGAGGACGATGCACCGGTGGCGGCAGGCATCGAAGCGGGACTGGCGCTGAGCGACTTCGTCGTCGATATCGTGACCACGCTGGACGGTGCACGCGGGGCGTTGTCCGTAATCGACTACGATGCCGCGGTGCTCGATCGCCGTTTGCCCGATGGCGATGGTCTGACGCTGCTGCAACAGTGGCGTCGTGCGGGTATTGCCATGCCGGTACTGATGCTGACGGCGAGAGACGCCGTTGCCAGTCGTGTCGAAGGGCTTCAGGGCGGAGCCGACGATTATCTGGTCAAACCGTTCGATCTGGATGAGTTGACGGCAAGGCTGCAGGCGCTGTTGCGCCGCAGCGCCGGGCAGGTCGACCGCTCCCTTCGCCACGGGCGCCTGGCGCTGGACCCCGTCGCTCGCAGCGTGACGTTGGATGGCGCACCGGTGGCGCTGGTGCGTCGCGAGCTGATGCTGCTGGAGGCGCTGATGCGCGCGCGTGGGCGGATCCTGAGCGCCGACCAGTTGAAGGATCGCCTTTACGGCATCGATGACGAGATCGAGAGCAACGCCCTCAACGTGCATATCTACCAGTTGCGTCGCAAGCTGGGACGCGAAGTGATCGAGACGGTCCGGGGCGTCGGCTACCGTCTCGGTGCGCTTCCCGCCGACGAGCGACTGCATGGCGATACGCCCTCATGAGCCTGCGGCTGCGTCTCGTCGCTACGCTTGGGATCACGTTGATGCTGCTGTGGGGGCTGACGGCGGCGTGGTCGATGCGCGATCTCTCGACCCAGCTCGAGCGTTCGCTGGATCAGCGTCTGGCACAGTCGGCGCGAATGGTGGCCGGCCTGCTCGATCGCGTGCCGGCGGCGGCCTGGGATGGAGAAATGGGCGAGACGTCGACCATCCCTGCGCTCGAGGGCGTCGCCTGCCGCGTGTCGTCGCTGCGCGGTCAGGTGGTGGCGGGTACGCACCCGGAGATGAACGATGTTCTCGCAGTCGATGACGAAGGTTACAGCTACCGCGATCACAACGGCCAGCGCTGGCGCGTCTATACCCTGGTCGACGACGACAAGCGCATCACCGTGGCGGATCGCCTGCGTGAGCGGGAGTCGTTGCTGGCCCAGGTACGCCGTGCCGCATTCTATCCCTTTCTGTTTGCTTCGATCGGCAGTCTGATCGCGCTGTGGTGGGGCGTGACCCGGGGTCTGTCGCCGCTGTCGAGGCTGCAGCGGCGCCTGATGTCACGCGATCACGACGATCTCTCGGCACTGCCGATCCGCGGTTTGCCGGGGGAAATTCGCCCACTGATCGATGGATTCAACACCCTGCTTGCGCGCACCCGGCGCATGCTGGAGTTGGAGCAGCGCTTTACCGACGATGCCGCGCATGAGCTGCGCACACCGCTGACCGCGATTCGGACCCATCTTCAGATTGCGCGACGCGTCGGCGGCGATCCCCATCAACAGGCGATGCAGCAGGCGGAGGCGGGGGTGGGGCGGCTGACGAAGACGCTCGACCAGTTGCTGTTGCTGGCACGCATGGAAAGCGATGAGGTCGCGCGGGGGTGTGTCGACCCTACGCGGCTGGGAGAGGCCCTGGAGGCTGCGATGGTGGAGACGGGCAGTCGTGAACGGTGCCACTGGCGCGCATCAGTCGACCGACTTCATGTCGCGCTATCCGGGGAGTTGCTGGTGATTGCGCTGCGCAATCTGCTCGAGAATGCCATGCGGCACGGTTTGCCTGACACCCCGATCGAGATTGAAGCGCAGCGGATGAACGGCTTGGCCGTGATCGACATCTTCAACCAGGGCGAAACCATTCCGCCCGAGCAGATCGCCCGCCTGACGGAGCGTTTTCATCGCGGCAATCATCCTCAGGGTAGCGGCCTGGGGTTATCCATCGTCGAGGCGATCGCTACCCGGGCTGGCGGGAGCCTGCGGCTCACCTCCGGCGACGGTATCGGGCTGCGCGTCACCCTCTCACTGCCCCTGGCCTGATTCGTCCGTGCGGATGAGTAAGGACGGGTGAGCAGGAGGTGGATAAGCAGGGGTGGACAGGAAAGCTCAGGGCGAGTCGCTACCCATGATGGTGTGCAGCTTGTCCGGGGTGGGTGCGCCCATGACCTTGTGCACCTCGCCATCGTCGTCCTGATAGAAAATCACCGGAGTGGCATACAGCTGGGCGTCGCGCATCACTTGCGTGTTGTCGCTGACCCACTGCTCGCTCTGATCGGTTCCCTCGCTGTTCGGCATGGCGCCGGTGCGATAGTGTTCGGCGATCGCGGCGCTGGGATCGTCGGCGGCCAGGATCGCGGCGGCTTTCTCGGGGCTGTCCGCTTTCAGAATCCCCACCATCAGGTGACGAATCTGGACATCACCGTTTTCGACCCAGGGCTGAGCGTCCTGCCAGAACTTGCGGCAGTAGGGACAGTTGGGATCGCTGAAGGTGTAGACCACGCGCGATGCATCGGTATCGCCTTCGCGAACCCAATGGTGGCCCGCCATTGCCTTCCATAGCTCGGCATTCTTGGGTCCATCGACGAGCTGTTCCAGCGGCTCGGCGGAGACGTCCCGGCCCTGGGCGTCGATCAGCGTGCCGACGACGGCATGCTCTCCGTCCGGCGTCAGAAAGGCCGCGACAGACTGACCGCGCACGCTGGCGGCGTAACCCCTGAGTCCGCCGGGGGCATCGAATTCACCGTGAATGGTGAGGCCCTGCTGCTCGAGTGTCTGGATCGGCGCCGGCCAGTCGTCGGCGGCGGCGGGCAGGCTCGCCGCCAGGGCAATACCGGCGGCCAATGGCAGCGCGAGCCGTAGTGGCATCATTCGGGGGGCGTGATTTTGCATCGGTGTCGTCTCCGTTTGTTAATGTCTAGCGGGAAGGTCGAGTGAAGCGCTCGGGTTGAAAGCGCGTCTGGACCGTCATGGGGTGAAGCGCTCGAGACTGCGATCGAGCGTGGCACGGGAAAGCTCACCGAAGTGGGTATCGACGAGCTGACCGTCGGCGTCGTAGTAGAGGGTGGTCGGCATGGCCATCGCCCCCACTTCTCGACCGAACGTCATGTCCGGATCGCGATAGAGATGATCGAGCGAGAGGGACTCCCGGTGCAGGAACGTCTCGACGGCGTCGACGCTCTCGCCCTGATTGACGAACACGAACGACACGTCGTCCCGTGCCTGCTGGGCCTGTTCCAGCATCGGCATCTCGCGACGACAGGGCGGACACCAGCTCGCCCAGAGATTGACCACCATGGGCCGGTCGGCTTCCTGCAGCACGGTGGGGAGAGCCACCGGCGAGCCATCGAGATCTGCCAGCGGGATCGAGGGCAGGCTCGCCCCGCGGGGCGCCATCAGCGCCAGGGCGCCAGCAGTCATCGACCACGCCAGTGCACCGGAGAGAACCGCTGCACCCAGGGGACGACGCATGGCCGGCTGCCGCCAGAAACGCCAGGCCAGATAAACGAAAGCGATCGCCAGCCCGGCCAGCGGCTCGAACCCGCGATCCCGGATGTCTAGCCAGGACCAGAACGTGTCGTAGCTCTGCCAGTAGCGGGCCACGAACACGATGCGTGCGCCGATGACGCCGATCAGCAACGCATTGAACAGAACATCGCCGACGCTGACCTGTCGACGACGGCCCATCCAGGCACCCACGATCAGGGCGACGACCATGGCCAGGGCCAGCAGAAGCTGACCCAGACTCACGCCCAGCGGCCCCAGAGCGATACTGCGATCGAGCGGATTCATGGTCAGCCCTCCGTGGACTCGTTGGCGCGCTGTTTGGCTTGTGCGTAGCGGTCGAGAAAGGCCTCGGCATCCAGTTCACCGATGATGCGGGCGCTGCGCTGCTCCTGACCGTCGGGGCCGAACCACATCAGCGTCGGCGGACCGACGATGCCGAAGTGCTGCATGATCGCCTGATCCTCGTTGTCGTAATCCGTGACGTCGATACTCAGTCGCTGCACGTCCTGGAGCGCCTTCTTGACGGTCGGGTCGCTGAACACTTCCTGTTCAATGACTTCGCAGGAGACACACCAGTCGGCGGTGAATTCGACCAGTGTCATCTGGCCGCTGTTGGCGGTTGCCTGGACGCGGCGTTCGAGCGTGGCCAGATCCTTCACGTCGTCGAACGCGATAGGCCCGGACTCGCTGGCGTCTTTTGAGGCCGCTGCCACACCGCTCGGGACGTAGACCGACAATGGCCGCCACGGATCCTTGGCACCACCGGCGGCACCGATCAGGATCAACGTGCTCCACAGACCGATGATGGCGGCACTGGCGGTGGAGAACTGGGGCAGAATGCCACCCGTGCCGTTACCCCGCGCCATGGTGACAAGAGAGATCGCTACCCCCAGGCCCAGCGCGCCCCACAGGCCAAGAACGAGGGCATCCGAGAGGATTCGGGCGACGAACCAGATCGCCATGCCCAGCAGCACGAAGCCGAACAGTGCCTTGACGCGGGTCATCCAGGCGCCGGGCCTGGGCAGCAACTGGCTGCCGAGCGTGCCGATCAGCACCAGCGGGGCGCCCATGCCGAGACCCAGCGCGAGCAGTGCCGCACCGCCCAGCCACGGATTGCCGGTTTCGGCGATGAAGAGCAGGGCGCCGGCGAGAGGAGCGGTCATGCAGGGGCCGACCAGCAGGGCGGAGAGCACCCCCATGACGGCGACGCCCTTGAATCGGCCGCCGCGCTGTTTCGACAGTCCCGCATCCAGACGTTGACGCAGCGCTCGCGGCAGTTCGAGCTCGAAGGCACCGAACATGGCGAGTGCCAGTACCACGAACAGCACCGAGAAAATGCCGATGAACCAGACATTCTGGAACAGCATCTGCAAATTGGCGCCGGCCATGGCCGCGGCCACGCCCAGTATCGCGTAGGTTGCAGCCATGGGGAGAACGTAGGCGAGCGAAAGCACGAAGCCGGCGGCACGCGGATTCTCCCCGCTGCGACGTTGGCCGACGATCAGGCTGGAGAGAATGGGGATCATCGGCAACACGCAGGGCGTGAAGGTCAATAGCAACCCCATGCCGAAGAACGCTGCCAGCGTCCAGATCCAGTTGCCACCGGCGAGCTGCGCCGCCAGTTGCTGATCTTCCGCCATCGCCGCGTCTTTCTGAGGCTGAGTGGTGGGGCTTGTCGCGACAGAGGCTGGTGTCGCGGATGACGCATTCGGCGCATCGGCCGAGGCATCCGTTCCCAGCGCGTTCGCGTCGGTGGTGCTGCTCCCCGAGGCAGCGGCAACCGACTCCAGATCGAAGGTTCGCTGCTGGGGGGGATAGCAGAGGCCGGCATCGGCGCAACCCTGCCAATGAAGGGTGAGGGTATCGGCTTCCCCGGGCTGCGTGGTCATGTGCAACGCATGACGATAGATCTCGGAACGACCGAAGTACTCGTCCTCGATGGTCTCCCCCTCGGGGATATCGAGCGACAGTTCGCGATCATCGGCCTGAGCAGAGAAGCTATGGCGATAGAGGTAGTAACCGGGCTCGATCTGCCAGTCGATTTCCACCTCGTCGCCATCTTGTATCAGCGTCGGTTCGAAGGCCTGATCCGGCGGCAGGAAGTCGCCCTGTTGTCCGAACGGATCCTGCGCCATGGCCAGCGTGGCAACGCCGAGCAATGCCAGTATCATGATCCACTGGACTCGCCTCGACTGCATCAACTTCCCCTTAGCTCCTGCCCACATTGGCCGCGCTCCTGATTCGATGGCGACAGATTGGGTCATGGGGATGAGCTGAAAATGAACTCTCGGCATCGCAGTTGATAACTTATATTCATTTACTGAATATCGTTATTTTTATAAGATCTAAAAGGAGGTCAAAATGCACAATTACCCCTCATCGCAGTGGCTCGACTCTTTGGGGCTGATTCGAGGCAAACCCGGTAATGCCGAACTGGCGATCCCCGGTTCACCGCTGCCCGTGGGGCAGTCGGTCGATCAGTGGCTTCCCGCGCCCGGCGAGACCTGTCATGGGCTCTTTCAGATTTCCAGTGCGGCCGATGCGACGGATCGAGTGCATGGCGGTGTCATGCGGCTGGTGCGAACGCTTAATCTGATGTCACAGGCCGAGGTGGCGTGTCGCGCCGTGGTCGTCGTTGCCGGGCCGGCGACGCCATGCGTGTTGAAATCTGCAGCCTATCGCGAGCGGATTGCCGAGCCGTCACTCGAGGAAAACCCCAACGCGCCCTGGTGGAACGCCCTGCGCCAGCAGGGTGTACCGGTGCTGGTCTGCCTGCAGGCGCTGGCCGCTCAAGGGCTATCGCTCGAGGAGGTCGAAGCCGGTATCGAGCCGGTGCAGTCAGGCTTGAGCGCAGCGTTGGCATTGGGAAGACATGGGTTCGTTCCGCTTAACCTATAAGAATGAATATATTTCGACATCGGAGTTTGAACGGGATATATCAGAGATAGACGAGGCGCCCAGTAAAATTCGTTGCGTTATCAGTAATATGTCCGCCGGCGAAGAATGCTTTCTCTGATTCCTGGTAGCACCAACAGAGCGGCAAGCAGCCAGGTTGGCCAGCTACCAACGCGGCTGAACGGTGTCAGCCCAGTCATGGGTGTGACTTCGCCGATGACGCTTGTTGCTTCAAACTGTGGGCCGCGCTGTCGCAGATTACCTTGATCGTCGATGATCGCGGTAACACCATTATTAGTCGCGCGTATTACATAACGACCGTTCTCGAGCGCCCGGAGCCTCGCCATCTGCAGGTGCTGCAAAGGTCCGATCGAGCGACCAAACCAGGTGTCGTTGGAGACCGTAAGCAACACTTTGGCGTTTCGGGCGCGCTCGGCGACCAAATCGGGATAGACGATCTCGTAGCAGATAGCGTTCCCGATAGCGACGTCGTGGGTAAAAATCGGCGGCTGCGATTCAGCCCCGGCGCTGAAGTCCGACATCGGAAGGTCGAAAAAATCTATCACGTCGCGCAGCATGGAATCCAGGGGAAGAAACTCACCGAAGGGAACCAGGTGGGACTTGCGATACTCGCCCTGCACCGCCCCGGTGCCGATGATGGCATTGTAGTAATGCTCGTCGCGGTCACCTTGAACGATACCGGTGAGAAGCGCTGTACCAGGAGGAAGTGAAGCCTGCAGGCGTTCAAGATAGGGGCGAGCCTGATTCGCAAACATTGGCAGTGCCGTCTCAGGCCAGACAATGACATCGGCGTTTATGGGTAGTTCGTGGGTCAACCGAGCATAAACCTCCAGTGCGTTACGCTGGCCCTCTGAGCTCCACTTATCGAGTTGAGGTAAGTTGCCCTGAATTAACGCGAACCGCAATGGATCGGCGGCCTTGTGGGTCCACTGGCCTGGCATTACCAGTGCAGCGAGCCAGAGCATAGCGATGGGCACCACAGCCCACCAGCGTCGCCGAAAAAACTCGACTAGCAATGTCCCCGTCAAAGCGACGATTAGTGACAGCAAATAAACCCCACCAATAGGCGCCCATGTCGCTATGGGCGAATCTACTTGAGCACTACCCAACAGTAGCCATGGAAAACCGGTGAATGCCCAGCTACGAAAAGCTTCGGCCAGCACCCAGGTCCCAGCAAAACTCAGGAATGCCAGCCGAGATGAAGTGAAGTGACGATAGAGCCCGAAGAAAATGGCGGGAAACAGAGCCAGCACGGCTACGAATAATCCAGTCAGAACAATTGCCAGAGGAACACCGGTATATCCGTAGTCGTGAATCGAGACGTAGACCCAACTGGTGCCTGTACCGAATAGAGCGATCCCGAAGAGCCAGCCGTGCAGCGTTGCCTGTACCGTGCTCAGCTGATGATGACCCAGGTACATCAGTGCTACGGCAAGTGGTCCTAACCACCAGAAGTGGAAGGGTGCAAAGCTCAGCGTTGATAAGCAGCCGGCCAAAAGCGCGGCTAGATAGGTTGACCAAGGCTTATAGATACACGCTGACATGCACTCTCCTCAGAGACGGGGCTGTATCAAGGGTACCGTGAATCTTCTCGAGGTATCGAGGTAGTGATACTTGCCTGGACTTCTTATTAGCCAGGTGCTAGTTCTCTAGCACCTCTTTACACACCGGTTGTAACACCTGAATTGCTTTGAAGAAAGCCGGCCTGTTGTATAGCCGAATCCTGTATCAGAGGTGTGGTGACCCGCGGTATCAGCATCTCGATGCCCCTAATCTTGCTTGGATATGTCTGATCTTTGACCTTATCGTTCCGTGCGCGCCCAAGTGTGACGTACCGAGATTGGCCTATGGAGATGAGCTGAAAATTAG
>NZ_MCAP01000029.1:0-12959 GCF_001858555.1 Salinicola sp. MIT1003
TCTCTGGACTATGTGGCACCCCGAGCACACCCGGCATTAGCCGCGTAGGGTGTGCAGAAACCAGGGGGTCATTACACCACTGCCCGCAGCAAAATGGCATGGTCGAGAGCCTGATACGAACGCTGAAAGAGCAGTGCGTGCATCGTCATCGCTTCGAGACGTTGCAGCATGCCATGCGCGTGATCGGGGACTGGGTCCAGTTTTACAACCACCGGCGCCCTCATCAGGCGCTGGGCATGAAAACGCCAGCTGAAGCGTACGCCCGTGCGTGCGAATTAGCGGCCTGACCTGTGCAGAAACCGCTAGGTCATTACAAATATTCTTTCATCCTTGAGCAGCGATTAGTACCGGTGAAGAGTTCGCACCCTCTTGTTACCCTCCTTCTCTATGCACTGCAGCATAGAGAGTTAGCAAAATCCTGCTACACCGTGAAACCCTAGGATAAAGGCCACTTAGACCAATTGCCTATATACTAATTGGCGTCACCCTCGAAAATAAAAGAAAAGCTACACTCTTTTAATAAATACAGCGAGCTAGCAATGTGTATAGAAATGATGGCAATATCAAAACCGGAGTTAAGAACGCTATCTAATTACAATGGGGAGCAGCTCAATTACTACGACACAGGAAATTCTTATGCCACTATAAACATTATACTGATGATTCCTCCAGAATTTAAAAAAAATAAAATAATAAGGATGCTTTCCAACCTAACTGCGGATATACGTGTAATTGCCCCCATTCATAGAGAAGAAAGGAAAATAAAAACCTCAGCACATGAAAATTATACAGCAAAACAGCTGGGCCTTGCTATAGAGATAGCCGAAAAAATATTTTCAACTCCCGTGCATATAATTAGCAGCATCCCAGAGGGCCAAGCTGCGCTTAAGTTGAACGACCTTCGCCCTGACCTTGCGGCTTCGTTAGCGGTAGCATACAAAACATACTTAACCCAAGAAAAGTATATCGAAAATCAAATCCAATGCATTAAAGAAACCAACCAAGCAAAGCGAACAGCTGTTTTATAACAATAAATCAGCAGAGCAAAAAATATGATTCGCGCTATGAAAAAACGGAGATAATGAATGAAACGGTGCATTCCAAGCACAACCGCACTGATCACCTTCGAAGCCGTTGCTCGCTTGGGGGGGGTATCACGCGCCGCGAATGAGCTATGTCTAACAGAAAGCGCAGTTAGCAAACAAATCACTAAGCTAGAGGACTATTTAGGTATAAAATTATTTGATCGGGCACATGGTCGTGTTGTCTTAAGCAGAGCTGGCTACAACTACTCGATAGAAGTATGTAAAATACTTGATGATCTCGAAAAAGAGACAAAGTCAATCATAGGTTATGATAAAGAGCGAAAAGAACTAAGAATAGCGGTACTACCTACCTTCTCAAATAAATGGCTATTGCCTCGTCTAAACAACTTCTGCTGCGTTAATAACGATATAACAATAAATATTATTGGACAGGTAGATCCTGCTAATCTTCAAGAGTCCGAATTCGACGCAGCGATCCATTTTGAAGACCCAAAATGGGCCGAGCTACGACAGCAGACTCTTTTCAGTGAGGAGCTGATAACTGTGATTAGCCCGAAGCATTTTGATGCCTTATCATGGCACGATAACGTCTTAAAAATTGCGTTATTACATAAGGCTAGCCGTGATGATGCATGGAAGCGCTGGTTTTCCCAAACCCATATTAGACATTCAAACCCAGCATCTGGGCCACGTTATGACTCCTACGCAAATATAATAGAAGCTGTGCGCTCCGGAATGGGAGTTGGGCTCGTTCCAAAATTTTATGTTGAACCTGAACTTGAGTCAGGAGAGCTGGTTCAACCATCTCCCTACGTACTAAAAAATGAAAAGACATATACCCTCATTTTTCCTGAAAGCGAGTCACTGCCTACAGCCCTGAACCTATTTATAGACTGGATAATGCAGGAAGCGCACCTGTTCATGCAGGAGCGCAACGCAGAAAACCTTCAATCTACTCGTCGACCTATTTCCAGGCCTACACTCGCTCTTTAAATCAATGGTTTCCAAGGCTCGGGATGGAATCGGTAGCCTGCACCCTCCCGAGAAATATGGCCAAAGCCGGGGAAATCGAGATGCATTCCGCCGACTAGCAATTGATCAGCAGCAACCATATCCAGTATGCGCTTGCGCGTTGTACAAGCAGCCTGAGGATCGCTATCAAAATCTAATGTTACATCTGGTCGTGTCAGTTGTATATTCGGTACATGGACGAGGTCCCCCCAGATCATGAGCGCATCATTACCGGAGGCGATAAGGTAAGCCGTGTGCCCGGGGGTGTGCCCAGCTATAGGCATGGCCATAACGCCAGGAAAGACCTCGCCCTCTGTAAAAAGCGATAGTTGATCTTTGTATGCTTGAAGATGCTTACGCGCAGCGCGGAAATATCGATCTTGCTTGCGTAGCTCAACACGCGCCATCTCAGCATCGCTTGTCCAATGGCGAAACTCATCTTCATGCAAAGCAATTTCAGCATTGGGATAGATACGTGCGCCCTCATCCGTAGTCAAGCCATTAGAATGATCAGGGTGCATATGCGTCAACAGTACCTTTTCTATATCCTCTAGAGCAAGGCCCGCCGCTCTTATATTATCTGCTAGGTAGCCAAGTGTCAGCCCCATGCTATTGCCGGAGCCGGTCTCTATCAGTGCGACGCGGCCTTGGCATCTAACCAAATACGCATTGACCGAGATACGCGGAGGCGAAAGCAAGCAAGCATCGGCCATCAGCTTTTCGCCTTCTTGTGGGGTAATACCTTGAAATATGCCATAAGAAGTATCAAGATAACCATCGCAAATGGCGCTTACTAGAATGTTTCCAACCTTCCTATGATAAACACTGGCAACCTGTTTCATCTTGGCTCTCCACAAAGTTAGTACGCGGCTCTAAAAAACCTTTAATTTCTAGCAAATATATTTTCACTAGAATAAGAAAAACATCGTATTCTAGGTTGCTGTAAAAAAAAACGGTTAAAGGTTTCATCCAACAAATTCATAAATTGCCGCATTAACTCAGGAGTACGTAAATCATTCTCTCTATATTTCACCTCAATGTATGCTTCTCTGCCGGTAAAGCCTAAGACATCAACGAATATAATGTGAACTTTATCAATTTCGGCTTGCAATGTTCCGGTGCATATATTGGTGCACTCCTTCATAAACCCATCGATGGAACTTTTATTCAATGCACACTTGTCCGAGGCAAAAATCGTTACATTCGGCATGTTTAAAACCTTAATTATTATTCAACGGTTGCTTATTTACAACATATCTTAGATTCAGTAAGCTTCATTTAAAGTTCGAAGAAAATCTGCTTGGCTAGTATAGCGCGGGTTCCATCGATTATAATTTGCTTCCAGGCAAAGCTTAGCAATTTCTTCAAACTTCTCTTTTTGCACGCCAACCTCCCTCAGGCGCGGTGGAACATCAAGGTCCGCGCAGAGCTGCTGAATGAACCGAACCGTATGAACCGCAGCATCTCTGACTGGTAATCCACGCACGTCGCAACCGAAGGTTTCTGCCAGCCGAGCATACTTTTCCTGCACAGCAATACGATTAAATTCTGCAACGTGAGGAAGACAGAGCGCATTGGAAAGGCCATGCGACAAATGAAAATAAGCGCCAATAAAGCGGGAAATACAATGTACATTACCAAGGCCGGTAATGCCAAAGGCCATGCCAGCAAGAGAGGAACTACACAGCATATTCAGTGCGGCTTCCTCATTTGACCGATTCGCAACGAATGGCAGCAAATTACTAGACAGTAATTCCAGCGCATGCAAATTCATCGCATCCGTAATAGGATTGGCGTTAAGTGAGATATAAGACTCGAAAGCATGAACGAATGCGTCCATACCTGCATGCATGGCAACATGTGCTGGTAACGTCTTTACTGCCAAAGGGTCAAGAAGAGCAACTGAAGCCGGATTTAGCTCTGCATGGCGGATAGACATCTTCAGATGACGTGTAGAATCAGTTATGACACAGGAGCCCGAAACTTCTGAACCAGTCCCCGCGGTGGTTGGCACAGCCACGAGCGGTAACGGCTTTACCTCAAATTTACGAATACCTTCATAATCATGAATTCTACCTCCATTCGTCATCAAGATGCCTACTGCTTTTGCAACATCAATAGCACTACCCCCACCAAGAGCGATTAGTGCTGATGACTTATTATCTTGGCAGACGGCAAGCGCTTTCTCTACTGTTGTATCGCTCGGGTCCTGCTCTACTTCCGTAAACAAGGCCCAACCAATATTATCCTCATCCAATACCTGAGTAATACCAGAAAAGACTTCACTTTCCAGTAAGGCTCCGTCAGCTATAATCAGTACCCGCTCTGCCCCGAGCATCTTTACTATTTGTGCCGCCTGAGCATGAACACCGGCCCCCATTAGAATTTTTGTAGGACAATAATAATTTTGCATAGCCTAGTCACCTCAATGTGGAGAATGATTTGCTTCTAAAGCAAGGTTGGGCATTACATCAAGGCGTATAGCAATGCCTTGAGTCATAGACGAAACAGCCGGATAAGCTCTCATAACAGCCGGATCATGTCCCGGCACAATATGTTCTACGCTGTCTGCAGCCGCCCTGACCGCATCGATCCCAGCAAAATAGGAAGGCACATCATGGACTACTGGAAAAGGTCGTTCCAGGAACATGTTATCGAGATAATGCATCGCATCCGAAGCAATCGCGACGCGACCTCGCTTAGTCGGTACGGTAACAAACTGAAGGCCGGGTGTGTGTCCGCCAGTCTCATGGATATATAGCCCAGGGGCGACTTCTTTCACACCACGGTGGTAAACAACGCGCCTCTCATATAGCAACCGTACAAATGAACAGACATGTTCCACATCATAAGCTGTTTTCATGAAGGAGTTGCACATGCATGGACCAACAGCATGTTGAATTTCGACGGGGCAGGCATGAAATACCGCGTTAGGAAATTTATCGAAGTTGCCTGCATGATCCCAATGCAAATGGGTGACAATAACAGTATCTACTTCATGCGGCTCAACACCGACGCTGCGTAGCCCATCTGTCGGACAACGTAAGAATTCATGGCCTCGTTTCCTACAGGTCTGTTCATTACAGCCGGTATCGATTAATACTGTACGGTCGTGTCCTACCGCGAGCCAGACGAAGAAATCCATCGGTAATGCCGCATCATGAGGATCTGCTTTCATTCCTATAAAGTTCTGGTGCCTCAATCGCTCTTGATTAGTTGCATAGCGTATGGCGTAAAGTTCATAAGGCACTGCGCATCCTCCATAAATTAGTAGCTCAGCCGCTCACCGTGGCAATTTTCGCAGGGAGGGCGAGCTTCTCGCGTACTGCGGAGGGAAACTAACTTCAGCTTCTAAGGCCTCAGCGGCATGCCAAGCCCAGCGAGGGTTATAGGTCATGCCTCGCCCAATAGCTATAAGATCAGCTTGGCCTAGGGAAAGGATCTCGTTAGCTTGCGGACCATGCATAATATGTCCCATGGCCATTGTGGGGACGCCAGCTTCGTGACGGACTTGTTCGGCAAAGGGTACTTGATAGCCCGAATAAACAGTTATTTTCTGATCGGGAGAGATCCCCCCGCTAGACGTAGCGATATAATCACACCCAAGCTCTTTAAGTTCGCGAGCGAAGATGACCGAGTCTTTAGTATCCCAGCCGCCCTGCACCCAATCGGTAGCCGATATCCTCACTCCAAGCGGCTTATGTTCTGGCCAAACAGCGCGGACCGCTCGAAAGACCTCTAGTGGATAGCGCATCCGTCCCTCAATGTCGCCACCATATTTATCATTCCTGCTATTGCTAAGAGGCGAGAGGAAAGAATTAAGCAAATACCCATGAGCACAATGTAACTCGATTAGGTCAAACCCGAGTTTCTCTGCTCGCATGGCCGCCTCTATATAGCGCTGCTTGATTTCCAATAGCCCGGCATCGTCTAGTGGCAATGGGGTAGGCCTTCCAGGGTAAGGCAAGTCCGATGCTCCGATGAGTTCCCACCCGCCCTCATCGGGTAAGAGCCCCTTTCCTCCAAGCCAAGGTGGACAGACCGAGGCCTTGCGTCCAGCGTGAGCTAGCTGAATACCTAATTTGGTGGTGCCATGGCAACGCGCGAACTCGATAATCCTTTGCAGTCTGGGAATGTGTGTATCTGACCAGAGCCCTAGGCAGTTAGGGCTAACACGCCCACGGGGCTCGACGGCCGTTGCTTCAAGAATGAGTAGTCCCGCGCCTGAAACCGCCAAATTGACCAAGTGCATGAAATGCCAGTCCCCAGCACGCCCTTCATTATCGGCAGAATACTGGGCCATAGGAGATACAACGATCCTATTGTCGATTAGCAATTCTCGCATCTTATAAGGTTTAAATAAAAAGTTACCCATATATAATTCCTAGCCCATCATTATTTTAGGGAGCAACAAGGTAATCTCTGGCAAAGAGAGCAAAAGCGCAAGAACTATTAGCTCAAGAACTACAAACGGGAGTACGCCAAAATAAACTTCTTTAGTCGCCACTTGACCGTTCGCTGCGCTAATTGCAGCAAAAAGATTAATTCCAACAGGAGGTGTCATACAGGACAGCTCGATTAGTTTGACCATAACAATCGCAAACCAGATTGGATCGTATCCAAGTCCCTCTACAAGAGGATGAACGATGGGAACCGTCATCACCATCATTGAAATTGGATCCATAAGCATGCCAAGCACAATGTAAATGCCAACTAAAGACAGAATGACCATCCAAGGCTCGAATCCATGGTTATTGACAAACTCCAGAAGGACATCAATGAACCCGGTCACAAGGAGCAGGCGAGAAAAGGCTGTCCCACCCATAACAATGAAAAACAAGGCAGCAGTAATAAGAGCGGCATCAGCCACATTACTAACTAGCTCGCTCTTGCTTAAGCGGCGTAACACCAAACCGACGAGAAGCACACCGAAAGCGCCAATTGCCCCTGCAGCGGAAGGTGAAACAAGGCCAGAATAAATACCGCCAATTACCAAGAAAGAAACAAATCCAATAGGCCAAACACCCTTCAGACTTCTCAGGCGCTCCCTAAGTGGGTATTTTTTGACTGGCGGTGGTGTCCAGCTAGGCTTGGCACGTGCCAAGACAGCAATGCCTAGCAGGTAAACAACACCGGTTAAAATACCAGGTACGATACCCGCCATTAATAGCTGGCCAATGGACTCGCTAGTCAGCACACCGTAGAGGACGATTGTTATGGAAGGTGGAATCATAGCTGCAAAAGTGCCAGCCCCAATAATACACCCGATCCCCGCCCCTTTATTGTAGCCGAGAGCAATCATCTCTGGCAGTGCAATGCGTGTAAACAGCGCAGCCCCAACGATAGTCGATCCGTTAACGGCGCCAAATCCTGCCGCGGCAATGACTGTAGCCATATAAAGCCCACCGCGAACTTTGGCAAGCCACATATTTGCTGCTTGATAAATATCTTTAACAATGCCAGTAGAACCCGCGATTAATCCCATCATAACGAACATGGGTATAGCAGCAAACGTATAGTTAGCTGCGGTATTGTATGGCAGTGTTTGAAATGTTGTTAGAGTATAGTTTGGCCCAACGGCCAGCATCATTCCGGTGCCCGAAACCAGTAGCATTGCAACAGCTACCGGAATGCCGAGCGCCATCAGCCCGAGCATGACGAATATACTGAACGTGGCTACTAGAGTGGGATCCATCATAAGCCATCCATTGTTTAATTTTCGATATCCGTCGCACCGACAGAATGCTTATTAGAACTATCTAATTTCTGTGCCATAGCCCACATTAATTCACGTACACACTCCATGCAGGCGACAAGTAAGCCAGCTGCGGCTACTATTTTTGCAAGCCAGATTGGCACTCGGAATAGACCAGCGGACACTTCGTTATTTAGCCATCCTTCATAGGCTGTGATACCTGTGCGCCATAAAAGAAAGCCCAGCACCACCAATGTTACGGTGAGAATTAACTTCCTCGCCCAGCGTGCCAGCCGTGGTCCATAGTTGCTACTAAAGATATCTACAGCTACATGGCTTCCTTGCTTCTGTGCATAGGCAAGGGCAGAAAATATTGAAACAGCGAGTAACGCTTCGCTGATCTCGACGGCGCCTACCACTGGCTTGTTCCAGAACGCACGTCCCACGGTATCTGCTGCACCTATGATTAATATGACAACAACACTAAGCCCAGATACACATAGCATAATGTTGGACAGCTTAATAACTACGTTATTTAAGGCCAGCAGTAGCCTAGCCCCGCGACAGTGCTGCGGGGCATTGGCAGAATAGGACGCCTTAAGGGGTGTCTTATTCTCATTCATCATTAGAATCCATAAATTTTCTTATATCGGCAACTACACTTTTAGCTGCTTCACACTGTCCGTTTTCACACATGTCCTCTTCCCAAGCATCAAGTAGGTTGGGTACGGCTTCATCCAACTTATCTTGATCTTCAAAGTGGACAATTTCTACTCCTGTCTCTTGTGCAGATTCTAGAGTCTGCTGCTCAAGCTTTGCGAATTCCTCTTTCTCATAGGCTTCCGCAACATCGGCTGCCTCATCGAGAATTTGCTTGAACTCAGGTGACCAGGATTCATAAGTATCCTTGCTTACAAAGCTTGTAAACGCGGCAATAGCACCGAGATTGATATCGCTCCAATATGGTGCAACTTCAGCAATCTTAAGGAAACCTGCCCCCTCAATAGAGAGGTAAGAACAGTCAAGGCTACCACGTTGCAGACCTTCATAGACTTCAGTCATAGCTATATTAACTGGTACGGCCCCAAGCTTCTCGAACATGATGGGAGGCCATTCACCGAAGGTTCGTACCCGCAAACCTTCAATATCTTCGATAGAACGAACAGGCTCCGTACATTGCAAGCGATAGGGTGGAAGCCCGTGAAAGAGGATAGGATGTAAATTATTCTCCTCTAGCTCGTCCTTAACATAGGAGTTATTCTCGGCGAGATATTTTTGTGTCTCCATCGCTAGAATGGGATCATCCCAAGTTAAAGGCAAGCTATTTACAAGACTCATAAGCGGCATTTGTCCCGGATAATAGGCTGGGACAAAGCTACCTACATCTACTGCTCCATTAGCTGTAAGTTCAAGCAGCTCGTTGCCTCCCCCCATTGCTCCTGACCAATAAAACCGAGCATCAACTTTGCCATCTGTCCGCTTTTCTAATTCTTCAGCAAAGAGTTTATCAGCTTGGGATGATCCCCATGCTTCTGCCGAAAAATGGGCCCAGCGTAGTGTAGTCTCGGGTATGCCTTCACTTGCCACTGACAATGTACTAGAGACAAGCAAAGAACCAAAAACCAAGCCTTCTTTGAATGCGCACTTTATATTCATTACTCATTCCTCACATAGAAGCGACTGACGTTGTTGTATTTTTATTATTAACTTACAGCATTGCGCCCAGCTATTCTTCCAAATACTCCTCCCCGCAGTACAGAGGTAGCGCCTGTGTAGGTTCCCTGATACATGCCTATTACCTCTCCTACCCCATAGAGCCCTTGAATAGGCCGTCCGTCTCCATCAAGCACTTCGCTTCGACTATTTACTTTGAGCCCGCCAAAAGTGAAGCAATTTCCGCAAATAATCGGGTAAGCCATAAACGGAGCGCAATCGATTCTCCTTGCCCAGTTCTTCTTGGTCGGCAAATAACCTGGCGCGGTCTGGAGGTTATCAGGAAATAAGGGGTCAAATTCACCTTCATTACAAGCTTTATTATAGTTCTCGACCGTAGTAGAGAGTTCCACCGGATCAACATCAAGCTTTTCGGCTAGTTCCGTAAGGCTTGACGCTGTAATCGGAGGTTGATCGGAACGTACTGAGCGCTGCCAATTCGGAACGTCATTAATTTTATTGTCAAGTATGACGTAAGCAATGCCTTGCGGTTGATTGAGTATTTCTCTTGCTATAGCTTCATAAGTTGCGTCTACGCTAGCAGGGGCTTCATCTACAAACCGCTTTGCTTGTTGGTTAACAAGGATACCGTAATTAAAAACTAACACTATCGGTTCAGGTGCGCCTGATCGCGGGTCAATCGGTTCGGCATGAAAACTCGTAAAGTCGCCGCCACCAGCCGCGCCCGCTCGCAAGGCCATTTCTATGCCTTCGCCACGGTCATAATAACCACCTCGCGCAACAGGGCGAATATAACGAGACCTGGGTCCTATGTAGCGGGCCTGCATTTCATAATTTCCCTGGAAACCGCCGCTAGCAAGAATAACTTTGGGAGCACGAATGATAAGTGTTCCCTCCGGTCCCCGGGCCCTAACGCCGCAAACTATACCATCATCATCTAGGCAAAGGCTTGTAGCCGTAGTTTCGTAGCGGATACTTCCGCCATTCTTCTCTACCCAATCGGCGAGAGTTTCTACTACGGCCAACCCACCGCCGAGCGGTACAATACGCGAGGTGCTTGTAGTAATAAAGTAACCAGGCATGGAATCGAAACGGATACCATAAGATCGCAGCCATTCCAGCGTCGGCCCAGCCTCTTCTGCAAAGGTTGATATCAGTTCCGGATCAGTGAAGGGGTGCGCTTTTATGATCGAGTCCCAGTCATCATAAGCTTTTCCAGTTATCTTTATAAGCTCTGGGTCTAAGTGATGACCTGCATTTTCTGCGAAGTGGCTCTCAAAATCATCCGCTACTTCCTGCACATTTTTCATACGCAGGTTTGCCTCTGTCCAGCGAGTGTTTCCCCCCCTGTCCTCCTTGGGAGCACGTTCCAAGACCGTAACACTGGCCCCCGCCTCCATTGCAGAAACTGCAGCTGACAAACCCGATATTCCGCAGCCTACGATAACGATATCGCTATGCACCTCGCCGTGCTTCATAATTCCTCCCATGTTGAGGGTTATCTGGCCAATCAATAAATTTACAGTTGGCCAAGATCTTGCAATTAATACTTTCTAATGAAGGGGCTAGGCATTTCTAAATCAGAAGATATCCAAACACTCTTGGCTTCTAAATATTCTTTCACGGCTTCGATACCGCCTTCACGGCCTATTCCGCTATGCTTGAAACCACCGAATGGTGTAGTATAGCTAGTTGAACGATAGTTATTAATCCAAACCGTTCCAGCCTTTAGCTTATCAGCCATCAACATTGCGCGATGTAGGCTTGAAGTCCAAACACCCGCTGCAAGGCCGAACCGAATATCATTGCCAATGCGTAGGGCATCTTCCTCGTCCTTAAACTTGATCACTGAAAGGACGGGGCCGAATACTTCTTCCTGTGCTATCCGCATATCATTAGTGACATCGACAAAAACTGTCGGCTCGACAAACTGACCGCAACCGTACTCTCCACCTGAAAGCCGATTACCACCAGCGACGCAGCGAGCTCCCTCTTCCTTTGCGATATTTATATAAGAGAGAACTTTTTGGAACTGGGGCTCAGTCGCAACCGGACCGATCTGCGTTGAGCTATCAGAGGGATCTCCGATCTTTGCTGATTTCGTAATTTCAACAAGCCTCTCGACTAATTCGTCATGGATGCTTTCTTGAAGGAGTAGGCGTGACCCAGCCATGCAAGTCTGCCCTCCTGCTGAGAAAATGCCAGTTATGACCCCATTAACTGCATTGTCTAAATTGGCATCATCGAAGACTATATTTGGCGATTTCCCTCCGAGCTCAAGAGATACACGCTTCAGCCCATCAGCCGCAGCTGAATATACTTTTCGTCCTCCATCATCACCACCTGTGAAGGCTACACGCGCAACATCCGGATGCCGCACTAAAGGGTCGCCCGCCTCCATAGCAAAACCCGAGATCACATTAAATACTCCAGCGGGAATCCCCGCTTCTGTGAAAAGTTCTGCTAAATCATAGAGCGAGGCTGAGGTGAATTCTGAGGGCTTACATACCATCGTATTCCCTGCACACAGAGCTGGAGCCGCTTTCCAAGCTGTTAACAGCAAAGATGAGTTCCAGGGAGTAATGCTGGCGATGACCCCCATTGGTTCATACTTTACGTAATTGAAAACCTTCGGCTTATCAATCGGTACTACGGAGCCTTCAATCTTGTCCGCCAAGCCGGCGTAATAATAAAAGTATTTTGCGACATACTTTACCTGACCTAGGACCTCGCTCATCAGCTTGCCGTTATCCCGGCTTTCTACTTCGGCTAGCCGTTCTGAGTTTTTTTCGATGAGAGCGCCTACCTTGTATAGCAGTGCACCTCGCTCGCTCGCTGACAGACGACCCCAGTCGCCATCCAGCGCACTTTTTGCTGCTGCCACGGCCCGATCTACGTCTGCCTGGCGAGCGCGAGGAATCTTGGCCCAAGGCTCACCTGAAAACGGATCGAGACTGTCAAACCACTCTTTCTCTACCGGGTCTACATACTCGTTGTTGATAAACAGTTGGTAATTTTTCATTTCTGTTCCTTAGGTGCTTTGCAAGGTGCTTTTTCATCGTCTTTCAAGCTTCCCGCTCAGTCAATTGACATTCCAGAAACTGAGCTTGACCAATTGGAATACATTAGACCAAATATCTATTTTATATTTTTCCATATACCCCACACTTTGCCCAAAGCCTTCTACAGGGGCTATGGGCTACCGCCGCATCAACTTATATTGAACAGAGAAGAAAACTCGATGAATTACGGAAAATTATTCATCGCTGGGGAGTGGATAGAAGCGTCCAAAACCAGCCTCGTTGTAGATAAGTATAATGGCAAAGCTATCGCTCCATTTGGTATCGCTAGCGAGATGCAGGTTAATAGCGCAGTCTCTGCTGCACGATTGGCCTTCGAAAACTCTTCTCTCCCCCCTTATGCCCGTTATGAGATCCTAGTAAGAGCTGAAGGCATGGCGGTCTCAATGACCAAGTGCAACACGTGAGCCATCAGGTACGGTGTTGCCATGACTTACTGCTATCGCCATCTCT
>NZ_MCAP01000030.1:0-12953 GCF_001858555.1 Salinicola sp. MIT1003
AGAGATGGCGATAGCAGTAAGTCATGGCAACACCGTACCTGATGGCTCACGTGTTGCACTTGGTCATTGAGACCGCCGTTTGTTACGCTGGTTCAGCTTCCACATGCTGTGCCGGTAGGTCCAATGATCCATCACCTTGCCGGTGAACGCAGGTCCTTGCTTTGTGTGGATCGCCTGCGGATAGCCACAGCCACGGAACCATCCGTATATTCGCTGAGAATCAAGAGGCAGAGGAGAGGGGCAGTTCTTCCTGACTGTTTTAATGAATCGTAGTAGGTTGACATCTATGTCGGCGTTGGCCATGATTCATATTGCCAATGTAGTGTAGGGAGAACTTTCTGTATGAATGGCGTAACAACTTTTATGTTAGCTGAACCGAACGGCTTTGCCGCACGGCCGAAAACCCGCAACTAACTTGTAATCAATAGATCCCGGGTTCGACTCCTGATGTCGGCACCAGAACTTAAAGATATCAATGACTTAGGTCATTTCAGGAAACCGCCAACTAGGCGGTTTTTGTGTCTGTTCATCGGATCCTCTTTTTCGCATACGTCATAGGCTACTTTCCTTATTTCTATTTCTTAATTAGCGGGATTTATACAGCCTTTCCTTAAGTCGTCGATACGATCTCCTTACTGATTTTACGCTTGCTGTTTCGCTTCATGCGCGCTGAAAGCCAGTCGCAGCATTTGCGCTTCGTCCATTTCGTCTCGCGTCAGTACGCCGGCCAATTTGCCTTTCGATAGCACGCCGACGCGATCGCAGAGTGCGAAGATCTCCGGCAGTTCCGATGATGCCACGACTACGCTCAACCCCGAGTCGACCGCGTTGCGAACGATATCGTAGAGCTCGGCCTTGGCACCGACATCGACACCATGCGTAGGCTCGTCGAGCAGCAGTAGTCGGGGGTGGGAAAGTAGCGCGCGGGCGAAGATCACCTTTTGTTGATTGCCACCGGAAAGGGTGGTGATCGGACGGCGATCATGCTCCATGCGTACCGAGAGTGCGGCGAGTTGGCGGCCGACCGCTTGTGCCTCACGTGTCGTAGATACCATGCCCTGGCGTGAGAAACTGCGCAGAGACGATGCCGATGCGTTTCGACGTACACAGTGCTGGGGGAGAATTCCTGCTGTCTTGCGTCCCTCCGGTACCAGCGCGACTCCCTGTTTCAGGGCTTCGGATGGAGAGCGTGGCGCGAAGGACTTGCCGAAGAAGCGCAGCTCGCCGGACGAGGCCCGGCGTGCGCCGCAGAGCGTTTCCAGCAACTCCGTGCGTCCTGCACCGACCAGGCCGAAGAGACCGAAAATCTCTCCTTCGCGAATGGATAACGAGATGTCATCAAGAACGTTGGTTACCGATAGACTGGCTAGCTCCAGTACATGATTACTGACAGGGTCGGTATCGAACGAACGCTTCCGGTTTCGATATTCGAAGAGGGCGCTCTTTCCGGTCATGTCGGCAATGATCTTGTCTTTTGAGGTTTCGGCCGGCTGACGATCGGAGACAACGTTACCGTTGCGCAGCACCAGGAGTCGATCGCAGATCGACAGCGCTTCTTCCAGACGATGCGTAATGAAAATAATCGCGGTACCGGCTTCTTGCGCCCGCCGTACGAAGGCCAGAAAGCTTTGGACTTCATGCGGAGTAAGCGATGAAGTCGGCTCGTCGAGAATCAGAAGGCGTGGCTCGCGAGCCGCTGCGCGTGCGATTTCGACAAGCTGCTGTTCACCTGCGCGCAAGCCGCTTACCGGCGTGTCGACGTCGATTGCGTCCGCACCGACCACCTTCAGCATCTTGCGGGCCTCGGCGCGCATTGTTCTACGGTCGACGAAGCCCAGCGCGGTTCTAGGCATCTGGCCGAGAAAGAGATTTTCGGCGACGTTGAGCGCACCAACGACCGACAGTTCCTGATGGACGAAGGCAATGCCTGCCGAGATGCCCTCGGCAATGGATGAAAATCGCACGGGTCGACCGTTGTATAGGATCTCTCCCGCATCGGGCTGCAGACCTCCCGCCACGATATTCATCAGCGTGGACTTGCCGGCGCCATTTTCGCCCAGGAGGCCGATCACTTCACCCGGTGCCACGGATAGGGTCACGTTTTCGAGCACGTTGACAGGGCCGAAATGCTTGCTGACCCCATCCAGATGCAGCATGACCGAAGCGGAGGCATCTCGTGCATGATTTGGCTGCCTGGGGTTGTGACTCATTCGGCAGCCTCCTCCGGCGTGATCAGATTCCCTTGTACCGGGATTTGCGAGGGGACTTCGGTTCCGGCTACGAGATGGTTGAAAAGCATCACGGAGCTATCGAAAGCCTGCTGGAAGGGGGCCTGGTCAAGAAGACCGACCATTTCACCGGTTTTCAGATAAGCCATGTTGTCGGGCGTATGATCGAAGCCGACCACGCCGACTTGACCGGTAAGACCAAGATCCTGCACTGCCTTGGCTGCCCCATAGGGGCCACCTGCAGTCACATAGACCATTTCGAGATCGGGATTGGCTGTATACATGTTCTGCACGATGGAGTAGGCGTTTTCGGCCTTGTCGCGGTTCTCGAACGGGCCGATGATCTCGATATTGGGTGCGTTGTCCTTGAGGTAGTCGAGCGCACCATTCATGCGCATCTGATGCTGTGTTGCGCCGAAATAGCCGGTAATGACACCCAGCTTGCCGCTGCCGTCCATCCTTTCGGCAATGAACTTGCCGATCTGCTGGCCGGCAGCCGTTGCGTCCTGTCCCATGAAAGCGAGGCGTTTCGAGGGCGAAGAACCTTCCGCAATGATTGAAAAGACCGGCACACCCATCTCGGTCGCTTCGTTGATGATACGGGCTGTGCCATTGAAGATCGGAACGACAACGATGCCGTCATACTGCTGAGCGAGCGCTGCCTCGATGCCGGAAACTACGGCTTCGGCGGAAAGATCATTGCCCAGATCAATGTAGTCGAGCGATCCACCGAATGGGGCGAGATACTGCTTGGCGGCCATCGCGCCTTCCGTCACCGGCTTCCAGAAGGGATTGTTCTGGAATGACAGAAAGGCGATACGGACTTCGTCATCGGCCTTCTGAACCGCCTTGACGGTTCCTCCGTCGGGTAGCGACTGTGCGCTGGCGATACCGGACCAAAGCACCGCAGTCATCAATATTGTAGTGATTGTAGTGAAGCGAGTGAGTTTCATAATCGTTACTCTTGTCGTTGGTACTTGTGATATTGGCGTGGCTTACTCTTCGGCTTCGTTTCTCCTTTGCAGCCCATCGATTCCAACAGCAAGGATAATGACGAGGCCTTTGGTCACGACCTGCCAGTAGGCAGATATACCCAGCAGAACGAAGGCGTTGTTGAGAAGCGCCATGAGCATGGCGCCTATGAAGACGCCGGCGATGGTTCCGCGCCCGCCGCTCAGCGCAGTACCGCCTAGAATGACGGCCGCAATGACGTCGAGTTCGTATCCCATGCCCAGATTCGGATCGGCACTGGCCAGATTGCCGGCGAGAATGATGCCTCCCAGGCCGGCGAGCAGACCGCTGCAGGCAAAGACCATCATGCGGATGCGTATCGTGTTTATGCCGCTTAGCCGTGCGGCCTTGGGATTGTCTCCGACTGCATAGATCTCGCGTCCTGTCACGCTGCGAGTAGCAAACAGGTGAACGACAATGGCGAGCGCGACCATCAGGATGACGGAAATGGGAATGTCCCAGAGCCGTCCCGAACCGAGTACTTCCGCCCAACCCGCCAGTGCGACGGGGATGCCGCCTGTCATGAGGAGAGCGACGCCGCGTGCGACGGATAGCATCCCGAGCGTTGCAATGAACGGATTGATGCGAAAGCGCGTCACCATGAGGCCATTGAGTACGCCTGCACACAGGCCGGCTCCCAGCCCTGCGCCTAGCGCCAGCACGTTGACCCCGGTGGCTTCCAGCGTGATTGCGGCACATACGGCGGATAGACCGATTATCGAGCCGACGGACAGATCGATACCGCGAGCAATAATCACGAGCGCCTGGCCGAGTGCCACGATGGCTACTACCGCACCCTGGCGGCCGACGTTCATGAGATTGCGCTGCGACAAAAAGTAGTCGTTGGCGAACGTTAGATACAGCGCCACGAACAACAACATCATGAAGATCGAAAATTCGCGCTGTTTCACTACGCCCTTGAGTTGCGCCAGCATAGTCGTCACCGTTTCAGGAAAGTCGCGTTGCGCTTTTCGGCGAAGGCCGCCCGGCCTTCGTCTGCGTCTGCGGTCGCAAAGCAGATGGTTTGGAGGTCTCTTTCGTAGGCGACCGCTTGTTCGAGGGGCATGTTGAAGGCGGCGTGCAGATTCGCTTTGGCCGTTTCCGCTGCGATAGGTGCTCGTGCGGCGATTTGCTCGGCAATCTCTCCTGTACGGAGAAGTAGAGTCTCGGGTGCCGTGACTTCGCTGACGAGCCCCCAGGTTAGCGCTTGCTGTGCGGTGACGGGTTCGCCGGTCATCACCATGAGTGCAGCGTTTGAAGGCCCAATGGAGCGGGCCAGATGGGCCGTCATGCCGCCGCCGCCGATCCAGCCGAGTTTGATTTCGGGTGCCCCCAGACGTGCGCTATCGGCGGCAAGGCGAATATCGCAGGACATCGCCATCTCCAGTCCGCCGCCGAATGCGTAACCGTTGATGGCGGCGATGGAAGGCTTTTTCAGTGCCCGCAACAAATCGCAGTACTCGGTACGATTTCGAAAGGCCCAGGGCGTGCTGTAGGTGTCCAGAAGCGCAATGTCAGAGCCCGCGCAAAAGGCCTTGCCAGTTCCGGTCACGATGACCGTTCGGATGTTATCTTCCGCGTTGCAGTAATCGACCGCGTCCTTGAGCAGGGACGCCATCTCCGGCGTCATGGCGTTCAGCTTTTCGGGACGGTTATAGGTAATCGTGGCGACATGGCCATTGGTTTCCAGCGTGAGCGGCGGGTTCATTTGCTTTTCTCCCTTAATTCTTATGTGAACGGTCGAATAGGGTTGCGAGATCGTGCGCCAGACGGCGCTCCGATAGCCCGTTTTCCAGCCCTTCGCGTAGGCGTGCCGATGCCTGAGTTTGAAACGCGATGAATCCGTTGTGACGTGGGCGAATGCTGGCGTGACGTAGCGTGCGTAGCGTGTTGGCATAAAAGCCGTTCCAACGCTGGTTCAATTGCGGATCGCGCCAACTTGCCAGGATGCTTGGCTGCCCGGCATGCCTGGGGATGAAGTCGGTCTGGGCACTTTCGCTGAGTAGCCAGAGCAGATGATCACGCAATTCATCGTTAACCTTGCAGTGACTCGAGATGGCGATGCCGGTGCCGCCCAGGATCGAGCCCGGCGAGCCACCCGGGGACAGCGACGGTGCATCGAAGAAGTCCAACGGTCTCGGCAGGGCGGGGTTGGCATAGTTGACATAGCCATAAACCAGCGGACACAGGCGCACGTCGTCGCTCGTGGTCATGAGCTCCAGCAAGCCGATGGGATTGAGCGAGCGCGTTGCCGGTGGCACACGGGGCGCGAGTGTCGACAGGATCTTGAAGGCCTCACGGGAGACTGCGGCATCGATCCATTGGTCACCTTCACGCAGATCGATCTTCGGATCGAGAGCGGCCGCGGTGGAGAGAAATGAAAGCAGGGCGTGGGGACCAGCCAGAGACAGAGCCACACCGCCGTGCGTCTGCGATAGTTCGATTATCTGTTCCCATGTATCGGGAACGGGCATGGTCATCAGGTCTGTGCGGACCGCCATGACTTGCGTGGCGGCATCCAGCGGTAGCGCCCATTGACGGCCTTGGTACTGGTAACTGGCATAGCTGGGCCCTGCCGATGCGGCAGCGATCCGCTGAAGGTCCTCTCTTTCCAGTATTTGATCGAGCGGTATCAGGCATGCCGAACTGACGGCTTCGCCGAGATGAGGATGATCTAACACTATGAGGTCGTAGCGTTCGCACAGGTCCGCGATAGGGGCTGACTCGAAGCCCTCCAGGGAATGGGTATCCCAGCGGACCGGGCCTTTGGCTCGGGCTGCCGCCTCGAGGGCCTGAAAACCCCGTGGGTGGTCCCAGGTCAGCCCGGTGAAGCTTGCGCTCATGGCCGCTCCCCGCGCAGGATGGCGTCGCCGAAGGCGGTTATGTCTGCATCACTGAAGCCGGCTTCGCGCAGGATTTCTTCGCTATGTTCACCGGCCAGCGGTGCGCCACGTGCGATGCGACTCGGCGTTTTGCTAAAGCGGATGGGGAAGCCCGGCGTTTTCACTCGACCCTCGGTTGGATGGTCGTATTCGACGAACGTGGCGTTATGAGCGATTTGCGGGTCGGATACGAGATCGGCGTATCCGTACACCGGAGCGGCCCAGATGCCATGTTCCTCGAAGCGGGCCATCCACTCCTCGGTATCCCGGATGGGCAGCGCTTCACGTACCAGTCGAAACAGCTGGTCGCGGTTATTCCAGCCATCCTGCTCGTCGTCCATCTCCGCCAATTGGGGCTGCTCAAGCGCTGCGCTCAGTTGTTTCAGGTCGGGCATGGCCAGAGCGATGAAGCCGTCACGGGTAGCGAATACACCGTAGGGTGAGCGGATGTAGACATGTCCGTGAGGCTCGGCGCTGCGCTGCTGAGGTTTGCCCGCTACGGTAAACACCGATAGCTCCTGCATCTGCAGGGTGGTGATGGCGTCGAGCATGTTGACTTCCACTTTCTGCCCCTCGCCGGTGCGTTCACGGTGCAACAGGGCGGCAAGTACGCCTTCGAAGGCGGTGTATGCGGTGACTGCATCGACGAGGTACTGTCCGGCGGGCTGCGGTGCTTCGCCTTCTCGACCGCTGGAGAGCATGGCGCCGGACATGGCTTGTAGCAGTAGGTCCTGGCCAGGGCGGCGTGCGTAGGGACCATCCTCACCGAAACCTGACATGGAAACGTAGATCAGGCTCGGGTTGATCTCCGCGAGGCTTTCGTAGTCGACACCCAGCCGTTGGGCCACGCCGGGTCGGTAGTTCTGGATGAAGACATCTGCCTCGGCTACTAGACGCCGAATGATCTCGCGGCCGGGTTCGCTTTTCAGGTTGACCGCTAGGGAGCGCTTGTTGCGGTTCAATGAAAGGAACGAAACGTTGATGCGATTGCCATTGGCACCACCTGCCGGCATATGTCGTTGCCACTCGCCGTTCACCGGTTCGATCTTGACCACATCAGCACCCAGATCACCGAGCCGCTGAGCCGCAAAAGGACCGGCCATGGCGATGGAGCAGTCGAGCACTTTGTAGCCGTTCAATATTGTCATCGTTGCGAGTCCTGTCAGTTCATTACCCAGCCACCGTCTACCGGCAGGGTCTGACCGGTAACGAAAGCCGAGGCGTCGGAGGCGAGGAACACGATTGCTGCGGCGATATCCGTGGCATTGCCGCGTCGCTTGATCGCTTGGTGATCGAGCACGAACCGGTTGTACTGCTCCGGATCGGGGTGAATCTTTTCCGCATCGGTGGGAAAGGCACCTGGAGAAATGGCGTTACAGGTGATTCCCCACTTGCCGAATTCGCGAGCCCAGGCTCGGGTCAGACCAACCAGCGCTCCCTTCGACTGTACATAGGGAGAGAGATGCTCCCATCCACCCGAAAGCGTGATCGAGGATACGTTGATGATGCGTCCCCAACCTTGTGTACGCATGCCGGGCAAGGCGGCCTGAGTGCAGACCAGAGCCGATTCCACATTGACGGCGTGCACTGTGCGCATTTCCTCAAGGCTATAATCCTCGAAGGGCTTGCTGGGGTAGATGGCGGCGTTGTTGATCACGATATCCAGCGCTCGATCCTGTACTAGCTCTTGCAAGCGACGGGACAGGTTCGCGTGATCGGCCAAGTCGATTTCCAGCAGCTTAAGTCGCTTGCGATGGGCGTCGGGGACCGCCGCGTGCAGTTTCGCGGCCTTGTCGGGGGCGTTGTCGATGGCAATGACCTCCGCGCCCATGGCCAGCATTTCCAACGTCGTTTCATGGCCCAGACCGCCGGCGGCACCGGTATACAGGATGCGCTTTCCGGCCAGGGAGAAACGTTCGATAAGGGGCAGCGATGGCGTCATGAGCGGCCTCCAAGGCGACGGAATTCTCCGGACGGCGCGGGGAAATTCTCGGCGGGTTGTCGAGCGATAGCGGTAATGTGTCGTTCGCAACGGGCGATGGCCTCCTCGCCGTCGAGCACGCTGAAGCGTGTCTGGTAGCAGCGCTCATCGCCATGTTCCAGCCAGATCATTTCTCCCCGCTCGCGTGCCTCGCCCTGGCCGAGAACGTGGTGTGTCGCGGGCTCGATGCCCATGGCATATTGGCCAGCCTGAAAGTTCTGCCACTGGAACTGACAGGGAAACTGCGCTTTGCGAGTGGTCACGCACAGTCCCAGGCCGAGACGGTCATTGACCAAGGCGGACGGTACCTGGCCATCATCGTCGGCCCCCATTTCGTGCTCCCAGACCTGTTCGTGGAAGCGACGTTGTGGTTCGGGAAGCTCGCGGTAGCCTACGTTCTGATCGCGATAGTTTTCGGCATGGGCGGCCCACACCACGTCACGAATCGGAGCCAGATAGCGGCTACCTTCATCGAGCAGCGGGTAGCCAAGATTAATGTGGTAACAGAGCATGTGCGGTGTGCGATAAAAGCCACGATTGACCACTCGGTCGTTGAGCGTTATGTCATTACTACCGACCTCGATCTCGATGCGTCGATGCAGTTCCAGGTGTTCGCCGAAAACGGTTCCCTGGCGAATGATGCCTTCTGCCCACAATATGCAGGTGTCGCCCTCCCAGCGCTCTCCATAACCGATGAGGTGAGCGGGTATAGTGCCGGCGCGCCCGTGCAGCGATTGCTTTGCGACCTGGCGGGGGGCATAAACGTAGTCGTTTGTTGGTGCGTCATACATGAACAGGATGTGGTCCAGGCCGCATGTGATCATGAGGCCGGAGAACGAGCGCATCCAGCCAAGTCCACCTTCGCCCTCGTATTCATGCAGGCCCGGATGACGAAAGCCGGAAGGTGAGTGCCAGCCAATGGCATGGCCCCGATATTCACAGTCCGCGATGTCCATGGCACGGTCCACGAGTACGCTGAAGCGGAGCCCGGTGCCGGAACGGAACTCGAGCAGTCGGATGCCGCGCTCCACGCCGTTTTCCAGACACATCAGCCGCACACCGGCAAACTGACCGAGATCGCCGGTGCGTGCCTCCAGGTCGTGGCGACTGAGTGATTGACCGTAAATTTCAGGCATGAGGTGTCCTTTGGACGCCGCCTGAAGCGGCGCCTCACAATTTAAGAAGGGTTGTTAGAAAGGCGAGGACTAGACGCCGTTGGTGCGCAACTTTCCTTCCAGGAAGCGCTTGGCCCGGGGCACGTCGCTCTCGTCCAGGTGTTCGATGATGATTGGAATGTTGGGATGCTTGCGGGCCAGACGCTGTAGATAGAGGTCGTAATTCAGCTCGCCGAGCCCAGGGGCAGGCAACTCGATTTCCCCCACGCCTCGAAAGGTATGACTCTCCGCCGCGCTATCGTCACCGATGTCGAAGTGTTTCTCGGTCTTGTCATCGCCTGAGCGTTTCACATCCTTGGCGTGAGCAATGCATATCTTGTCCGAGAGGGCGTCAAACACGTGGTTCAGGGTCGCATCCATCTTGTCGATGTTGTGCGCTTCGAAATAGTTGGTGGGGTCCATCAGCAGCCCCAGGCCAGGATGATCCACCTCGGCGAACATGCGTAAGGTCTCCTCGACCGATCCGACCACATTGTTGACATAGGTCTCCAGCAGGAACACGGCGCCGTGGTCGTAAGCATGTTGGGCCAACTCGGCGATCACGGCGCGGCAATCGGCCCATCCCTCCTCGGTTTTGTTCTTGGGATGGTGCACCCAGTCACTGTCCGGGTTGAAGGTGCCGGTTTCCGAGATGACGTAGGGTGTACCCAGATGGCGGGCATTGGCGAGAATCTCCTTGAGCAGGGCGTTACGCGACTGCCGCTCGCCGCTATCCGGGTGGACGATGTTGGTGTAGGCGGAGATCGCACAGATAGGCAGGTGGTTGTCTCGGAAAGTATCTCGAATGAGATCGCATTTTGCTCGGGTGATCTGGCCCGCCGAGAGATCCATATCCTTGAAGTGCATGTCTAGTTGCACGGTATTGAAATTGTGGCTGCGGATCACCTTGGCGGTTTTTTCCAGTTCGTAGGGAAAATAGCCAGAAAAGATTCCGGTCTGCATCATGATGGCGTCTCCTGTCTGTTCTTATTGGTCCAGCATGGCTTGCGTCGAAAGGCTCGTGTTCGATAGGGCTAATCGACGAAGTCGGCAAAATGCACTGTCCGGCGTGCATCGATGGATTCATAGGCGGCCTCCACCAGGGCCATGGTGCGCACCGTGTCGGCGACATTGAGTACCGGTTCGGTGTTGCTATGTACGGCGAACTGCAATTGCTCCATAACGCCAATAAAGGCATGAGGGAACCACATGGTCCGCCAACTCGGCGTTACCCACTTTCCGCCGGTATGCGTGCGGCTGGCATAGCGTAGTGTGGATGCAGCTCCCATTGGCCAGCCGATGGAGCCTTGGGCTACACCCTGCGTGCCTTCGACTCGCCAATGGATGTGTTGATCATCTTGATAGTCATCATCACGTGGCCCCGACCAGACGTCTTCCAGAGAAAGCGCCAGCAGGCCTGATGGAAACCGCAACGTCGTGGCCACGATGCCGTCTTGATGTTCGAACTCGGTGCGTGGGTCGCGGCGAGTCACGCTGGTTACGTCCAGTGGCTCACCGAATAAAAAGCGCAGAGCATCCAGGTGGTGAACGCTCATGTTGGCCAGCGTCAGGCGATCGTAAGTACTCAGGAAACCTTGCCAATGAGGAATGGCGTGCATATCGATCTGTGCGAATATCGGTTCGCCTAGCACGCCGGCATGCAGCAATTGCGATAGCGATCGAATGGACTGGTCGTAGCGCATGTTCTGATTGACAGATATCGGTTTGCCGACAGCGATCGCTTCATCGCGCAGTTGCCGTGCTTCCTCCAGTGTCAATGCCAGAGGTTTTTGCACCAGAATTGCTTTGATGTGCGGCGCGCGCAGGGCTGCACGTATCAACGCGGGTTGCTGGTCAGGAGGATAAGCGATGTCCAGAATCTGCACCTGCGGATCGTCGATCAATGCCTGTGGGGTATCGTGAACTTTATCGATCGACCAGCGCTGTGCCACTTTCTCGGCATTGGCACGGGTACGTGAGGCGATTGCACAGACGGGAAAGCCGGCTTCTCGATAGGCTGCCAAATGGCACTCGGCCATGATCATGCCGGCGCCGATACAACCTATACGATAATTGCGGACTCGGATTTCAGGGTCCGGTTGGAGAGCGAGTTCAGTCATCGTTAGCCTCTCGAAAGCAGGAACCGATGCATCCAGTCCCCGGCGAGCAGCGTTGATCGAACGACAGATGTCGAGCGAAGTGAATGATGCCTAAACAGGTTTGATTATTAATGATGTTTAATCAAACGTGTTTTTCCATCATTCAACATCATTTAACGTCATTATGGTTATACTTAAGGATTAACTGAGCAAATTTTAAACAGAATGTCGTCTTTTCAAATTTAGTGATGTATTTTGATGGTGTGCTAAGGAGGGGCTTTTGTGCGCACGACCATCAGTCAGATTGCAGAAATATCCGGTTATTCACCGGCTACCGTTGACCGAGTACTCAACAACCGCGCTGGCGTTCGTTCGCGTACTCGCGATGCCATTTTGCAAACCGCGCATGAGTTGGGCTATTTCGGTCCCGTTACGGATTATGGTTCCCCGGAAGTGACAATGGATTTCTTGCTGCCGGCAGGGGGCAATACCTTCATGCTGTTGCTGCGCAAGTATATTGTCGAGGAAGCCAAAGGGTATGCTGGCATCAAGCCTCGCTTGCATCTCTATGAAGGTTTCAATGCGGAGCGTCTGGCCGAACGGCTGTTGGAGTTGGAAGGACATACCAATGCCGTGGCCATTGTCATGCCGGACCACCCTTTGATACGCGAAGCGGTCAATCGTCTGGCGAACGGCGGCATCCATGTAGCAACGTTGGTTTCGGACTTACCGTCACTCAACAAGATTGGCTATGTGGGAATCGATAATCGAGCAGCCGGGCGTCTGGCCGGATTGCTGATCGGTCGATTCTTGCGCGAAGATTGCGAACACGATGTTGCTGTCTTTATCGGCTTCGCTTCCTATCGAGGCCATGAAGAGCGCGAGATGGGATTTCGTTCGATCCTGTCCCAGGATTATCCCAATCTGCGCATTCGTAATATTGTCCAGGTCAACGATGATCGTGAGCGAGCCTACGAGGAGACTCAACGCTTGCTGACGAATAAGCCACCGGCTGCCATATACAACATTGGTGCGGGCAACCAGGGAATCGGGCGTGCATTGCGTGAAGCTGGCGCGAGTCCGGTATTCATTGCCCACGACTTGACTGAAGCCACCAAGGGTATGTTGCTGGATCGTACGCTCGATGCAGTGATCGACCAGAACCCCAGAGTCGAGGCCCGCGAAGCCATCAAGTTATTGGCGTCGGCGATTAGGGGGTCTCGTGAACCATCTTATCCACCGCGTCTACAGGTCGTGTTTCGCGAGAACATTCCAGTCGTTTGAACTAGAACACCCAATTTGGCAGCGTCAACGAGATCGCCGGCACGAAGGTCACCACCAGCAACAGGGCGACCAGCAACAGCCAGTAAGGCGTGATCGCGCGAATGAAAGCCCCGATCGAGACGCCAGTGATGCTGCAGGTCGTGAACATCACCGTGCCCAACGGTGGCGTGATGGTGCCGATCGAGGCGTTGAGGATGAAGACGATACCGAAGTGCACCGGGTCGATGCCGAACTGGGCCGCCACGGGAGCCAGCAATGGCGAAAGCACGATCAGAATCGCGTTGCCTTCCAGGAACATGCCGAGGATCAGCAGC
>NZ_MCAP01000031.1:0-11774 GCF_001858555.1 Salinicola sp. MIT1003
TGCCACTTGAACACCCCCTCACGCCAGGCATAGACGATGCCCACCGACAGGATGGCGAGAAACATGCCCATCTCCATCATGGCCTTCATGCCCGTCTCGACGAACACGACCGCCCACGGGTACATGAACATCATCTCCATCTCGAAGGCGATCAACAGCAGCGTCATGGAGTAGTAGCGAACGTGGTAGCGGCTCCAGGCGTGGCTGTCGGGCGTCCCCCCGCCCAGAAACGGCACGCGCTGGGACCAGCTGGGCCGAGGCTGGTGACGCATGGGCAGCCACTGCACCAGCAGCCCGGCGCCCAGTACCACGATCAGAATGATGAGAAGAGCGAACAGCTCCATGCGGATCCCTCGCGTCGCTGATTCAAACGAACCTGGGCCAGAGCCAATGACCGCGGGTTCCAGTCCCTTCACTGATAACACTGATAACCAGCCCTTTATCAAAGGGTAGGCGGCTCACCTGAACGCAAACTGAATAAGCGTCCTCATTTAGCTTCCTGGATAAAGTAGGTTAACAATAGCCAAGGTGCGAGGCAGAGCCGGGCGCCACGCAGCCAGCAGCCATCGAGTTCATGGGGGGGCCACGGTCGAATGTCGCGGCTGGAGCGGAAAGGTAGGAACGACAGGAATAGGCATGCCAGGCAGAGCTGACAGAACTTTCTGACAAAACTGGCAGGCACAAAAAAACCGCCTTGAAGGGCGGTCTCTTGTAAGGCTTAAAAAGCCTTATGAATCAATCTCTAAGCTCTGGTGCCGACACCAGGAGTCGAACCCGGGACCTACTGATTACAAGTCAGTTGCGGGTTTTTGGCCGTGCGGCAAAGCTGTTTGGTCCAGCTAACATAAAATTTTTAGCACCACTCATGCAGAAACCCTCTCCCTGCACTACATTGGCGCTATGAATCATGGCCAACCCCTACATGGATGTCAACCCACCCATCTTCATCGTAACAATGAGGGGGAGGTTTCCCTCCCCCTCTGTCTGTTGATTCTCAAGCGACTATACAGGTGGCCTGGCGTTCAGGGCGCGACGCATGGATTCGACGCCGGGATGAACGTATTCCATCGTGGTGCTTATATCGGTGTGATTGAGTATAAAGTGACAGAAGCGCTGCGGAGACATCCTGTTCTGGTCAAGTTCGAGCGACACATTTTCAAGCCACAGCTGCCAGTTCAGTATTCCTCGGCGTCTGACAGTCCAAGATAGAGTGGAGCCAGCAATTATTTAAGTTCATCGTCTCTCAGTGAGGTGGATCAGGTTGCAAATTCGTTCCCTCGTTGCTGACGATGGGTAAGCCAGCCTTCTCCGTAATCGCCATCGCCGCCTTATGCGCCGCTGCCAGCAAATGCTCGGGGTCCGGCCCCTGCGCGCTCTTCAGCGTGGCAATGATGAGAGCAGCCTTGACTCCTGCACCGGGAGAGCCGATGGGAACGCCGACGTCCAGCCCACCAACGAACCGTTCGCTGTCGGCGATTTCGTACCCCCGTTGCTGCACATTGGCAACACGAGTGAGAAATGATTCCCGGATACTACCCGGCAATTGGTAGAATTCAGAGTATTCTTTCAGAAACAAGCTTCGCTCGGTCTCGCCCATCGTCGCGAGGATGATACGACCGGAGCTCGTATATAACGGCGAATGCCGCGATCCGACCTCCACCGAGAGACGTAATGGCCTGGGGCTCTCGTGCTGGGCCAGTACAATGATCTCTCCGTCTCGCAGTGTTGTCAGGTGACAGGTTTCGCCGACTTCGTCCGACAACCTCCGCATTTCGGGATGAGCGACCTGCAGCAGTCCTTCGTAGGGAGAATGGGTATGGCTCAGCTCAAACAGTTTTAACGTCAACCGATACTGCCCCGAATGCGTTCGTCGGATGTATCGCCTTGCCTCTAACGCATTCAAAGTCCGAAAGATTTCGCTGGTCGACTTGCCCAACTCGCGAGCGATCTCCGATTGGGAAATCGACTCTGATCGACTTGCCAGCAGTTCCAATACGTCCAACGCCTTGTCCAGTGCGGGCACGACGTACTTTGACGTCTTGCGATCTGCTTCTTGCTCCGCTGTCATCCAGCTCTCTCCAATGACCGCCGCTCGACCAGGTAGACGTGGTCGCAGACCATGACAGTCTCCCCGTTCTGCTTGGTCACAGTTAGGGACTCATAAACGAGCCCGTGCTCCTGACGCTTAGGATGCTCTCGTTTGTCCCTGATACGTGCGTTAACCGTAATGGTGTCTCCAATGAATACCGGCCTTACGAAACGCAACTTATCATAACCGTACGACATGGCCCGTGGGTTGATAACGGAGGCAGTCATGCCCACAGCGACTGAGAAGACAAGCGTGCCATGCGCGATGCGCTCTCTAAACTCCTGGGTGGCGCACCACTCCTTATCCATGTGATGCGGGAAGTGATCTCCCGTCTGTCCCGCATGTGTCACGATATCGGACTCAGTCATCGTACGCCCGAACGTCGTTCTTTCGCTGCCGATCTCGTAATCCTCGAAGTAAGCTTCCACAATCATCATCGTAGCTCTCCCGCAAAACAGAATGACAGCGATTCAGCCGCCATTGGCCTTCCCGGGGAAATGGCGAAGTGATGAACCGATCCCCTGAGGCCGCCAAGTTCAATTTAGATTTACAATAACCGACAAGGAACACTATCCCGCTCGTGGCCAACAGCGGCCATGACTCCAGCTCTAGATTTCTCGCGGAATCAAGTCCCTGCACGTCGACGCCGCAGCGTCTGTTCGAACTCCTTGTTCAACCAGGACAACAGTTCCGCTCTCGACAATCGTTGGTGCAAAAAGGCATTGACCTTCACGCCGGCAGACTCGAAAAAGGGTAGCCAGCCATCGAAACGGGGGCGCATATGTGCTCGCTCGTGAGACTTCAAGGTGTTACTGAAAAAGCCGTTCGCGGCACGGTCATTATCTGTATCTCGCCACGCGGCAAGATTGGCCGGCTGCCCGCCATAAGCGAAATACTCAGCGGCCTGGTGGCGGCCACTGCATAGCCACGCCGCATACGTCACCGCCAAATCGGGATGTTCCGTAAAAGCGCTTATCGCGATACCTGCCCCGCCGAGTTGAGTTCTTGCGGTCCCCTGCCCCTGCACGCCCGGAGCATCATGGAAAGACAGCCGTGGAGACGCCTCTTCCCGGGCATAGTTCGTGTAGCCATAGGTATAAGGGCAGTAGACGATGCCGGACTCTCGCTCGCTCATGGCATCGAGAAGTTGAATGGGGTTCCAATCCAGCGAATCAGGTAACGCGATCTCGGCAAGGGCCTGAACCCGGGTTAACACCTCGTCACCAACACTCTGCCCCAGAAAGACCTCGGTGTCATCGTCGATCGGGTGGCCCAGCTCAGCCGCCAGAGATATCACCAGACTGATGGCGTCGGTGGGAAAGCCGGTCATGGCTACCCAGCTGGAGGTTCCGCGGCAACGCTCCGCGGCTGCCAGAACTTCATCGAAAGTCCTAGGTACGGCCAGGCCAAGCGCCTCCAGACGGTCATTCCGAGCCACCGCAACCTGCGTGGCAGCATCGAGAGGCAGCGCCAGCTGTTTGCCATTTATCCAATAAGACTCCCAACTCCTGCCCACATAGGCATCATTGGCTATCTCGTCGGGATAGCGCTGCGAATAGTGCGAGAAGTCGAGCAGAAATTCTCGTGCAGCCGCCTCGCCCACGTGGGGATGATCCATCACGATGAGATCATACTGCCGGATGACAGCCTCAAGCGAGGCCTCGCCGAAGTCCTTCAAGCTCCGCTTGTCCCATTGAATCGAGACGTCGGGCCTGGTTGTCTGAAATAGTGGGACACCCTTTTCGAGGGGACGAAAACCTCGAGGATGATCCCAGGTAAGTCCTTTCAACACCGCCTCTGCCATGGAAGTTACTCCGTTTTAGCTGAATGCGTTACCGTAGGCGACGATCAGAACCGATGCCGTCAACGCTAGTAGTCCCAAGCGCAAGGATTTCATGACATTCGCGTCCGCACCCTTCCACTCCTTGAAAAAGACACCCCAGAACTGGGCGAATATAATCAGCATTATCATGTGGATGGCCCAGCTAGCCGCACTGAAAATCCCCATGTAATGCTCGGCAAATCCATAGAAAAAGAACTGAAAATACCAGAGCCCACCTCCTAGTACGGCAAGCAGGTAGTTGATTACGAGCGGCTTCCTGTCGCCGGCAATGAACTCTCTGAACGCACGCAATCGGTAAATCAGAAAAAAGGAAATGAAGACGTTGCAGATGAAGGCACCGCCATTGGCAAAGATGAAAACGATATTGTTTTTCAACAAAGACGATGCACCTGCTGCTTCAGCAGCGGCGGCGATGGGCTGTCCGGCATGGAGTGCAAACCCGTAGCAAGCCGAAAGCACCCCTGCGAAGACCGCGACCGCAAACCCCTTCACGATGAGGGAAGGATCCCCGCTCTCGCCCGGCTTCTTAGCACCGACACGCTCGTAACGATAACCGGCGCGACCAACCAAGTACATCCCCACCACGCCGACTATAAGAGCAACGGCGATATAGAGCCCCAGTGAGGTATGGAGCATGCGCTCGAGCGTTTCGCCCCCCAGAAACAGCGGGGGAATTATCGTGCCCAATGTCGCGCTGCAACCAATTGAGATGCAATACGTCATTGAGAAGCCGATTTGGCGAATCGCCAACAAAAAGGCGTAGCCGCCGAATCCATAAATGAATCCAAACAGCAATGTATAGGCAATTGTGGACGGCTGGACGCTGGATAATACAGTCACGATATCGGGAATGGTAAATAACGCCACGATCACGGGCAGAAGCAACCAACCCACACTGACGAAGCAGAACCAATAGACATCCCACTCCCAACGCTTAATAAATTTTCCGCTGACGAAGCAACTGGAGGCACATGCCGCCCCCACTGCGTGCAGCAAAATGCCCCACACTGCATAGAACATGGCTATTCTCTCTTTATTGTTGCGAACTAGGCGTGATGAAAAATAGGCCGCATCGATGCCCACCATTCGCCTTCCGCGCGGTCGAAAATCGGCTCGTGACAGGGCTTACAGCGTGCCCACCACTCTTGAATGGCCGGCGCAGCTGATAGCGCTTCCATATCCTTGTCCAGGTCTTGTCCATGATACTCGACATAGGAGAAGAGATAGGGGTAACCATCCGGAAGTTCTCGGATGAAGATGGTGTAATTGTAGAGCCCGGCGGCATTCTGCAAATGCACTACTTCGTCGGGGATCCTGTCGTGAAGAGCGATATAGTGCTCGATGCATTCCCTCTTAATACGGATGACGGATCCCAATCTTTGCCTGACACTCATGCTTCCCCACCTTCCAGCTCCGCAAGCCAGACGGGGCGATTCAATTCACATGAGCGCTTGGCCGCCTCGACGAGCTTCATCGTTTCCAGTCCTTCATCGAAGCTTATGGATGCTGGGCGGTCTTCTTTTATGGCACCCATGAGCTCCAGCATCGTCTTGGCGAAGGCATCAGGAAACCAGCGGCCCGTCAGAATCGGCGTACTCCACTCCCCCGCGGACTGTCGATCGGTACGGTAGTGAATCGTATCTTCCCGTCCCTCCGGGTAGTTGTAGAGAGCTCCATTGGTCCCCTTGGCAACCCCTTCCGTTCCTTCGAAACGAAATTCCGCGAACCAGTCCTCCTTACCGTAGTGATTGTCGTGATTGACATCGATCTTGGCTCGCAGATTGCCCTCGTAGATGAGGTGCATATAGGTGCGCGTCGGATAGCGATAGGAGCGCGAGTGGGAGAAAGCCTGATCGCAGTAAATGACCTGCGGGCTACCCAGCAGATAGCGCATGCTATCGAGGTAATGAATGCTGTGCGCGAGCAGCTCGAAATACGATGTCTGGTTCCAATAGGGCCAATTGTCCCAGGGCGTCCATACATTGACCCGGATATCGGCGTATTCGATGACACCAAGCGCACCGTCTCGGATCAACTCGCTCACAGTGTTGATACCCGGCGAGTACCTCATCTGATGGTTGACTGCCGTCTTGATAGGCTCACCGGCGGTGCTTGCAACTAATCGTTTGGCTTGCTGATAGTCCAGACCAATCGGCTTCTGGCACAGCACGTGTTTACGATATTTGCAGGCAAGATTCACCGCCATTTCCATGGCGCTGGTGGGTACGGCAATATCGACTATCGCTACCTCGTCCAAGGCGATCAGCGCTTCCATACTGGCGCAAACATGGGGAATCCCGAACTGCTCGGCCAGTGTCGCCATCCTGTCTCTGTCTTTATCGTGAATGGCGGTGACTTCAAACCCGGCATCGCGATAGGCGGGCAAATGACAGGCGCTGACGATTTCTCCCGCACCAATGATGCCAATCTTCAAACGCTTTGCCGGACGGCCGGTTTCACTTTCCAGGCGCATGAGCTCGCAATCCTCCCAGGTTGAGACGGTAAACATCGACGGCGTTACCGGCCATGATCTTGTCTCGGGCCGACTGGCCCAGCATTTCGGCTGCTGCCACGGAGGCCTCGAGCCAGTTACGGTAGCTACCGTTGGTGAGTGAGATCGGCCAGTCACTGCCCCATAGAATTCTGTCCGGACCGAAAGCGTCGTGAGCAACCCGCAGAAAAGGATGAATATCCTGCGCGCTGAAGTGACATGGCTGGGAAAGGCCCACCGGCGTGTTCAGGCCCGAGTACTTCACGAATACATTGTCGTGACGTGCAATCTTCGCGAGATCGTCAGCCCACTGCCGCGGCATAGAGCGGAAAGGGTTAGGTTTGCCGAGGTGGTCGAGAACGATAGTGAGATCGGGAATGGCCCGGCATAATGTAGGAATGTGAGCGATGTGCTTCGGCCACAGGGCAATGAAGTCGAGCGGCAACTCTCGCTCGGCGAGCAGTTCCAGCGATGCCATCACGTCTGGCCGGACGATCCAGTCTTCATCAGGCTCGTCGTGCATGAGGTGCCTGACGCCTTTCAAGTATGACGAAACGCTCGATTGGAAATATTCTTCCAGCGTTTCGGCTGTGGCACCGGGGTCCTCGAGCGGAAGCCACGCCACAACGCCGGCGATTTGTGCATTGGCCTGTGCCTGTTCCAGCATGCGTCGTGTGTCGTCATGGGTATTGGCTGCCTGAACGGTAATCGCGTAATCGACCCTACTGGTTTTCATCTCTTTCAAGAGATCATCCGGCCCGAAAGACCGATAAATCGAGCCGGCATCCGGGGTCAGCCAGGTATAGTCGTCCTTGGTGATATCCCAGAAATGTTGATGTGAGTCGATAATCATGAGTATCCCTTGAACGTTTCGTATTACCGCTTCACGCGTTCAGCCCAAAACTCTCGTCAATCCCTATCGTGTGCTCCCCCGGCTTGGGTGCGCCTCGCCCGCAGTAGTAGCGCTCGCCGTCAATAGAAATGGGACACCGTGTCGTGCGCAATCTGGCACCATTGTCTCGCTGCACCTCCTGCACGAACTCGAGAGCCTGGAAACCGTCACTGTTGAGCAGATCATTCCAATCCCAGACCGGCGCGCACCAGTAATCGACGGCCTCCAGCTTCGCCGTCCAGAAGTCAGTCGGACGCTGCTTGAGATGTTCCGCAATAAGACGCTTAATTTCGTCCCGCTGCGTGAATAGCTGCTCCCTTTCGCCGAATGCGTTCAAAGCCGGATACTCGAGAGCTTCGGCAAGCTTCGCCAGACTTCCCATGGCAAGCGCCAGATACCCATCCTGCGTTTCGTAAATTCCGTAAGGGGCTCCCAGATAGGCGTTCGCGCTGTTCCTCGTGCCACGCGCAGGCAGCTTCCCTCCGTCATTCAGATAGGTCGTCAAAAGCTCGAACTGCAGGTCCAGCACGGACTCCATTAGGCTCACCTCAACGAGACCACCGACTTTTCTGATACCCCGACGAACCAGGCAGGCGAGAATTCCCTGAACCAGATGCGCCCCGGCGGCTAGATCGGCAATCGAAAGGCCAAAGGCGATGGGCCCTTGATCGGCATTTCCGCTTAGCCAAGTCAGTCCGGAACGGCTCTGGGCTAACAGATCTTGCCCGGCAAGATGGGACCAGGGCCCAGCTTTGCCGTAGCCACTCACCGTGCCGTAGACGATACCGGGGTTGAGAGCTCTTGCCGTCTCATATCCCAAGCCCAGGCGCTCGATGACACCCGGCCTGAAGTTCTGGATCATGACGTCCGCCCGGGCGATGAGTTTTTTGACTCTTACCATGTCTTCGGGATTTTTGAGATCGGCCCCGTAACTCTGTTTGTTGCGATTGATGGTATGAAACAGAGTGCTGTCCCCATCAAGTTCAAGGTCGGATATATAAAGCTGCCTCGCCAATTCTCCCACCCCTGGGCGCTCGATCTTGATAACAGTGGCCCCGAGATCCGCCATTCTCAGTGCGGCGGAAGGTCCGGCAAGGAATTGACTGAAATCCAGGACCAGCAGTCCCTCGAGAGGCTTATCCATTCGTACTCTCCTGAAATATTATTTCGTATGTAAAACCATATGCCAAAAGCGCACCATTAGCCAAACGGCTAACATCGATCTATAATTGAATATAACCAACTGAATTCATACATATAAAACCCCTTAATGTAGGCGCAACGACTTTGGTCGCATTGTTTTTCCATAAGAGAAAAAGGATTTTACATTTAAACAATTACTTGGAGATATGATATGCGTTTGAATGGCAAGACCGCGTTGATCACCGCCGCCGGCCAGGGTATCGGCCGAGCCACCGTCGAGCGATTTCTGGCCGAAGGTGCCCAAGTCATCGCCACCGACATCGATGCGGCCAAGCTGGAGAGGCTGGCGGGGGCTCAGTGCCATGCGCTCGACGTCACCAACGCGGAAGCCGTACGGAGTCTGATCGAGTCGCTGCCACCGCTGGACGTACTGTTCAACTGCGCCGGCACGGTGCCGAGCGGCTCGATCCTCGAGTGCGACGATGCCCAGTGGGCCTTCGCCCAGCGGCTCAATGTCGACTCGATGTTCTACACCATTCGTGCCGCGCTGCCGACGATGCTCGACAATGGCGGCGGCAGCATCATCAACATGTCGTCGCTGGCCTCCAGCGTGAAAGGCGTGGTCAACCGCTTCGCCTATGGCACCACCAAGGCTGCCGTCGTCGGGCTGACCAAATCCGTCGCCGCCGATTACATGACCCGGGGTATCCGCTGCAACGCGATCTGCCCGGGCACGGTCGATTCGCCCTCTCTGCGCGAGCGCGTCGCCGAGCAGGCGCGCCAGCAGGGCCGTACCACGGATGACGTCTTTGCCGAATTCATTGCCCGTCAGCCCATGGGCCGGCTAGGCAAGGTCGAGGAGATCGCCGCGCTGGCGACGCATCTGGCCAGCGACGAGGCGGGCTTCATCACGGGGACGGTGCAACTCATCGACGGCGGCTGGTCCAATTGATCGCCCTCCTGAGTTCTCGTAGCTCGTAGCTCGTAGCTCGTAGCTCGTAGCTCGTAGCTCGTAGCTCGTAGCTCGTAGCTCGTAGCTCGATACTAGACTCACTTCGCTAACCGACACAGAAAAGGAAACCGCATGAAACTGCTACGCCACGGCCCCAAGGGTCAGGAAAAGCCCGGCATCGTCGATGCCAACGGTGTCGTCCGCGACCTGTCCGGCAAGATCGATGACATTGCCGGTGACGTGCTCTCCGATGCGGGTCTGGCGCAACTGGCGCAAATCGATCTCGCCAGCCTGCCGGAAGTCGCCGCGGGTACGCGCCTCGGCCCCTGTGTCGGCCGGGTCGGCAAGTTCATCTGCATCGGCCTTAACTACTCCGATCACGCCGCCGAGACCGGCGCAGAAGCGCCCGCCGAACCGGTGATCTTCAACAAGTGGACCAGCGCCATCTGCGGTCCCAACGACGACGTGGAGATCCCCCGCGGCTCGGAGAAGACCGACTGGGAAGTCGAGCTCGGCGTGATCATCGGCAAGGGCGGGCGCTATATCGACGAAGCCGACGCCATGGACCATGTCGCCGGCTTCTGCGTAGTCAACGACGTCTCCGAACGCGAGTATCAGCTCGAGCGCTCCGGCACCTGGGACAAGGGCAAGGGCTGCGACACCTTCGGCCCGCTCGGCCCGTGGCTCGTCACCCGCGACGAAATCGCCGATCCGCAGGATCTCGCCATGTGGCTCGAGGTCGACGGCAAGCGCTACCAGGATGGCTCGACCCAGACCATGGTGTTCCAGGTGCCGCACCTGGTCGCCTATCTGAGCCGCTTCATGAGCCTGCAGCCGGGCGACGTGATCTCCACCGGCACCCCGCCGGGCGTCGGCATGGGCCAGAACCCGAAGATCTTCCTCAAGCCCGGCCAGACCATGCGTCTGGGGATCGAAGGGCTAGGAGAGCAAAGACAAAAGGTCGTTTGATCCGCACTCCTACGACTAAGCCACCCGGGGAAGCACGAATTTCAGGAGTACGCCTATCATGTCTTCATTACGCTGGCTGTCTGTCTTTCTGACGCCACTTTTGGCCCTATCGGTTACCGTGCTTTGGCCTGTGTCGGCTACGGCGGCAACCGAGATTCGGGTTGCTTACGCCAATGCCCGTGGCGAGCCAGTCGACGTTGCCGTTCGGGAATGGGCCGAGGCCGTCGCAGAAAAGAGTGACAATAGTCTCGTGTTGAAACCTTTTCCTTCAGGGCAACTAGGCGGTGAAACCGAGGTGATGGAGCAGGCACGCTTCGGCTCGCCGCTGATCACCATCACGGCCTACTCCAACTTTATGGACCCGGTACCAGATCTGGCCGTGCTCGACGCACCCTATTTGGCCGACGACTTCGACAGCAAACTCAAGGTGTTCGACTCCGGCTGGTTCGCTGAGCAGGAGAAAAAGGTCGAAGGCGCCGGCTATCACATCGTGATTCCCAACGCGGTTTATGGAGTGCGTCAGTTGCTCTCCCGCAAGTCGATCGCGACGCCGGAGGATCTCTCCGGGGTCAAGATTCGAGTTCAGAACTCTCCCATGTTCGTCGCTGCTATCTCAGCCATGGGCGCGGTTCCTACACCTATGGCATTCAGCGATGTTTATTCGGCCATGGCTCAGGGGGTCGTGGATGGACTCGAAAATACACCTAGCGCCTTATATGCAGGAAAATTTTCCGAAGTTACTAAACATCTAAATCTGACTCATCACCTTCATATGGTAGCAGCCTTCATTACCGGCCAGGCGTTCTGGCAGCAGCTGAGCCCGGAAGACCAGAAGATCCTCACCGAGACCGGCCAGGAGATGGCCAAGAACCTGCGCAGTCTGGTCGAGAAGGAGACCGACAAATCGCTCCAGCAGTTGAAGGATGCCGGCGTGCAGGTGCACGAGGTGGATATCGCCCCGTTCCGCGAGCGTGCCCAGAAGGAGATCCCGGCGGAATTCCCGCAGTGGAGCGACGGGCTTTATCAGCAGGTCAGCGACATCATCAACGGCTGACAAGATCGCCGGGAGCGATTCTGGGCATCGCACAGCGATGGCCCGAAAGGCGACCGCCAAGGATGGCGGTCGCAATCTCGGCTATCGATCTTCCTTTGTTTAACGCTGCGACGTGAGCTGTTGCTCACGCCGTTAGGAGTTGAATATCCATGCAAACGTTTTTCAAGGCGCTCGACCGCCTGATGCGGCTCGATGAGGTCGTCGCGAGCCTGGCGCTGTTCGGGCTGTTCGTGGTGGCCATCGCCAATGTCTTCATGCGCTACCTGTTCTCGTCGCCGCTGGCCTGGAGCGAGGAGATCCTGCAGCTGTTGATGGTGTGGGCGACGTTCCTCGGCGCCATG
>NZ_MCAP01000032.1:0-8467 GCF_001858555.1 Salinicola sp. MIT1003
ATGGAGATGGGCATGTTTCTCGCCATCCTGTCGGTGGGCATCGTCTATGCCTGGCGTGAGGGGGTGTTCAAGTGGCAGTGAACTGGCTGCACAAACTCGCCTCGCGTGGCAGCGTTCCTGTGTTTCCCGTGCTGGGCAAGCAGGGTGATGGCGCGCTGCGGCATCTCGCGCTTTCTCCGCAAATCGAACTGGTCGATTCGCCGCGCCACGCCAGTGTGTTGCTGGTGGCAGGGGAGATTCCGGCCGACCGCTTCGAGCCCCTGCGTCGGGTGCATGACCAATTGCCATACCCTTTCACGACGCTGTGGTTTCGCAGCGAACCCTGGCCTCATCTGGAACGTGTGGCCCGTATCGACAATCTCGACGACCTGCCCGGCGCACTGGTCACGGCGCATCGCGAATTGATGGAAGGCCGCCGCGACAGTGCCCATCGTCTCCTGCCGGATGAGCCGCCCAATCCCTGGGAAGGCGAAGGCGATTTTGGCCAGGGCGGTGAAGGCATGATGGGCGGGGTGCCCTACGGACGGCCCATGGCCATGAATATGGCAGATGACATTCGCGACGGGTTGACGCTGGACTCACTGACTTTCCGGCTGGGGCCGTTCTTTTTCGCGTTTCCGCCCGGCATGGCGGCGGAGATCACCCTGCAGGGGGATCTCGTGCAGACATGGCAAACGCAGTGGGCGCCGTACCCACAGCCTCTCGACAAGGTGTTTTTCGACGCTCGCGAGCGCCCCGTCCCCATTGCGGAGGTCGAGCTTGCCCGGGCCCGCCATCACCTGCAGCGGCTGTTTCATGCGTTTCACCTGGCGGGCCTGGAGAACGTGAGCTTGCGGGCCTTGCGCCTGGCGCATGGATTGTCGACGTCGAGCACCCTCGACGGATTGCGGCGCGCACTATCACGTAGCGGCTTCTTTCGCCTGACGGCGGGCGGCGGCGTGCTGGAGGCCGAGCAGGCCCGGCAGCTCGGCGGTCCGGCCGCCCGTGCCGCGGGGCTGGATGACGACCTGCGCAGCCAGGACGACGGCTATCGCCGGCTGGGCTTCGCGCCGGTAACCCAGTCGGCTGGCGACACCCGTGCCCGCTGGCGGCAGATTCTGGACGAAATCGACCAATCCCTTCATCTGGCCCGTCTGGCCGAACGCGACAGGATACACACGGAGCGAACAGGCAGCATCGAGACACCGCGTGGCCCCTGGTCGGCGCGGCGGCCGGCGGATGCGAGCGCGCTCTTCGACGAGCTGTTACCCGGGCTGGAGTGGGGCGATGCCCTGGCGACGGTCGCCAGTCTGGATGTCGCGGGGTTGGCCGATCAACCTGTCGGCACACGGCCATCCGGCGAGTCCCGGGCGGTACGGGGAGGCACCGGGAACGATGTTTAGCGAGCTGTTTCTGCCGGTTCTCATGGTGATCTTCATGCTGGTTGTCGGCAGTTATGCCGTTGCCGTGCTCGATCGCCTGGTTGCCAGCGCGCTTGGCACTCCCCAGGCCGGAGGTATCTGGCTGGCGCCGATGGCGCGCGGAGCCTGGTTGCTGACCCAGCATGCCAATGCCACCGAAGCGCCGGACTGGCGAGCCTGGCGGCTGGCACCAGCCCTGTATCTGGCGTTGGCGGCGGGCGGGCTGGCGGTGGTGCCATGGTCGGCATCGCTGGTCGCCACGGATCTGGTCACCAGCGTGGTGCTGTGGGGCAGCGTGGAAGCGCTGGCGACCGTTGTCATCTTCTTGCATGGCTGGTCGGCGAATTCGTTACTGGCCTTGATCGGCGGGTACCGCTATATGGCGCTGGGGCTCTCCTACATCCTGATCAGCATGTTCGTGCTGATCGGTGTGGCATTGCCGGCCGAATCGCTGCAGTTCACCCAGGTGGTGGCTTCGCAGGAAGGCCTGTGGAACGTCATCCGCCAGCCACTGGGACTGCCGCTGTTTCTCATCGTCGGCCTGGGCATGACCTTCTGGGGGCCGCTGAATCTGGCCGATTCGACGGACCTTGCCGGCGGCACGGCCTCGGAGGTCTCGGGGCCGCCACGGCTGGTCTGGGACATGGCCCGGGCGGCCATGCTGGTCGCGTTCAGCGGCGTGGCAGCGACTGCCTTCCTGGGGGGCTGGCTGGGGCCCTGGCTGCCCGGCCCGTTATGGATGTCCCTCAAGATGCTGGCGGTATTGAGCGTGCTGCTGTTGCTTGGGCGGCTACTGCCGCGACTGGCGCCGGAGCGCTGCGTCACCTTGATGTGGGTCGTGTTGCTGCCGCTGTCGTTCATCGATCTGGTATGGGCCGGGATAGGAGCGCTGTTGTGATGGAGAGCATGAATCACGGCATCGGTGTCGATATCGCGTTTCTGCTGCTGGCCACGCTGGCGGTGGTCACCGGGTGGCGCGTGTTTCGCACCGATTCGATGGTACGGGCCTCCTTTTTTCTGCTGGTGTCGTTCATCGCCGTGGGCGTGATCATGATCCTGTTGGCGGCGGAATACCTGGGCGTTGCCATGTTCTTCATGATGGCCGTGGAAATGACGGTCATGGCGCTGTTCATGGTCATGTTCATGATGAACCCGGCCGGCCTGAATCCCATGAACATGGTCCATCAGGAACGTATCGCCATCGGGACCGGCGTCGCCGGTTTTCTGATACTGGGCGCCATGGCCCTGTTGGCGGTATTTCCCGATCAGCCGGTGCCGGCAGACCTCGAACCCGTCAGATCACTGGGCAACGAAATGCTCGGTGATTCGATGCTGATTTTCGAATCGGCGGGTCTCGTGCTGCTGACCACCATGATCGGCGTGGTGGTGCTGTCGAGCCATCGCGGGCGCTATGGCGCAGCGGCGGAGGGCTCGATGCCGCCGGGGCTGGAACCGGGCGGCGACCCGGCAGGCAAGCCCGAGGAGGACGAAGAGGGCGAGGGCGGGCATCACCATCATCACCATCACCACTGAGCGGGACAGACAGGCAGGGAGGCTTGCATGACACTCACCACACTTTTGCTATTGGCAGCGGCACTGATCGGTATCGGGATCTATGGTGCGCTTTCCCAGCAGTCGTTCGTGATGCTGATGATGGGACTGGAGCTGATCCTCAACGGGGTCATGCTGGCGGCGGTGGCGTTCTGGGCCTTCAGCGGGGCCGGGGCGCCGGAAGGGCAACTGCTGACAATCATCGTCATGGCCGTGATGGCCATCGAGATGGCGATGGGATTTGCCCTGGTGGTCGCGGTCTTCCGCGGTAAACAGGCCGACATGACCGAATCGCTGACCGGGCTGAAGCACTGATGCTGTGGTCCGTTCCTTTCTTGCCGCTGCTGGCCGCCCTCGTCATCCATGGGTTCGGCAAGCGTTGGCCGGGCGACGACAGGGGCCGTGCCGTGCTGACCCTGGCGGGGGTGGCGATCGCGGTCGCTACCTTGCTGCTCGTGAGCGTCGCGGTCACGGTGGACTGGAGCGGCACCTATCGCTGGAGCTCCCGAATCGTTCTGTCGCTCGGGATGACGTCCGCGAGCGCCGTGTTCGCCATCGTCGTGCCACTGATCGCCGCGCCGATCATCGTCTACAGCGCCTACCATGAAGCATCGCCGGTCAGTGGCGGGGGAGCGGAGCGGCCCCCCGTCGGACTGGTGGCGCTGCTGACGGCGTTCGTCGGCGCGATGGAACTGCTCGTCCTGGCCGAGGATTTCGTCACCCTGCTGATCGCCTGGGAACTGGTCGGGGCATGCTCGTGGGCGCTGATCGCCCATGAATGGCAGAAGGCCGGCAACCTGCGGGATGCCGCCTGGGCGTTCCTGGTCACTCGCTTCGGGGATCTGGGGCTGTACATCGCCGCGGCGGCAGCGTTCGCCGGCACGGGCTCGTTTGCCTTTGCAGACCTGGCCCAACTCGATGGGTGGCGGCTGGACGTGTTCGTTGCCGGCGTCGTGCTGGCCGCCGCCGCGAAATCCGCCCAGGTGCCGTTCTCTCCCTGGCTGTTTGCCGCCATGTCCGGGCCGACACCGGTGTCGGCATTGCTCCATGCAGCGACCATGGTCGCGGCGGGGATCTACCTGGTGGTCCGGCTGCATGCGGAACTCTCCGCCGTCGCCTGGTTTGCGCCGGTCGCCATCACGCTGGGGCTGACCACTGCCCTGGCAGGGGGACTCGTGGCCTGTCTTCAGGGCCATGCCAAGAAGCTGCTGGCCGCCTCGACATCGGCCCAGTATGGCCTGATGTGGCTGGCGGCAGGGGCGGGCTTTCCCGGCGTCGCCCTGGTGCACTTCGTCACGCATGCATTCACCAAAGCGGCGCTGTTCCTGGCCGCCGGCATCGCCGAACGCCATGTCGACAGCTATTCGCTGACTGCGATGCGCCTGGGTCGCCTGCTTCCTGGCGTCGCGGCAGCCGCCATGGTAGCCAGCCTGGCGCTGGCAGGCGTCGTTCCGCTAAGTGCAGCGTGGAGCAAGGAGAAGATCGTCACGGCCGCCGGCCATCAGGCGTCCTGGCTGGCCGTGATTGCCGCCGTGGCGGGAGGCCTCAGTGCGCTATACGCCACACGCTTTCAACTGCTGGCGTTCGGGCGGGGGCGGCAGGACCGTACGAGTACCGCTTCCTCCCGGTCCGGGCACTCCCGGGCGGAGGCCATCTCGCTCTACCTGCTGGCGGCAGGCACGCTGGCGCTATCGCTACTCTGGTGGCCCGGTGTCGGAAATAGCCTTGCTGATTTGCTGTCTGTGCACTTCCCCAAGACCAAGCTATGGGAACTGATCGTATCGCTACTGCTGGTGGCGCTGGGTGTGGGCCTCGGCGCCTGGGCGGTGCGTCGTGAGGTGTCGAGCCAGCAGAGCGAAAAGCGTTCCGATATGGCGGACTGGCTGGGCCTGCCCACGTTGACGGCGCGAGGTGCGGATGCCGTGATGATGTTCAGCCATGGCCTGGCACGCTTCGACGATCGCGCCGTGGATGCCGGGATCCGTGGCAGTGCCCGCTTCGGTGTGTGGCTGGCCAGGCTGGGAGAGCGGCGTGGCGAAGGCGCGTTCGATGGCGCCACAAGCCAGCTCGCGAAGGGTGTCGACTGGGCGGGGCAAGTGGCACGTCGGGCGCACACCGGGCAGATGCATCACTACTACACCGGTATCGCGGCAGGACTCGCCGCGATCCTGATCATTCTGAGCATAGGAGCGCTCCTTTGATTTTGACTGCAGCCTTGGGGCTTCCCATGCTGGGGGCCCTCGTACTCGCCGTTTCAAACCGTTGGACCGAGGTCACGGCTCGTCGATTTGCCATTGCGGTCTCGGTGTTGCCGGTGCTGTTGCTGGCTTGGGCGTGGCGACAGTTCGATCCGCAAGGTGCGCTATTCCAGTTCGTCGAGGAGGTACCCTGGGTACCCAGCCTGGGCATGGGCTACAGGTTGGGCGTGGATGGCATTGCGTTGGCTGTCGCGACGATGAGCTCCCTGGTTTTCTCGGCGAGTATCGCCTACCCCGTGGACACGAAGCATCAGCCTCGCCAGTACTACGCCTGGATGCTCTTCCTGCAGTCCGTGTCACTGGGTGTCTTCCTGGCGCTGGATCTGCTGCTCTTCTATGTCTTCTTCGATCTGAGCCTGGTGGGGATGTTCTTCCTGATCGGCCGCTGGGGGCATGGCCAGGCGCAGCTCGCCGCGTTCAAGTTCTTTCTATACACCTTCTTTGGCTCGCTATTGCTGCTGCTGGCGATCATCGGGCTTTACCTGTCGGTCGAACCGCATACCTTCGACATGCGTGTGCTTATCGAACAGCAGCCACTGGCCGGTACCGGGCTCTACGCCGGGCTGGTATTTCTGGCACTGATGCTGGGCTTTGCGATCAAGACGCCGATGGTGCCCGTGCATACCTGGCTGCCGCAGGCACACGTCGATGCACCGGGGCCGGTCTCGGCGATTCTCGCCGGGGTGCTGCTCAAGATGGGCACCTACGGGATCATCCGCATTCCGTTCGCCATGATGGCGGAGACGTTCGCTCGCTATGCCCTGTTCATCGCCGTGCTCGCCGTCGTTTCGATACTCTACGGCGCCCTGGTCGCGCTCGCACAGCGTAATCTCAAGCGGCGCATCGCCTACACCTCGATCAACCACATGGGCTACACGGTACTGGGGATCGCCGTAGCCGCCGCGGTGCTAAGCGATGACACTGTCGCCCGGCAAATAGCGCTGACCGGGGCAACGGTACAAATGGTCGCGCATGGTCTGATCACTGGCACGCTATTCCTGATCTGTGGCTCATTCTGGCAGCGCACCGAGGAGTACGACCTGGACAGCTACGGTGGATTGCTTCGTCAGGCTCCGTGGTTGACAGCTTTCGCCGTGCTCGCATCGTTTGCCAGTCTGGGCCTGCCTGGCCTGGCCGGCTTCGTGGCGGAATTCCATATCTTTGTCGGCACCTTTGGTGTCTATCCGTGGCTCGCCGTCATCGGCGTGCTGGGCATCCTGGTGACGGCAGCATTGTTCCTGCAGATGCTGCAGAAGGTGTTCTTCGGGGCGATGCCGGAGCGCTGGGCGCAGTTCGAGGATCTGCGTCCCCTCGAGTGGGGCGTGCTCGCGGTGTTGTCGGCAGGCTTCGTGATCATCGGCGTGGCGCCGGCGTTTCTGCTGACACTGGTCGAGGCATCGGCGACGCTGTTGATGGGAGGCCACTGATGCCTATCGGTGACGTATTGCCGGAAATCAGCCTGACGCTGGGAGCGGTGGCGATCGTCCTGTTCGCCAGCTTCGTCCGTCAGCGGCAGCAGCACTGGGCAGCTGTGCTGGCCCTGCTCGCTATCGGTCTCGGTGCAGGGCTGACCTTCGCGCAATGGGGCGGGACGCCGCGGCTGACGTTTTCCGGTGTCTGGGCCCTGGATGGCGTGGCGCTCGCCAGCAAACTGGTCGTGCTGGTGGCCGGTGCGCTGGTCGTCGCGATGTCGCCTGAATGGATGCGGACCGATCGACGCCATGGCGAGTACTACGCGCTGGTGCTGTTCGCCCTGCTGGGCGTGATCATGATGGCATCGGCCAGCGATACCATGGAGTTGGTGTTGGGCGTGCTGTTGTCCTCGGTGGCGAGTTACCCGCTGGCCGCCTACCACCGTGGCTGGGCGCCCGCGCTGGAAGCCGGGATGAAGTATTTCCTGATCGGCGCCTTGACCAATACGTTGCTGACGATCGGAGTGGTGGTGCTGTTCGGCCTGACCGGCAATACCGGGTATCCGGACATTACCCAGGCGCTGGCCACGAACAGCGACCGCCTGGCGCTGACCATCGCCACGGCCTGCGTCGTGCTGGGTCTGACCTTCAAGCTGGCGGCGTTTCCGGCCCATGCCTGGATGCCGGACGTGGCGCAGGGTTCCCCGGTACCGGCGGCGGCCTTTCTGACCGTCATCCCCAAGATCGGCGCCGCGGTAGCGCTGGCCCGCTTTGTTTCCTTGCTGCCACCGGATGTAGTCTGGCGGGCGATCGTGGCATCGATCTCCGTCGCCACCATGACGCTGGGCAACGTGGCGGCATTGCGACAGACGGATGTGCGCCGTCTGCTGGGCTGGTCATCGGTTTCCCAGTCCGGGTATGCCCTGATGGCCATCGTGATGATGGGCATCAGCGATCAGGCCCTGCCGGCACTGGTGTTCTTCCTGGCAACCTATGCCACGGCCAACCTGGCTGCCTTCGCCGTGGTCACGCACCTGCGGGGACGTACCGCACTGGACGATTACCGGGGGCTGGCCCGACACGCACCGATCGCGGCAACGATACTGATCGTGTCGCTGTTATCCCTGGTGGGTATCCCGCCGCTGGTCGGCTTCTTCGGCAAACTGATGCTGTTTCGCGTCACGATCGAGGGCGGTTACGCCTGGCTGGCGCTCGTGGCGGTGATCAATACGGTCATCTCGCTGTTCTATTACCTGCGCATCGTCGCGCCGATGATGTTCGGCAGTAACCATTCCGCCGTGCATGTGCTGTCGGGCCAGTGGGCTCGATTCACAATGATCGTGTCTGGCGTGCTGCTGATCGTCGGAGGGCTTGGCGCAGAAGTACTCTCATTATTTACAGGCTCGATACGCTTTGCACTATAGGCCCCGGCGGGCCTAGCCTGCCGGATCCACATCAATGGAGTGATACTGAGAAAGGAGTCGTCCATGTCACCTGCTCAAGGTTTGGCAATCGAAACGCCAGACAACCTGCACGCCAAGGAATGGCTGCGCGCGTACCAGCGGATCCGTGCCGCCACCGAGGCCATCTGTGCGCCTCTGCACAAGGAAGACTACATGGTGCAGAGCATGCCGGATGTCAGCCCGCCGAAATGGCACATCGCCCATGTCAGCTGGTTCTTTGAAGCCTTCATCCTGAAACCGTTTCATCCCGCCTACCAGACCCTCGACCCCGCGTACGATCACCTCTTCAACTCCTATTACGTGACCCATGGCACGCCGTTCCCCCGGCCCGAACGCGGCATGATCTCGCGGCCGACCGTGGACGATGTCTATCGCTATCGCGT
>NZ_MCAP01000033.1:0-242859 GCF_001858555.1 Salinicola sp. MIT1003
ATGAATTGCTGAAGAAGCTCTCTCGCTGCTAGCAGAGGATAACTTCTATAGGCGATCCGATCATCCGGGACCCTACAAGTAGCGGTAACTGCCGCATCCAAGGATAGCAGCATTGAAGCAATCTATTGGATAGATCAACTTTTACTTCCTTTCAAGGACGGCGGTAGAGGAACCCGTGAAGGAAAACGGAGCCAGGGAAGCGGTACAGGGCAGTCCGCGACTTTCAGCAAGTTAGGCGTGTGCTGATCGAAAGCCCGGCCGGTCAGCGATGATCGGTCGGGATTTCTCCTGTTCGGAAGGCGATGCCATCTCGGATGTCGTTGCCGGTGTGGAGAAGCTTGCAAGTCTAAGTGGTTGGATTTACTATCAAAAGCATTGCGGGTGTAGCTCAATGGTAGAGCAGAAGCTTCCCAAGCTTAAGACGAGGGTTCGATTCCCTTCACCCGCTCCATCCTTGTTTGTCCGCCAACTTCTTCTCGCTGCTTCTAACCGATTGTTCATCAAGGACAATTGCCGTCCATTGCCTGGCCTGGTTCAGCTTTGGCGCCGGATGAGTGATGAACCAACGCGAATCTGCAGTAGATCCGCTACGCTGATGAGGACAGCTCAGTAAAGGAGAAGTCCCATGGCAGAAGCCCTTACCCAATGCCCGAAATGTGGTAACAAGACGCTTGACGTTCCCGCTGGCGATGCACCGGATCAGGAGGTTCGTTGCACGTCCTGCGGTGCCGTCGTCGGCAAGAGATCGGACTTTACCAGTGACATGCAGAAGCGAGAGGAGACTTTCGTCAAGGAGGAGGTCGCCGATAAAGTCGATAGGTCGCTTCCGGGCAGCAATACGACGAAAAAGTGAATATCGACTCGCGAGCGATGATCAATAACGCCACCCGCCAGGAGTGGCGTTGCAGGTCACTTCCTGTCATTCCCGTCTGGGGCGGCCTTGTGGCCCTATCGGATTCTTGAGAGCCAGGCGAATGGCCTTGTCTCTATCGATGCCCTGATCGGTCAGTTTCTTTATCCGCGTCTTGAGTGTGCCTAGCGGCATCCCGTGTTGTTCGGCGAGCGCTGCCAGACTTTTCTTATCAGGTGTTATCCTTTTTTTTATGAGAGGCTCCACTCGATCCTTCGCCATCATCCTCATCACGACCTCATTGTCTGCCATTGCGATACGCAACATTTCCCATTACGCATTGATACATGAACGGCAGGAGGCCAGGAAAATTTAGGCTTTATATGTCTAGCAGACGAACTTATTCAATCTAATGTTAAAACAAGGCTTCTTGAGCCCCAATCACAAGCCCAGTCTTGTTGTCTGGAGTATTTGGAAGACTTTAACGTGGGTTACGATCCGAACCGGGTTTCGGGCCGTTTTTACGCTGTTGGTACTTGTCATAGGCCTGTTTGGCCGTGCGTTTGGCTTTTTCCCGGTTCTCCGGCTTTCTTAGCCAGTTGGCGATGGCCGCGCCGATCATCTTTTTCATGTCATCCTCCTGATTCGGAGTGGTCGAAACGCCGATGCGTTGTTGCAGGATCCCATCTGCGGGAGCCTGGCTCAATCGACGCTCCCGATGGGTGACGTGTCATTACCGTTGAGGCGTTCGGCCTCCATCTCGGCCTCTTCCGAAAACGCATGGCGGGAATGGATCCAGCGATGGTCGCCGCTTTCGTCATAGCGACTGTCGACGACCAGCCATTCAGGTGCTTGCTGCGTTTCGTTGATGTCGGAATGACGCACGACGAATGATTTCACGGAACCTCCCTCTCTTGACCGTGTGCTGTCTTGGCGATGATGCCAGTCTGGGCAGCTATTCCTGCTGATGCGACATCGTTGCATCGCGCTGTATCGAAAAGGGGCCGAAGCCCCTTCGACTGGTCTGGCAGGATCACTGGCTCTCGATGGCGTCACCGGCTGCGTCGCTTTGGCCTTCGGCGTTGATGTCGTCGAGCTGATCTGAATCAGGAACGTTGGTCGTTTCGTCCGTCTCCGACTCCATGGAGTTCAGAGACTCTTCCGTGGCCTCGCTGTGGCCCCCCGACGCCGTGTCCGACTGCTTGCCGCTGGATTCGGTGACACCGCTACCTTCGGTCAAGGGCTCTTCATTGGCCTCGTAGGCTTCTTCCATCGCCTCGCTCTGCGCGAGCGCGTGACCTGCTGCACCCATCAGTAGCATGGCCGTCAAGGAGGCAGTAATAAGGTTCTTTCTCATGACAAGGTCCTTTTGCTAGAGAACTACGTGGTAAGAGAACTACGTGATAAGAGAACTACCGTGACAAGAGCACGACAGTGTCGAAAATGACGATACCGAACACGTCAGAAGGTGAACACGGCAACCATCATCCACGGTGTCGCGCACCTTCACTATAGTTCATAAACCCGATCTGACGGGAGAATCCATTTCAGCTGGTGCTGTTGGCGCCGTTATCGCTATAGGATGTCGTTGACGGCTTGAAGTGGAGCGGGGTCGTCGCCATCTCTCGCCATCATGGGTTCACGCGTCGTGCGTGGATCCAACGTGGCGGCCAGGAGGATCTGACCATGAATGCTCGAGATTATCTTGCCAAGCAGGGAATCGCGCTCGACAAGGAAGAGGAAAAGCCGCAGTCGCTCGAGGAGAAAGCCTGGGCCCGCGCGCGGGAAGCCATGGAGCATGGCCCTCGCAGCGGCACCCCTCATGACTGGGAGGACTGGGAGCGGCATCACGAGGCGCTGGCTTCCGGTTCGCGATCGATCAGCGCCAAAATCAGCTCGCGTCGCTCGCCTCGCGAGACCCCGGAAGACGATCACGAGTGAGAGGAGCATCCAGGTCGGCAGCGTTGGAGGCGAAAGAACGCTATGCTGTGACCGGGTGAACCAAGATTTTTCAACGAGATGTCGTCATCTCGTCTACTTTGAAAATCCAAAGGTTTCGGTTTCTCGAAGCACTGGATTTATCGAAGTACTGGATTTATCGAAGTACTGCAACGGATTGTCGAGCACAAACGATGTCGTTTCGAGCAAAGGAGGCCATATGGACATCATTCGCATCATCTTCGCCATCATTCTGCCGCCGGTAGGGGTATTCCTGCAGGTGGGGCTGGGGCTGCAATTCTGGATCAACGTCGTGTTGACGTTGCTGGGGTACATACCGGGCATCATCCACGCAATCTGGATCATCGCGACGCGCTAAGGCAGCGCAGCGACGCGTTCATCGGCTTCCTTCGGGAAGCCGATGTCGTTTCAGCGGGTTCGATAGTGGTAGAGAATCCGTTCGTCCTTGCGTGGCCCGACGATGCGCCACGCGAGATCGATCCCGTCATCCATCAATGTCAGCCTGGCGCTATAGGCATCGGCGGCACATTGATGTACCTCCGCGCTGACCAGGGTGTCATCGTTTTCGACGATCAGGTCGAATAGCGAGACGGCAGCGTCAGCACCGCGGCGCTCATGCGAAAGCGCGATTCGATCCGGATGGATATCCCAGCGGTAGACGTTGCGCATGGGTGCGTTGCGGGTCTGGCCATCCAGCGTGAAGATGCCCGACTCGAAGAAGCGCACGCTGTGGTTCTCCCGAGTCACCTCGATCCTGCCTTCGCCACGACCATTCCAGCCTACCGCCGAGGCCTGACCCGACTGCGCGCTGAACGCGAAGCGCGAGAGGTTGGGCAACAGCGTCTCTAGCCGTATAATGGCTGTCAACTTTTCGATTTCATAAGGTTGACCATTCATGTCGTATCTCGTCGGTGTCACGGCGTTGTGGGCTTTTTCGTTCAGTCTGATCGGTGTCTATCTCTCCGGTCAGGTCGACAGCTACTTCGCCGTCATGGCGCGGATCCTGCTCGCGACCGCGATTTTCCTGCCGTTTCTGCGTCCCGCTGCACTGCGCTGGTCTTCCCGCCTCGGCTTGATGGCCATCGGCAGCCTCCAGCTTGGCGTGATGTATCTTTTCTTCTACCAGTCCTTCCTCTTGCTCACCGTGCCGGAAGTGCTGCTGTTCACCATTTTCACGCCGCTTTATATCACGCTTGTCGATGACCTGCTGGCGCGACGATTTTCGCCACGCTATCTGGTGGTAGCGGCGCTGGCCGTGGTGGGCGCGGCCGTGATCCGGTATGACGGCGTCACGAACGATTACTGGCTGGGATTCCTGGTCGTGCAGGGCGCCAACCTGAGCTTTGCGCTGGGACAGGTCGCGTATCGGCACCTGGCACGCAGCCTGCCCGATGGCGTGGCGCATCGCCACCTGTTCGGCTGGTTCTATCTGGGAGCGCTGTGCATCGCCATACCGGCTTTCTGGCTGCTGGGCGACTCGACGAAGTTGCCCACGACACCGCTGCAGTGGGGCGTTCTGGGGTGGCTGGGTCTCGTCGCCTCGGGGCTGGGTTATTTCCTCTGGAACAAGGGAGCCTGTCGCGTCGATGCCGGCACGCTGGCGATCATGAACAACGCTCTGATTCCCGCCGGGTTGATCGTCAACCTGGTGATCTGGAACCGGGACGCCGATCTGGCCCGCCTGGGTATCGGTGCCGTGATCCTGGCCGGTTCGCTGTGGCTCAATGCGCGCTGGGCGAAGCGCTCCGGGGTGGCAACGGCAACGCCAGCGGCCAGTCGTCCCTGACCACGAAGAGCCGGCATCGCCGATCATCCGGGAGGATCAGCAGCAGATGTGCAGGCCCGCCGGGAACGCTGAAAGAATGGGCCAGTTCACGGTCCAGCATCGCCAGCGGCATCGGTTCGGTCGCGGGCGGCGCGAGCCAGTGAGGCTTGGTCAGCCGATGGCCGCGAGCCCCTTCCGGCAGCGACCGGATCAATGAAGGCCAATCTTGCCAGTGACACCACAGGCCCTGTTCGGCCTTGGCATTGGCCAGTCTCGGCAGAGGCAGGCGCTGATCCCACGGATGATAAAGACATCCCGGCATGATGATGCGCTGCCGCAATGCTCCGGTGGCGCCTAGCCTCTGGCGCTGCCGTTCGGCGGCCGGAGATCGGCCTCTGGGTAGCTGATGAGACGCCAGGCGATGGCATTTGATGGCCAGGGAGTCGAAGCTGCCGATGCCGATCCAGCGCGCGGCGTTTCGGTCATCACCCGGCCCTTCGGGCAGGCCGAGGAAAAACTTGATCGCCAGCTCGGCATGGAAGGTCAGCAGATCGTGGCAACCTCGATTCGCTTCTGCCGGCGAGCTCTCGGTCCCCCTGGAAGCGTAGAGCAGGTCCAGCTCGCCAAGGGTCTGCCTGCTCTCGCGCAGCGCCACGTTATGGGCCAGAAGCCGGGTGCGCGGCGCATGATCCAGAATCCACTGCCACAGCGTTTCGTGATAGATGCCCAGACGCTGTGATCGGCGGATCAGGCGTCTTTGCTGGAAGCGCTCCCCTTGATCCTCTTGCTGGCGCAACCAGGTGCGCCTTCGTTGCGGTTCCTCCAGCCCGAGCTCTGCCAAGGTGGGCCGGCCGGCATAGTCGAGCGTCGCCATGTCCGGCGCATGCAGCAGCCAGGCGATATCGCGGACCCAAGGCTGACGAAGCGATGCCAGATCTTCCCGCAGCGCATCATCGAAAGGGGGGAAGGCATCGAGAGGGGCGAAGGCATCGAGCAAGAGGAAGACTCCGTGGGATCGTGCATTGGCCGGAATGACGCTATCTGCGTCGGTGGTGCGCGTTCTCTTCGCTGGCTGCGCGTCGTTATCCGGGCTCGCGATAGAAGTTGAATTCGTGCGTCCGCGCCGTCCGCACCAGGGTCGACATCCAGCCGGGCGAGATGCTGCGGTGATGGAAGAACAGCGCGCCGTGGGTGATGTCGGGAAGCGTGCCATTGAGCGCACGGCGCGCCACTTCTCTCGCCGCCGCGTATTGCTCGGGCTCGGTGGCTTCGTCGGGACGGCCATCGCACCACCACGAGAACTGACACTGCCCGGTCTCCGAGCCTTGCTGGACGATGTCGCACAGGCTCGATGGAAATTCCGGATTCCCCAGCCGGTTCATGATTACGTTGGCCACCGCCTGCATCTCGCGCTGATCGGTGCCCTTGGCTTCCCAGTAGATCGATCTCGCCAGGCAGGTAATGGCATCGTCCAGCGGTGCCAGGCCGCGGGGGTCGACTGCCTCCGTACCCTCTGGCGTCAGTCGTGCCGCGTCCGGGGCCGGTTCGATCTTGTCCGTCTCGGCGACGCGCTGTTCGAGCTGCTCGGCTTTCTGGCGGGCGATCTCGGCTTTTGTCAGTGGCGGTTCGGCCAGTGCCGACGCGCCTTGCAACAGAAGCCCCGTCAGCAAGAGTGCGCCCGCCAGGCGCCGATATCGATCAGCCGGCCTGATCATCGTTGCCGATCGTCTGGATGACCTCGAAGCCTTCGAACTTGGGCGGCCCGAGATAGAGGCCCTCGCGGCGGCTCTGGCCAGCGTTGGCGTGGGCGGCACGGAAGGCTTCCGAGTGCGTCCACGCCTCGAAATGCTGGCGGGTGCGCCAGAGAGTATGGGAGGCGTAGAGAACGTGATCTTCCTCTGCGGGACCGCGCAACATGTGGAATTCGACGAACCCGGGCAACCCCTGAAGGTGCGTTTCGCGCTCCAGCCACAACGTCTCGAATTCCTCGGTGCGCTCCGGATTGACGCGAAAGCGGTTCATGGCGATGAACATGAATCGACTCCTGACTGAGAAAATCGGCCCCGGGAGGGAGCCGTATGAACGAACCGAAGAACGATGTCGCCGCGCGTTTTCGGACATGACCGAGCAACATTGCCAGCATCCGGTGGCAAAAGTCGAGCCGGCAAATGGCGAGTCTGGCCGTTGACGTTCATGCGAGTTAGTGGACTAATCGAGGCAACGGTTCCGCTCCCGGTCATCATCCATGGATATTCCGCACCAGCGCCTGGTCTACTTTCGCGTCACGGTCGAATCCGGCTCGTTGCGCAAGGCGGCGGCAAGGCTCGATATCGCTCCCTCGGCAGTCAGCCGGCAGATCGCGCTGCTGGAATCGGCCTTCGGGGCGCCGCTGCTCGAACGCACGCCACGAGGGATCAGGCCCACGCCTGTCGGTGAAATGGCGCTGGATTACTGCCTCAGGCGAGGGGAGCTGGACGACGATTTCATCACCCGCCTGGAGGCCTATCAGCGACTGGAAACCGGCACGATCTCGCTGGTCGTGGGCGAGGGCTTCATCGACGACCTGATCGATGCGCCGCTGAGAGCCTTCGCCGAGCGCTACCGCGGGATACGTCTGGACATCGAGCAGGCCGGCACCGACGAGATCATCGAATCCGTAGTCGAGGATCGGGCGCATATCGGGCTGATGTTCCATGAGCGAGTGCATCCGCAGATCCGCTTCTGGGCCTCCAGCGGGCAGCCGCTGCTGGCGATCTGCCCCGTCGATCACACCCTGGCGCGGGAGGCGCATCCGATCTCGCTGCAACGGCTCGGCGAGACGTCCATGGCGCTATGGAACACCGGGCATGGCGTTCGTCGGCTGGTGGATCAGGCATTCGTGCAGGCAGGGCTGCGCCCGCAGGTCGCCATGGAGACCAACTCGATGGCGGTACTGCGCCGCGCCGTGGTGGCGGGAATGGGAATCACGCTGCTGCCGCGCTTTGCCGTCGCTCGTGAACTGGCCGAGGGGAGCGTCGTCGCCGTTCCCGTTGCCTCGATGCTTTTCCAGAACTCCCAGGCGCACATGATCACTCGGGTGGGTCGGCGTCAGCCTGAGGCCAGTCTCAAGCTGCTGCGTCATCTGAGCGCCTGGATGCAGGCGTTCCGCTCGCCCGATACTCCTTGAATGCCCGGTATCGGCGCTGTTCGAGTCGTGCTTAACGCTGCTCGAACCGGAGTAGCGTTCCCAGGACGCCGGACGCGATGTCGGCCTGGGTCTCGCTGTGACGGTGGTAGTCGATGCCCTGGCTGTCCCAGCAGGCGATCGCCGCATCCAGATCTCGGCAGGTAAGCGTAAGCGCCACGGCGCGCGGCGGTTCCGGTTCGATATCGCCGAGGGTCGGGAAGGTCGCTGACAGTGTCTGGCGATCGAGCAGGTGACAATCGCCCTTGTGGGTATGAATGGTCCAGGCGGTGTCACTGCCGCGAACCGAGCTGTCGCCGTGAATGTGCCGGAAGTGCTCGATGTCGTAAGCCGGGTCGTCGCTGACGTACCAGACATCGGCGATCGAGGTTGCGGTATTGGCATGAGCTTCCTGCGTCGGATCGACACGAAACAGCTCGGGGCGCAGTTGCTGGCAGAGGAACTGGGTCAGAAAGGGACGTTCCGGATCGTGCAGCATGTCCAGCGCCACGCTCACTTCCTCGTTGCGGCCGCCGGGCAGATGCGCCATGCGGCGGAAGATGATCGGGCACGCCTCGGAAAATCCCCGTGCCGCCACCAGAGCGTGATCGCGCTGGATGCTGTCGCTGTCGAGCGCCACCATGGCGATGCCGTCACCCACCGTGATCAGGCGCGCCTCGATCAGACGACCGAACTGGAAACCGTTGTCGTCCTGATAGTCCAAGCATTCCGGGCGACCGATGCCGATCAGCTCGATGAAGTTGTTGCTGAAGAACAGCAGATGGTTGTCCGTGCCCCAGGGGTGCCGGTGGCGCGAATTGACGTTGAAGCCGAGATCTCTCGCCGCCTGGGCGGCGTGATCGAGATGATTGACCGCCAGTAAGGGGTGATCGATGCCGAAGCTCATGAGCCTTCATCCGTGGTGTGGTTGTCTGCAGTATTGCCCAATATCGGGATTCCTGAAGGCAGGGTACGGAATAAGTCTCCGGTTTTCTCACCTCAGCGCCGCCATGGCGCGGTCGATGTCGTCCTTCGTGTTGTGCCAATGCGGCGAGATCCGCACCAGGGCGCCTGTCGTCGGCAACCTGACGTTCAAGGGCTCCGCGGCGGTATCACACACCTTGGCAACGATGCCGGCCGCATCGAGCTTCTGGTGAATCTGTAACGGTGCGGCGTCCGGCAGATGAATCGTGGCGATGCCGCTTTCCGGCTGTTGCAGCAGCGGCCGAAACCCTCGTTCGCGGGCCAGTTCGTAGATCCGTTCGGTCAGCGTCGTCAGGTGTTCGCGCAACGCCTCCAGCGTGATCTGCTGCAGTTCGTTGATCGCCGTTGTCAGCGTGACCTGATTCATGATCGAGACGTCCGAGGCATCGAAGCGCCGCGCCTGGGGGAGGTCGAGAAAACGCTGGGTCTCCCGGTCCAGGCGCAATCCCGCCAGTTCCGGCGCCGGATTGGGATGCATCATGGCCACTGCCGGCTGGCTGACGTAGAGCAGCGCCATGCCGCGGGGGCCACGGAGCCACTTGCGAGTGGTGGCGACCAGCACGTCGCAGCCGAGCCGGCGCACATCGACTTCGGTCTGACCCAAGCCCTGGGCAGCGTCCACGATCAGCGGGCAGTGGGATGGTCGGGGCAGATTTCCCAGCGCTTCGACATCGTAGCGACGGCCCTCGATACTGGTCACCAGCGGCGTCAGGATTGCCGCGACATCCTCGCCGATCTGATTCGCGATCGCGGCCATGTCGAACCGGCCATCGGCATCGGTCGCCAGCAGTTCGATATGGCGCGGCGGCTCTCCGCCCAGGCGCCTCAGCATGACGATGTTCGAGGCCCACTCGCCCGGCGCCACCAGCAGCCGCCGACCGGCGAGATCGAGGCTTCCCACCACCTGCCCCATGAGCTGCGAGGTGCTCGCCCCGAATGCGACCTGCGGCTCTGGCGCCCCGATCCAGCCGGCCAGCCGGGTTCGTGTCGCCTGCAGATCCCAGATGGCGCTTTCGAGGCGCTGGCGCGGATAGACCGCCATCTCCGCCTCCAGCCAGTCCCGCAGGCGTGCCGATACCGTCGGGCTTTGCAGGCCGACGGACGCATTGTTGAGGTAGCACAGATCGGATGGCTGCACGGGAGTTCCTGCCTTGAGGTCGGGTTCTCCCTGTATGCTGCCGGGGAATCGCTACCCGCGCCACCTCAATGGATGCGAATCGAGCAGGATGCCTGCCTCGTTCCAATCGCTCCAGCCCGTAAAAGGAATAGGCATTTCCTCAAAAAGCCCTGTCAGACGATCCTTCCAGCGCTGCTTTTCTTCCTCGAGCCTCTTTCTGAATGCATCCGCTGCCTGATATTGCAGCCCACCACCCTGCACGCCATAGATGGGATGAGGAGGCAAGACATCAAAACCGACGTAATAAAGTGAACAATGCAGCGGCCATATCAACTTGGCTATATCGCCACTTCGCCCTAGCGGAGAAAACGTCTCTGCTGGCCACCGGTCGTGAACGAGTAGAGGGCACGTTTACCCTGTAACATGCCCCGATCGAAACGGCATTCTCCATTATAGATACCACCGTAGACAAAGACCCGATCGAACCACCCCTTGAGCATGGCGGGCATGCCATGCCACCAAAGCGGGAACTGGAAGATCACTAGATCGGCAGCCTTGAGCTTGTCGACTTCCCGGCGTACGTCGGGCGCCAATTGTTCCGACTCGAAGGCATAACGCTGTTCTGTCAGTGGCTGGAATACCGCCGAATTGGTGGGCGTCTCATAGTGACGAGAATGCTCGATGGGGTCGAATCCTTGAGCATAGAGATCAGAGAGCGCTACGACGTGGCCGGTCGAAGCGAGACATTCCCGCGTGATCCGTGTCATCGCTCCGTTGAATGATGACGGATCAGGATGACAATGAACAATCAGTACTTGCATGTTGTAAATGCCTGAAAGGAGTGGCATTACACATTATTTATTGCGATAACGCACTGCAATAAGGTGTTTCGGAATTTGTTTTTGCAATTGTGCAAGGAGGTGGTATGTCGGGATCGTGGCGCTGGGATGATTTGAAAATCGTGCTGGCAATCGCCGAGGAACGGACGCTAGCGGGCGCTGCGCGTCGGTTGGCAGTCAATCACGCAACTGCGTTTCGACGGCTAAAGGCGGTAGAGTCGAGCTTCGGCACACGTCTCTTCGAGCGCCAATCCGGGACTTATACGGCCACCGCCATGGGGGAACTTATGGTCGACTCTGCCAGGCGCGTAGCGGCGGAAGCCAGCAACATCGAACGCAAATTGGCCGGTCGGGATCAGCAACTCGAGGGCACGCTGCGGATTACTACGACAGATACGTTACTTACAGGAGTATTGACCAATTCACTGGCCGACTTTCGCCGGTTGCATCCGGCGATTTCTCTTGAAGTCGTGGTATCCAATCGCACGCTAAATATCACTCGACGGGATGCGGATATCGCTATTCGTCCAACCAATCGGCCGCCCGATACATTGGTCGGTCATCGTCTCGGCTGGATCGACATGGCGGTATATGGAGATATCGAAGGAATGGCCGCCGACAGCTCAAACTGGGTGGGGGTAGATGCCAGAATGGGATACCCGGCGTTGGATGCTTGGTTGAGCAGTCAGGCGGGCGTTATCGGTTATCGCGCCGACAGTATGTTGGCCATGCTGACAGCCGTCCGAAGCGGTATCGGGAAGGGCGTTCTCCCTTGCTATCTGGCAGAGAACGATGTCGGATTGGTCAGGAAAGGGAAACCGATTCCGACGTTGCGGACCGAATTATGGATGCTGACGCATCCTGATCTCCGACGAAATGCCCGGGTCATGGCACTGTTTGATTTCCTGCGTAAGAGGATGCAAAAACGAGGCGACTTTGCGCGCTTGCCAGCCCAATAAGTGTGAGGCAGGGCGGGCTGGTGGGTTCATCCACCGAGTATCCAGAGAGAGCGCGATCGAATGAAAGGCGCGAGGTGTTCTGTTTTTTGGATGACTGAAACGGGATCAGCCATTCGCAACGAAAAACGGGGTGGGCCAAGGCCCACCCCGTCAATGCGATCATGATCGCAACTGCCCGTCGATTATCGGGCTGGGCGATCACTCTTCCGGCAGGGCGTACACCACCACCTGATCGCCTACCTGATCCTTGAGGATCGTGTTGCCGCCGGCCACGAAAGCGACGTACTGGCGGCCCTTGTACTCGTAGACCGAGGGGTTGGCGACGGCAGGCGCCTGGGCCTGGTCTTCCCACAGCTCTTCACCGGTCTCGAGCGAGTAGGCACGCACCTTGGCATCCATCGATGCGCCGATGAACACGACGCCACCTGCGGTCACGGCCGGGCCACCGATAGTCGGCGAGCCCCAGCGTTCGGGCATGAAGAAGCCGTACTGCTGAGAGGCGCCGACCGGCTTACGCCACTTCACGTCACCGGTATGCATGTCGATCGCCACCAGCTCACCGAAAGGCGGTTCCCAGCACGGCATGCCGAGCCAGTTCATCGCCACCTTCAGGCGCATGCCGTACGGTGCGCCTTTCTGCGGGGCGAAGCCGCTTTCGTTGCCGGAGCCGCTATCGGCCTCTTCGTAGTCTTCACGGTTGTACAGCTTGACGTACTGCACGATATGGGAGGTATTGACGATGGCGGTCTGGCTTTCGGGATCGAACGCCACGCCACCCCACTGCACGCCACCCGCGCTATCCGGATAGGTCAAGGTGCCTTCGCCCTTGGTAGTCGGCGGGGTGTACATGCCTTCGTACCAGAGATCGTCCCACAGGCGCGAGCACTGGCCGGCACCCACGGCGTCGGCGAGACCCCAGATCTTGGGCTTCTCGGACTGATCCAGCAGCGGTGCCGGCTTGGTCGGGAACGGCTGCGTCGGCGCATAGACTTCGCCCTCGACGGTGCCATCGCCCTGCGGGACCGGGCGCTCCTCGATCGGCCAGACGTCCTCGCCGGTCAGGCGGTTGACCACGAACAAAAAGCCCTGCTTGGTCGCCTGGACCAGCGCCGGGATCTGTTCGCCGTCGACGGTGATGTCCATCAGCGTCGGCGCGGAGTTGATGTCATAGTCCCAGATATCATGGTGAACCCACTGGCGGGACCACACCACTTCACCGGTCTCGATGTCGAGCGCGGTGGTCGAGGTTCCCAAAGGAGCCTCTTCGGTGCGATTGCCGCCCCAGTAGTTCGGTGACGGCGAAGAGACCGGCAGGTAGAGCAGGCCGTTCTCGCGGTCGGCGGACATGTGCGTCCAGACGTTGGCGGTACCGCTCTTCTCGCGCATCTCGTCGGAAAGCGCCTGGAACGTCCATTCGAGCTCGCCGGTCTGGGCGTCGAGCGAGAAGATCGTTCCCGGCGGCGCCTGTTCGTAGGCCCAGTCCATGCCGGCCCAGCCGAGCATCAGATGGTCGCCGACCACGGTCGGAGGCTGAAGGACGGAAAGCGGCCACTCGGCGTGGGTGTCGTTCCACTGGTTGACGTTGAGCACGCCGTTGTCGGCGAAGCCCTTGCAGAGTTCGCCGGTATCGGCATCCAGCGCGAACAGCTGAGCGTCCATGGTGCCCATGTAGACGATCTTCTGGCACGGTTCGCCGGCGACCGGGTTTTCGGCTTCCCAGTAGGAAACGCCGCGGTTCTTCAGCACCGGCTGGGTCAACGCCTCGCGCGAGGATTTCGTGTCGAAGCTCCACTTCTCTTCACCGGTGCCCGGATCCAGCGCAATCAGGCGATAGAAGGGCGTGCCGATGTAGATGGTGTCGTTGGCGAAGACCGGGGTCGCCGACCATACCGTCGCCGGGATGTCGCCGGAACCGTCGGAGATATCGCCAGTGTGGTACTCCCAGACCTTTTCCAGTTCGCCGACGTTATCCGCCGTGATCTGATCGAGCGGGCTGTACTTCTGGGCGTTGAGCTGACCGTGGAAGCTGTCCCAGGTCGGCTTCTCCGGCACCAGCGGAATCGGCGGCCGGTTGGCATTTTCCTGATCGTTCGAGTCCGCAGCGCTGACGTCCTTTGGCTCGGGGCTTTGTGAGTCAGGGCTTTGTGAATCAGGGCTCTGGGAGTCAGAGCTTTGTGAGTCGGACGACGACTGGGCGTCGCTCTGGGCCGATGTCTGGCCGGCATCGGCTGGCTGGTCCTGGGCGAACAGCGGGACCGGGGCGAGCAGTAGCGCCAGTGCCGTGGCCGTACCCAACCGCTGCGCGGTGAGCTTCAGTGCAGGCAAGGGCATTTGGGGCAAGGAAGTTGGCATGAATCGGCTCCTCATGAATGGGCTGGTGACTTGGAAGCAGCCGGACTGGCCATGTCCAGCAGCAGGCCGATAAGGCCAACCACCATGGCGGCCGTCAGCCACCACTGATGCAGCAATAGCCCGGCGAAACCGGTGCCGACGAGATCCAGCAGGATCAACACTCGCAGCGCCACGCGTCCGCTGCGGCAGGAAAGCGGAGCCAACACCAGCGTCATGACGACCAGCGCGATCGACGTGAGGATGACGACGAGGGCGCCAAGCGTACCGTCGACACCGGTCAGCGGAGTGAAATAGGCATAAAGCGATACGGCGAGCCCGGCAAGCGAGGCCACCAGCAGCACTATGATGCCCGCCCTGAATGATCGAGATTGGGACATGAGGTCGTTGTCTCCTGATGAGATCGATTGGTGCACCTGGCGGCTGTTTCTGCATCGTTCTGATGTTGCATCAGGTCAATTGATAGCCTCGAAACAGTCGGGAGTGTGGTTACGTGTGCGCGGAATCCACACGCCAGGCAGACTAAAGTGTAGGATACTTTTAGATGTTAGCATGGAAACGATTGATTTTTTGGGAGGAAGTTTTAACCGATGTGGCGGGTCGTTTGCGGCAAAGCGAGCGCAGCCAGCATAATGGCCGGCCGTCACCCCGCGAGAGACACGTTGTATGGAATCGTTCAACACCATCGGTCTGATTGGCCGTCTGGGTAGCGACAAGGTGGTCGAGACGCTCAAGCGCCTGGTGATCTTTCTCGAGCGTCATGGTCTCGAGATCGTGATCGAGGATCGTACCGCTGCGCTGCTTTCCGGCCATGGCCACAGGGAAGCCAGGCGCCGGGAGCTGGGCACGTTGTGCGATCTGGTAATCGTGGTTGGCGGCGACGGCAGCCTGCTGGGGGCGGCGCGGGCCCTGTGTCATAGCGCGACGCCGGTACTCGGCATCAACCGTGGGCGGCTGGGCTTTTTGACCGATATCTCTCCCGACGAGGTCGAACAGAAGGTGGCCGAGGTACTGGAAGGGCAGTACGACACCGAAAGGCGATTTTTGCTCGAGGCGGAGCTCTATCGTGGCGAGCGTCTGATCGGTTCCGGCACCAGTCTCAACGATGTGGTCGTGCATCCCGGCAAGGCTGCGCGGATGATCGAATTCGAGCTTTTCGTCGACGATCGCTTCGTCTATTCCCAGCGCTCCGATGGCCTGATCATGGCCACACCCACCGGCTCCACGGCCTATGCGCTCTCCGGTGGCGGGCCGATCGTGCATCCGGGGCTGGAGGCGATCACGCTGGTGCCCATGTTCCCGCACACGCTCTCCAGCCGGCCGATCGTGATCGATGCCGCCAGCGAGATTCGCGTGCATATCGGCGATATCAACCAGGCCTATCCCCATGTCAGCTGCGACGGCCAGACCCGCGTCGTCTGCAAGCCTGACGACATTCTCTACGTCCGTCGCCACGCCGAGCGCCTGACGCTGATTCATCCACGCGGGCACAGTTTCTTCGAAGCCTGCCGCTCCAAGCTGGGTTGGAGCAGCAGGCTGGGAGACTGACATGGCGCAGGACAGCGATGTCGACGGCTACGATCTGATCGGGGATGTCCATGGCTGCGGCCGGAGCCTGATCCGGCTGCTGGAGAAGCTCGGATACCGGGCGGAAGATGGGGTGTTTCGCCATCCGCGCCGCCGGGTCATCTTTCTGGGCGACCTGATCGATCGCGGCCCCACCATCCGGCTGGCGGTTGCCGTTGCCAAGCGCATGGTCGACGCCGGCGAGGCGCATATCGTGATGGGCAACCATGAAGCCAACGCGCTGGCCTACTGTCACGAGGCGCCAAGCGACAGCGAGCGAGAATGGCTTCGCGATCATACCCCGCGCAACAATCGCATCATCGGTCGTACGCTGGAGCAGTTTCACGATTTTCCGCTGGAGTGGGAAACCTGCCTTTCCTGGTTCATGACGCTACCGCTGTGCCTCGATCTGGATGGCCTGCGGGTGGTACATGCCTGCTGGGACGAGCCATTGATCGCCGCCTTTCTTGCGCGGCGCCCCGATGCCCGAATCGACCGCGACTTTCTGGTCGAATCGACACGGCATGGCAGCCTGGCGCACCGCGTGCTGGATCGCCTGACCCGGGGCACCCAGATGCCGCTGCCGCCTGGCGTCGAGATTCGTTCGGGGGACGGATTCACGCGGCGCTCGTTCCGTACCCATTTCTGGTGCCGAAACCCGCGCACTTACGGGGATGTGGTCTTCCAGCCCGACAATCTGCCGTTGGGACTCGAGGATCGTCCGCTGGACGACAGCGAACGGGAACGGCTGACCTACTATCCGGAATCGGCGCCGCCTCTGTTCGTGGGGCATTACTGGTGCAAGGGCGTACCGGCGTTGCCGCGAGCGAACATCGCTTGCCTCGATTACAGCGCGGTGAAGTACGGCCGGCTGGTGGCTTATCGCTGGGACGGGGAGTCGCGGCTCGATGCCAATCGCTTCGTCTGGGTCGACGTGTCTCAGGAAGGGATTCGTGACTGATGCCGTTGCGGAATATCAGGGAAATTGCATTATTTTACATTAGCCGCAGCTAACTGATTTGGCGGATTTTTTACCGTTGCATGAAGCGGATCAGGGAAAAAATGGGAAATTTTTCGCCGCGTGCGGGAACTCCTGCCACCGACGACCCTCAAAGTCAGTGTTCCCTTGAATGATCCCTTGCTCTTATCCGGCGGCCCTCCCGCCGGATTTTTCTTTGTTGGGTCTGTAAAATTTCGCGGTGCCTGTAGAATGGCAACTTCGAACCCGTCACGGGTTCGCGCTCCATGATGACATTTCCATGCTGGGCTTCAGTGCCCTGTCCATGCTGGGCTCGGCGCCTGAGTCTCAGCATCGGGCTTCTCGATATTCTCTCGGTAAGCGGGTCGGACATCTTCCATGTATAAACTCCTCGAACTGCCTGGCGATCTGGATACGCGGCCTCTGCGGCAGGCGCTCTGGGCGCATCACATCGGTCATCGCTTCACGCATCAGGAGAATCGGCAGGTACTGTGGCTTGTCGATCCCGAGCAGCGAGATGCGGCTGCGCGACTGATCGAGCTCTGGCACCGGGGGGAACTGGATACTGCTTCGGCGGCCGAGGCGCCACGGCGTCGACCCGGTATCGCCAGCCAGGCGTTCGGGCAGGCACCATTCTCGGCCGGGCTGATTGCCGTCTGCGTGCTGATCTTCCTGGCCATGATTTTCGCGGGCGATGCCATCGTCCGCGCTTTCACCATCGTGCCGCTCGACATCGTCGGTCAGCGGCTGGTGCCGGGGGATCTCGTCTCCGACACCCTGGCCGGCGGCCAGCTCTGGCGCCTGTTCACGCCGGCGCTTTTGCACTTCGGCTGGATGCACCTGATCTTCAACATGCTGTGGGTGTGGTATTTCGGCCGTCAGGTCGAAGCGATCCAGGGATGGCGCCGGCTCGGCCTCATCGTGCTGATCGCGACGCTGGTTTCCAATCTGGCACAGTACGTCACCGGCATCGTGCTGTTCGGGGGCATGTCGGGGGTGGATTACGCGCTGCTGGGCTACGTGTGGTTGATGTCTCGCCGCCGGCCGGAAAGCGGCTTCTTCGTGCCCCAGATGCTGATGGTCTTCATGCTGGTCTGGATGGTCTTTACCATGACCGATCTTGCCGGGGCCTTCGGCTTCGGTAACGTCGCCAACGAGGCGCATCTGGGCGGATTGCTGATTGGGCTGTTCATGGGCTGGTTCGCCAGCCGTAATGCATCGGGAGGCGCCGGACACGACGCTTCAGGAGAAAGCTCTTCAGGAGAAAATAAGTGAGCGAGATGAATTTCGACCGCATGGTCGCGCAGATGACCCGAGAGATGTACGAGAACTTCAAGCAGGCCATTCAACTGCGCAAATGGCCCGACGGCCGCCGCTTGACCCCCGAGCAGACCGAGCTGTGTCTGGAGGCGGTCATCAAGTACGAAATGATCCATGAGGTGCCGGCGGAACAGCGTGTCGGCTATCTCGAGCGCAACGAATGTGCCTCCGGCAATCATGCCTCCGCCGAGGAAGCCGCGGTCAAATGGATCAACTGATCCCGGCTGCGCAGGTCGCGAGCGAGTCTGGCCGCTTTGCCAGCGGCCAGCTCCGCAAGCTCGACATTCGGTTGCCGGTGGAGAACGGCCCGGCGGACTATACCCTGCGGGCCGGCGAGCAGCGTGTGCGGCTCAATGCGTGGCTGGGGCAGCGCATCCGGTTACACCATACCGGCGAGATTTACTGCGTCGAGTGCGGGCGCGCCACGCGCAAGAGTTTCGGTCAAGGGCATTGCTACCCTTGCTTTTCCTCGCTGGCGCATTGCGATCTCTGCATGATGCGCCCGGAGACCTGTCACTACTTTCAGGGCACCTGCCGCGATCCGGCCTGGGGCGAACGCCACTGCTTCCGCCCGCATACCGTTTACCTGGCCAACGCCTCCGGCCTCAAGGTCGGCATCACGCGAGGCACCAATACGCCGACCCGCTGGCTCGATCAGGGGGCGATCCAGGCGCTGCCGATTCTCGATGTCGATACGCGGCAGCAGTCCGGGCTGGTGGAAACGCTGTTCAAGTCGCACGTCTCCGATCGCACCAACTGGCGGGCGATGCTCAAGGGCGAGGTCGAGCCGCTCGATCTGACCGCCGAGCGTGACCGCCTGCTGGCCCGGCTCGCACCGGGGCTGGCAGCGCTGCGCCAGCGTGTCGGTGAGGATGCCATTCAAACGGTCGACGATGCGCTGCCACTGACGATCGACTATCCCGTGCTCGAATGGCCGCGCAAGATCGTCTCGTTCAATCTCGACAAGTCGCCGATGGTCGAAGGCACCCTGATGGGGCTCAAGGGGCAGTACATGATCCTCGATACCGGCGTCATCAACCTGCGTAAGTTCGCCGGTTATCAGGTCTCGGTGACGGCCGAGTCCGCGTGATGACGCCAGGCCGGGCGGATCAGCGCGGCTTGTGCTCGAGCTGGCGCTCCATGCGCTTCAGAAATACCGACATGACCTGCTCGTAGAGCGCATCCTTCAGCACCACGTCTTCCACGCCGGCATCCAGGTTGGGGTTGTCGTTGACCTCGATGACTACCACGCGATCGCCGATCTGCTTGAGATCGACCCCGTAGAGGCCGTTGCCGATCAGCTTGGTCGCCCGCAGCGCTGCCTTGACCACCTGCGGTGGCACCTCCGACGGATCGTGGGTGGTGAAACCGCCGCTGCGGGTCTTGCCGCTGGAGTGGTCGTAGATCTGCCAATGGCCGCGAGCCATGTAGTAGCGGCTGGCGAAGAGGACCTGGCCGTCGAGCACGCCGATGCGCCAGTCGAAGTCGGTCGGCAGCCACTCCTGCAGCAGCAGCAGCGCCGAAGCCTCGAACAGCTTGGGCGCCTCCGCCTCCAGCTCCTCACGTGAGCGAATCTTGACCACCCCCTTGGAAAAGGCGCCGTCCGGCACCTTCAGGACCAGTGGATAGTCCAGATGGGCGAGCTTCTCGTCGAGCCGGCTCATGTCGCCGCGATGAAGCAGCTGACCGCGAGGCGCCGGAACCTTGTGGGTGCCCAGCAGTTCGTGGAGAAAAATCTTGTTGGTACAGCGCAGGATCGACTGGGGATCGTCGATCACCACCAGCCCCTCGTGCTCGGCCTTCTTGGCCATGCGATAGGTGTGATGATCCAGCCGGGTCGTCTCGCGGATGAACAGAGCGTCGAACTCGGCCAGCCGGCCGGCGTCCCGATGGGTGATCAGGCTGACGTCGATGCCCAGGCGCCGGCCGGCGCGTATGAAGCGCTTGAGCGCCCCCTTGTTGCTGGGCGGCAACTTCTCTTCCGGATCGATCAGGATCGCCAGATCGAAGCGGTAGCGACGGCGTGCGCGTGGCGTGCGCCAGACCCGGGTCGAATGGCGGTTCAGCGCCGTCGCGAACAGGTCTTCCTCGCCGGATTGCAGCGCCGTCAGCGCGATGGGCTTGAGCCGTGCCAGGCGCCAGACGTTCTGGCGTTTCTCGAAGCGGGCTTCCAGCAGCGGATGAGGCAGACGCTCGAACAGGCGACGAGCCAGGCGCTGCAGCTCCGGTTCCCGGCACTCGCCGAAGAAGACGCGCAGCGTGAAGGATTCGCCCTCGAGAACGCCGCGCTTGTTCAGTTCCATCAACAGCGGATCGATGGCGGCCAGCTGCATGTCGATCAGTGCCTTGCGCGAGAGCTGGTTGAGCGTTTCCACGCTGGGCAGCACGCGCTGGTTGCGCGCCTGGGCCAGCAGAGAAACGTAATAGCCGGTTTCCAGATAGTCGAGATTGGCGCACAGGTTGATGACGTGCGTGGCGTCATCTGCCGTCGCCGCGCCGTTCAGCGCGAGGAACTCGTCGGCGCTAATCAGATCCTCGGAAGGGTAGTAAGGTTGCCAGTCGGCAAGGCGATCGACGACGATACGCAGGCGTGACATGAATCGGTGGCTCCTTTTCCGACATCTTCCCGTTGGGTTGGTCGGCGATCGATGCGGCAAGCTGCCGGGGCTGCAAAAAGGAAATAGCATGCGATGATGTGAAGGCGGCGACAAGTCGTTGCCGGCGTGAAATAATTTCAGCATCGTCGGCGTCATCGCCTCGGCGACTGCCCGCCTGACGGGCCACCGGCGCGGTCCCGGTCGAACGAAGGCCGTGGCTGCACCCAGATCCCAGATGAATCAGATGAGAGCGCACGCATGCTCCGCACCATTCGCTACGGCCTGCCTGCCGATTGCGACGCCTTGTATGAATTGGAAGAGCGCTGCTTTGACAGTGATCGCTTCAGCCGCCGCCAACTTGCACACCTGCTGACCCGGGCCAACGCCGCCAATCTGCTGGCGATCGCCGAAGACCAGCGAGTCATCGGTTACGGCACGCTACTGTTCCGGCGCAACAGCACCACGGCCAGACTCTACTCGTTCTGTGTCGATCCGGCCGCTCGCGGTATCGGCCTGGGCCGGGAACTGCTCCAGGCGCTGGAGAATGCGGCGCGAGAGCGGGGCAGCCAGCGCATGCTGCTGGAAGTGCGTGCCGACAATCGCGTGGCGATGGGGCTTTACCGCCGGATGGGGTTCATCGCTCATCGCTGGCTGGACGACTATTATGCCGATGGCTGTGCCGCCTGGCAGATGGATAAGCGGCTCGAGCCGCCCGAGCCGCCCGAGCCGCCCGACATGTCGGCTGCCGACTGATACCGGCCGCGGACCGATTCTGGTCGCACCGCGGCTCCACTTTTGATTGAGGACCGAGGCTCATGCCATCTTTCGACATCGTTTCCGAATTCGATCGCCACGAAGCGACCAATGCCGTCGACCAGGCGAATCGTGAAATCCAGAACCGCTTCGATTTTCGCGGCGTCGATGCCAGCTTCACGCTGGAAGGCGAGACCGTCTCGATCGAGGCGGATGCCGAATTCCAGCTCCAGCAGATGATCGACGTGCTGCGCAACAAGCTGATCGCCCGCGGCATCGACCCGCGCTGCATGGATATCCAGGACGCCCAGACGTCCGGGGTCAAGGCGCGCCAGCAGATCAAGCTCAAGCAGGGCCTCGAACAGCCCGACGCCAAGGCGATCGTCAAGCTGATCAAGGATTCCAAGCTCAAGGTCCAGGCCGCGATCCAAGGCGACAAGGTTCGCGTCAGCGGCAAGAAGCGCGACGACCTTCAACAGGCGATCGCGCTGCTCAAGGGCGAGGATGGCCCGGACCTGCCGCTGCAGTACGACAACTTCCGGGACTGACGTCCCGATCCGACGCCGGGTGTGGCCGAGATACCCGGCAACGCCCGTCAACCCTTCGATGTCCCGGCCAGTCCCTCGTGGAGCCCCTTACCCTTACGCGGCGGCGCTATCGAGCCGTTGCGTCAAATCCTCGCTCCCCAGCGCCAGCATGCTCAAGTTGCCGTACATGAAACTCTCGTGAAGCGCATGCAGTGGCTGGCCTTCCATCGCGCCGAGGCACATCAGCAGCGGCAGAAAATGTTCCGGCGTCGGGTGGGCGTAACGTGCGTAGGGGGCCGCGGCCTGCCAGTCCTGCATCGCTTTCAGATCGCCGCGTGCGGCGATATCGATGACCCAGTCGTGGAATCGCCTGGCCCACGTGTCGGGCGCGTCGTGAACGAAGTGCCTGTCACCGAGATTGTGAGTGGCGGCACCGGAGCCGATCAGCATGAAGTCGTTCTGCTGCGCCCAGCGTCCCAGGGTTACGCCGATCTCGAGCTGGGCGGGTGTGCTCATCCGTGTCGGCACGCTGATCGGAATTAATGGAACATCCGCCTGCGGCCAGAACAGCGAGAGCGGCGACCAGATGCCGTGATCCAGCGCCCGCTCGGGGTCCAGTTGCGCCTCGATACCCGAGGCGGCGAGTGCTGCCACCAACCGCTCGGCGGTCTCCGGCATGCCGGGGGCCGGGTAACGCATGCGATAAAGCGCGTCAGGGAAGCCGTGGAAGTCGTGCCAGGTTTCGGGCTGCCTGGCGCCGCCGACGACCAGCCCGGGTGTCTCGAAGTGTGCCGAGCTCACCAGCGCGCCGGAGGGTTTGGGCAAACGCCCGCCCAGTTCCTTCAGGAAGGTGCGTGCCGGATGATCGGTCAGGCTGAGGTCGGGGGAGCCGTGGGAGAGGTAAAGTACCTGTCTCGTGGTCATGATATCCGTTCCGGGGATAGAGGGGCGTTACGCCGAAGCCTACGCCGATGGCGCGGCGGCACTAGCCGTTTCCTGGCGAATGAACGGTTTCCCTATCGTCAATATTGGGCTTTTCCACCGCCGCACGTTGGAGAGGACGGTAAAGGCTGGTTTACACTATTGATCCAAGCGTCCTCTTCGGGGGGCGCCTCGACCAATCGCAGTGGGGATGTTCGGCATGCGTAATGCCATCTATGTCACCTTGGCCGCCATCAGTTTCGCGCTGGGCGTGATCGGTCTTTTCCTGCCGGTGATGCCGACCACGTGTTTCATGCTGGCGGCGGTCTGGCTCGCCTCGCGAGGGTCCCCCCGATTCGCCGGCTGGATTCGCAATCACCCGCGCTTCGGCCCGCCGATCCAATCCTGGGAGCGCGAGCGCGCCATCCCCAAGCACGCCAAGATCATGGCCGTGATCATGCTCGGCGTGTCGTGCCTGATCATCGCTTTTACCGTCTCCCACTGGCTGCTCAAGATCGGCCTGATCGTCGGCCTGGCGGGGCTGGCGATCTGGATCGTGACCCGCCCGCTGCCGAGCCTCCAGTGCCCGGTACGTGGCGTGTGGTCGGAAGAGGCCCCCGAGCGGCGTTGATTCGGCGGCAAGCCTTCTCGTTTCTCTCACCTTGCACTGCCCACGTTCCTGCGTCGCGACATCGATTCGATCTCGTTCCGGTGACGTGGGTAGAATGGTTGCCGATCGTCGGTCGGCAGGCTTTGTTGGCCCACTCGGGTTACTGGCTGTTGTCACGGGTTCGAGCTGCCGATTCGACCTACCCATTTCTACAAGGAGCGTTGCCATGTCTGAGATGCAAGCGACCTATCTCAAGGATTATCTGCCGCCGGCGTACCGCGTCACGCACACCGAGCTCACCTTCGATCTCGAGCCGTCCGCAACCCGGGTCAAGGCGCGCTTGCACGTGGAACGCCACCCCGACCGCAAGCCCGATGACAAAGAGTCCGGCCTGCCGCTGGAACTGGCCGGCGAGCAGCTCAAGCTGATCAGTATCGCCATCGATGGCCAGACGCTGGAGGCCGGGGAGTTCGAGGTCGGCGAAGACAAGCTGACCGTGGCCTCGGTGCCGGCGCGTTTCCGGCTCGATACCGAAGTCGAGATCGATCCCGATGCCAATACGGCGCTGGAAGGGCTCTACCGTTCCAACGGCATGTTCTGCACCCAGTGCGAGCCGGAAGGCTTTCGCCGGATCACCTTCTACCCCGATCGCCCGGACGTAATGGCGACCTTTTCCACGACCGTGATCGGCGATCGCGAGTCGCTGCCGGTACTGCTCTCCAACGGCAACCCGGTGGAGAAGGGCGAGTTGCCCAATGGTCGCCACTTCGTCACCTGGGAAGATCCGCATCCCAAACCCAGCTATCTGTTCGCGCTGGTCGCCGGCAGCCTGGAGAAGGTGGAGGATCACTACACCACCATGAGCGGTCGCGAGGTGCTGCTGCAGATCTGGGTCGAGCCGGAAAATCTCGACAAGACCGAGCATGCGATGGCCTCGCTCAAGCGTTCCATGCAGTGGGACGAGGAGACCTATGGCCGCGAGTACGACCTCGACCGCTTCATGATCGTCGCCGTCAACGACTTCAACATGGGCGCGATGGAGAACAAGGGGCTCAACATCTTCAACTCGGCGGCGGTGCTCACGCATCCGCAGACCGCGACCGATGCAGCCTTCCAGCGCGTCGAGGGCATCGTCGCCCACGAGTACTTCCACAACTGGTCCGGCAATCGCGTCACCTGCCGCGACTGGTTCCAGCTCTCGCTGAAAGAGGGCTTTACCGTCTTCCGCGACCAGACCTTTTCCGCCGACGTCAACTCGGCACCGGTCAAGCGGATCGAGGACGTCTCGTTCTTCCGCACCGCACAGTTCGCCGAGGACGCCGGTCCCACTGCGCATCCGATTCGCCCCGATCACTACATCGAGATTTCCAACTTCTACACCCTGACCATCTACGAGAAGGGGGCGGAAGTGGTGCGCATGCTGCGCCACTTGCTGGGTTGGGAAGACTTCCGCCGCGGCAGTGATCTTTATTTCGAACGCTTCGATGGCCAGGCGGTGACGATCGAGGATTTCGTCGCCTGCATGGCGGAAGTCTCCGGGCTGGATCTCGATCAGTTCCTGCGCTGGTACTCCCAGGCGGGGACGCCGGAGATCGATGCCCACGGCGAGTATGACTACGCCAAGTGCGAATACCATCTGCGTCTCTCCCAGCGGACGCCGGCAACACCGGGCCAGACCGAGAAGCTGCCGCTGCACATTCCGGTGCGCATGGGGCTGGTCGGCACCAAGTCCGGCCACGACCTGACTCTGAAGCTGGATAACGGTGGCGAGAGCCCGGACGACCTGGGCAAGGACGGCGTGCTGCATCTGCGCGAAGCGGAGCAGACCTTCGTGTTCACCAATGTCGAAGAGGCGCCGGTGCCGTCGTTGCTGCGCGGATTCTCCGCGCCGGTGAAGCTGCGCTACCCCTATTCGCGGGAAGAGCTGGCGTTTTTGCTGACGCATGATTCCGACGGCTTCAACCGCTGGGATGCCGGCCAGCGGCTGACCATGCTGGCGCTGGATGATCTGATCGCGGCGCACCGAAACGGCGTCGAGAAGGTCATGGACGTGCGCCTGATCGAGGCGTATCGCAGCTTGCTCAACGAGCCGGGCGACGACAAGGCGGTACTGGCGGAGATGCTGACGCTGCCCTCCGAAGCCTATGTCGCCGAACAGCAGCCGATGGTCGATGTCGATGCGATCCACGCCGCGCGGGAATTCGTGCGCCAGTCGCTGGCCTGGCAGCTGCGCGACGAATTCCTCGCCGTCTATCGCGACAACCTGAGCGACGAGCCCTACGCGCCGACGCCAGCGCAGATCGCCCAGCGTCGTCTCAAGAACGTGGCGCTTGCCTACCTGATGAGTATCGAGGACGACGAGGCCGTCAGCCTGACGCAGCGACAGCTGGAACAGGGCGCCAACATGACCGACGTGCGCGCCGCGCTGACGTTGCTGGCTCACAGCGATCGGACCGATCTGGCCGAACCGGCGCTGAAGGCCTTCGGCGAGAAGTGGGCCCACGATCCGCTGGTCATGGATCAGTGGTTCACCATTCAGGTCACGCGGCCGCAGGCCGACGTGCTGGAGCGCGTGCGCTTCTTGATGGGGCATCCGCTGTTCTCGATGAAGAACCCCAACAAGGTGCGCGCCCTGATCGGGGCCTTTGCCCAGAATCGGGTCAACTTCCATCGGCTCGACGGGGAAGGATACAAGCTGCTGGCCGATGTGGTGATCGAGCTCAACCGCCTCAACCCGGAAATCGCCGCGCGCATCATCACGCCGCTGACGCGCTGGCAGCGTTTCGACGAGACGCGTCAGGCCCTGATGAAGGCCGAGCTCGAGCGCATTCGCGCCGAGAAGCTCTCGCCCAACGTGTTTGAGATGGTCGAGCGGGCGCTGGCGGATGCCTGACGGCGGCCGAGGCATCTATGGCTACTAATACGATGGCAAGGCTCTTGGCATGAGATCGATCAACCGTGACTTCTTCGTCTCGCTATTGCTGTCGCGGTTGGCGGATCAGATGCTGCTGTTCCTGGTGCCGCTGGTGATTTACCAGCTCACCGGGAGCGTCGCCTGGTCCGGCCTGGCGTTCTTCTTCGAGACCCTGCCGCGGTTTCTGGCCTTTCCATTGTGCGGTCAGCTCTGCGATCGTCATCGCAACGATCAATTGCTACGGCTGAGCCAGCGCTGGCGAATGGCAACTTGCGCCGTCGCGATTCTGGGGTATCTGGTGGCGCCCCATGTCGCCTGGTTGATCGGTCTTTCTGCGCTGGTCGGCGTGCTATCCACTCAAGGCGTGATGGCGCGTGAGGTTTTGCTGGTGCAGGCCTTCGGCTCGGTGCGCTACGAGCGGCTTGTCTCCCATGCCCAGCTGTTCGATCAGGTGGGCACGGTACTGGGTCCGGTGGTCGCGGCGGCCCTGCTGGCCCAGCTCGAATGGCAAACGGTGGTTGTAGTCATTGCGCTCGGGTTCCTGCTGAGCGATCTCGCCGTGTGGCGCTGGCAACGTCTGGCTAGGCCCGAGCTTCCGGTGCCACGATCGGATTCGGCCAACGGATATCGGGCACTATTGATTGCTGGTCGCCACCTGTGCGTGAATTCGGCTTTGCCGGCATCGATCGGGTTGGCGATGGCCGTCAACCTGTTGCTGGGGACGTTGCTGGCAACGGCGCCGGCAGTGGTCACCGGCGTTCAGGGGCATGGTGAAATCTACTACGGCGTGTTGTAGGCCGGCGGCGCGCTGGCTACTGTCCTGGTGCTACTGTTCACCGCAAGATCGCTGATTCCGGCAGATCGGCTGGGACTGGCGGCGTATGCGGCCATGGCGCTGGGCGGGCTGATGGTGAGCATGACCGCCACGTCTTGGCTCTATGCGCTGGGGTTTCTGCTGGTGGTTGGCTTCGACAAGACGTTCAGCGTGTCGATTCGCAGCCTGCGCCGTCGGGTCATCCCGCCGGAGGACTTCGGCAAGACGACCGGGCTGGTGGTGATGCTCAACAATCTCACTCAACCGCTGGGTGGGCTCGTCGTCAGTGCGACGGCGGGGTGGCACGCGACCGGTTCGATATTGTTGGGCGTCGCGCTCCTCATGCTCGTTTCCGGGGCGCTCATTCTGATCCGATACCGCGTTCACGTGCTGCCATCGCTGACGTAGCACTAGGGCCGGGAATCAAGGGAAGTGACGCTTCAGCGAATCAGCCAGCTCAGGATCAGCAGCCCCAGCAGCAGCCAGACGATGCCGCCGACGATGCCGCCGCGAACCAGCGAACGGATGCCGCTGATCAACAGCAGCACGCCTACCACCAGTGCCGCGATGCTGAAGATCGAATCGCTGATGCCGAGCGAGCCGGTCAGGCCGTCGACGAAGCCGTCGATCGCCTGCCAAAGATTGCCGAATATGGCGTGCAGGCCGTTGACCAAGGCGCGAATGACGTTGCCGATCGCTTCGCCGAGCCAGTTGAAGAATCCATCCATGTCGAGCAGGTTCCTTGGGGCATAGTGGTTTGGAGAGCCGGTTAGTGGCTCGGGTTCAAGGTCAGTCAGCGTGCTGCTGATCGCGCAGCCATTGGATCTCTTCGGCCCAGATCTCGGGCTCGACGGTTTCCAGAATCAGCGGGATGCCATCGGTACGGCTGTCGCGCATCAGCGCGGTGAAGGCGGGTAGGCCGATGTTGCCCTTGCCCAGGCTGTGGTGACGGTCGACACGACTGGCGAACTCGCTCTTGGCATCGTTGAGATGCATGCCGCGTAGATAGCGAATACCCACCACGCGCTCGAAATCGTCGAGCATGGCGACGGCTTCCGCTTCGGTGCGCAGGTCGTAGCCGGCGGCGAAGGCGTGGCAGGTGTCGATGCAGGCGCCGACGCGATCCTTGTCGTCGACCTGTTCGATGATCTCGGCCAGCTGCTCGAAGCGAAAGCCGAGGTTGGAGCCCTGACCGGCGGTATTCTCGATCACGGCGACGACGGATCGGGTCGCGGCATGGGCCTCGTTGATCGACTCGGCGATCCTTGCGAGGCAGTCGCGCTCGCTGATCTTCTTGAGGTGGCTGCCGGGGTGGAAGTTCAGCAGTTCCAGCCCCAGCTGTTCGCAGCGCTGGCATTCGTCGAGGAACGCCGCGCGGGACTTTTCTAGCCCCTCTTTCTTGGGATGGCCGAGATTGATTAGGTAGCTGTCGTGGGGAAGGATCTGGGCCGGGCCGAAACCCTGTGCGCGGCAGGCCGCCTTGAACGCCTCGATCGTGGTCTCCTCCAGCGGCTTGGCCTTCCACTGGCGCTGATTCTTGGTGAACAGCGCGAAGGCATTGGCGCCGATCTCGGTGGCGCGGCTCACGGCCTGATCGACGCCGCCCGCGGCACTGACATGGGCTCCGATGTATTTCATACGATGATCCGATCCTGGGGGATGAGCGCTCGCAGTTTAACAGCCGCCTCGTGGCGGCGTCCCGCGCCAGAGCCGAGGCAAGGAGGAACGGCTTCGGCCGTTCGCTCCAGGAGGGATGATTCGTAAGATCTAGAGAGGGAGGTCATTCGCGAGGGAACGAGACCCCGTCGTTGATCGAGCGCAGGCGGTTCATGGCGTCTTCCCGTGGAAAGGGGGCTTCGCGCGGGGGATCGTAAACCTCGCCATTGGTGCCCTGAACGATCAGGTCGATGGCATAGCAGGCGCCATCCACCACGGCGCGATAACCCTCCACGTTTTGGAAATGACTCATGCCGGCATCGTCGAGGGTGAACCCGGTAAACGTCTGGCCGGCGATCTCGGCTTTCGAGGCCATGGGCTGCGCATTGGCGGGCAGGGTCAGACACCCTTCGACGGCAGCCGGATCGCGACTTGCGCCAAGCCGCCATAGTGCGGTGGTGACGTCGTCGGATTCGGGGAGTTGCAACGTGATCAGGCGCTCGCCGGCCGTGCCGTCAGCCAGTTGCCAATCGCCATTGTCAAAGTAGCTGGAGGCCTGGCCGTCGAGAGCGATCAGCGATGCATCATAGTGAAGCATCAGCGGATAACCCGAGGCGTGAAACGTCTGCTCGTCGATGCTGGCAACGGTGGGCGAGGCATCGTGCTGCTGGCAGGCGCTGAGGGTGACCGGTATGCAGAGCGTGAGTGCGGTCGCGAGGGGGAGTCTGGACATCATGCTCTCCTGCAGGGAATTCGACGATTCAGCGTAGACGACCCGAAGGGGCATCAGTGGCGCGTTCTTCGCCTGTTCACGGTCCTCGTCAGGGAAACTTTCGTGGCGAGTGCCGTGGCGTTAAAGTTGACGAACGAGCTGGCCGATAGCCTGATGGATGGACCGAAGATCGCAAGACCAATAAACGCACGACCTGCTTTCGGAACAAGGAGATTGCGATGGATACCTCAGTCAATGCCGCCGTGGGCGCCGCCCTGGCACTGCAGAACTTCAATCAGAGCCAGGAGGCGCAGGGTAGCCTGCTGAAGCAGTCCCTGGATGGGCAAGCCGCTCATATCCAGCAGTTGATGTCCTCCGTGTCGCCTTCGCCGGAGCTTGCGGTTTCCGGCACGCTGGGAACCCAGATCAACGCCTACGCGTGACGATGGGCCGCAACAAGATGGGCCGCAACAAGATGGGCCGCAACAAGAAATGGCATGCAACGAACGCGCTCCTTGGAGCGCGTTTTTTGACCCGACATTACCGGGCGTTCGGGGCGATCGTGGTGAATGCCGGCTTCAATACCCCAGGCTCGACTTCGGCTTGGGCGTGTTCGGTTTGTAGCGAGAGATCGTCTCGACGGCCGCCTGACGCAGCAGGCTGATATCGATGCCCACGGCGATGAAATCGAACCCCCACTCGGCATAACGCTTGGCATCCGCCTCGGCGGGGGCGAGGATGCCGGCCGCCTTGCCTGCAGCCTTGGTCACGTCCAGCGTGTGGCGAATCATGGCTTGTACGTCCGGGTGATTGGGGTTGCCGGCATGGCCGACGCCGGTAGAGAGATCCACCGGACCCACGAAGATGGCGTCGACACCCTCGGTGGCCGCGATCGCTTCGGCGTTGTCGACGCCAGCGCGGGATTCCACCTGTACCACGAGACAGAGCTCTTCATGGGCGCGGGCCAAATAGTCTTCCACGCTATCCCAGCGAGTGGCTCGGGTCAGGCCGCCGCCGACGCCTCGGAATCCGTGGGGCGGGTAGCGGGTCGCTGCTACCAGCCTGGCCGCCTGTTCGGCAGTATCGACCATCGGGATCATCAGCGTCTGGGCGCCGATATCGAGCAACTGCTTGATGAGCGCCGGGTCGTGATTGACGGTACGGACGACCGGCGCACTGGCGTAAGGCGCCACGGCCTGCAGTTGTGCCAGAACGGAAGGCACGGTGTTGGGAGCATGCTCGCCATCGATCAGCAACCAGTCGAAACCGGTCGTGGCCAGAATCTCGGTGGCGTAGCCGGTGCCGAACCCGGCCCAGCAGCCATAACGCGGGTTGCCGTCGAGCGAGCGTTTGAAGGGGTTCTGTGGGAGTTGCATGGCTGTGGCTTCCTTATACGTCGCCTAGAGGAAAATATGGCCGCCGTGGGAAAGACAGCCCGGGCGGAATGAAACGAGCCGGGGCAATCACTGCTCCGGCCCGATCGGGATCAACGCTTGTCGCAGGGTTGGCGACCTAGTTCGTCAGGCCCATCTCGCCCATGATCTCGCCGAACTTTTCGTCATCCTCGGCCATTAGCTTGGCGAACTCATCGGCATCTCGCCACACTACGCCGTAGCCTTGCTTGGCCATGAAGTTTTGGTAGGCCTCGCTGTCGTAGGCTTTCTTGAGGGCAGCTTCCAGCGTTGCCACGACATCCTCGTCCATCCCTCTGGGGCCGACGATGCCACGCCACGCCCCCAGCGTGAAGTCGCTGCCGATCTGCTCGTTGAAGGTTGGAATGTCAGGAAAACCTTCGAGTCTTTCCGGCGTCATGACGCCGAGACTCTTGAGCTCTCCTGCGTCGATCATCGATCTCGCCTCGGGGACGGAGGAAGCCACCAGGTCGATGCTGTTGGAAGCCAGCTCGGTCATGGCCGGCGCCGAGCCCTGGCTGGGAACCCAGGTGATCTTGCCGGCGGGAATGTCCTGGTCCATCAGAAAACCGTTGAGCGCGACATGCCAGATGCCGCCGAGGCCGGTGCCGGATGCGGTATAGGTGCCTTGGGGCTCGTTCTTGACCTGGGTCACGAAGTCTTCAAGGTTCTTGAAAGGGGAGTCGTCGGCGACCGAGAGGCTGGCGGAGTCGAAATTGATCTGGGCGATCGGGGTGAAGTCCTGGTAGGTGAGGTCGGTCAGCCCTTGCCAGTGCATCATGGCGACTTCGACGGTGGCCAGGCCCAGGGTGTAACCGTCGGGCTTGGCGTTGGCGATCGCGGTATGGCCGACGACACCGCTCCCGCCGGTACGATTCTGGACGTTGATCGTCTGACCCAGCTGTTCCTCGAGCGAAGAGGCGATGATGCGGGCCGTGGCATCGGTACCACCGCCGGCTGCCCAGGGCACGATCAAGGTGATCGGCTTTTCGGGGTAGTCGGCCAGCGCCAGCGGCGAAGCCAGAACGGCGGCAGACAGCAACAGACTCAGGCGACGGGGAGCCGTTGATCGTTTCATGTGGACCTCGCTTGGCGTACTTGTTATTTCCAAGATGAACTTTGCATGCAAAGTCTTAGCAAGGTGCTGTCTTCGCTACAATTGCGCAATCGTCTAATGGCGTGGCGATGAGTTTCTCAGGCCGTGGCGATGAATGCCTCAGGTCGTGGCGACGAGGTCGGTGGGGACGGGGCGATTCTCGAACACGCGACGCAGCACGAAGCTGGTATGCGCGCCGGTGACACCCTCGATGCGGTTGATGACGTGCAGGAGAAGATGCTGGTAGTCGTCCATGTCGCGAACCAGGATCTTGAGCTGAAAATCCGCCGCCTGGCCGGTGATGATCAGGCACTCGATGACGTTGGGCACGTCCCGAATGTGGCGCTCGAAATTGTCGAAGCGCTCCGGGGTGTGAAGGTCCATCGAGATATGCAGCAGCGCCATGAGCTGGTAACCCAGAGGGCGCGCATCGATATCGGCACGGTATCTCACGATCAGGCCGCTCTCTTCCAGCGCTCTGACGCGCCTGAGACAGGGTGAGGGCGACAGGCCGATACGGTCGGCCAGTTCCTGATTGCTGATCCGCCCTTCTTGCTGCAGGACTTCGAGTATGCGCCGATCATATCGGTCCAGCGCAAGAGGAGTGGACTGGTCCATGATAGTTTCTGCCTCTGTTTACGTTTTTACGGCAATATCGTGCCAATATACTTCGTTTTCTGCTTTCATTCGCAATAAACTGTCGCGGAAAACGTTTTACACTGTTGCTGTCGTCAGATTCCGCCGCCACAAGCTGCGGATGCGTCCGCATGGCACATCCCGCCATGCGGCACGATGACCGGGCCGCCATCAGCGGTCGGAACGCGCCGAATTCTTCACCTTCAGGAATTTCACCATGTCTGCTTTCGATCATCGCGCCTTTGATCATAGAAAATATCGCCCTGCGCCTCGTGTGCCCGCCTTCGATCGCCAATGGCCGGATCGTGATCTCGATCACGCGCCGATCTGGGTGAGCGAGGATCTTCGCGATGGCAACCAGGCGCTACTGGAGCCGATGAGCGTCGAGCAGAAGAAGCGCTTCTGGCACCAGATCGTCAAGGTGGGCATCAAGGAGGTGATGGTCGGGTTCCCGTCGGCGAGCCAGCCGGACTATGATTTCGTGCGCTGGTTGATCGAGGAAGAGCAGATCCCTGACGACGTGACCATCGCCGTGCTGGTGCAGTGCCGCGAACATCTGATCGAGAAGACCTTCGAGTCACTCGTCGGCGCCAAGCGGGCCATCGTGCACCTCTACAACTCCACCTCGACCGTCCAGCGCGAGCGGGTGTTCGAGATGGACCGCGATGGCATCGTCGACATTGCGGTCCAGGGTGCAACCTGGGTCAAGACCTATTCTGAGCGCTATCCGGAAGTGGAATGGCGATTCGAATATACCCCCGAGAGTTTCTCCAGCACGGAGATCGATTTCTCGCTGCGGATCTGTGAAGCGGTCATGGATGTGTGGCAGCCCACCCCGGACAACAAGTGCATCCTCAATCTGCCGACCACGGTCGAGGTGGCGGGTCCGCACCACCATGCCGATCAGATCGAGTACTTCTGCCAGCACATCAAGAACCGCGACAGCGTGATCATCTCCGTTCACACGCACAATGATCGTGGCGGCGCGGTCGCCTCCGCGGAGCTGGCGCTGCTGGCCGGCGCCGAGCGTGTCGAAGGTACGCTGCTGGGCAATGGCGAGCGCACCGGCAACATGGACATCGTCACGCTGGCAATGAACCTCTACAGCCAGGGCATCGATCCGGAACTCGATCTGTCGCGGCCGGACGAGATCATCGAGGTGGTCAACGAATGCACCAACATTCCGATCCATCCCCGTCATCCGTGGGTCGGCGAAATGGTCTACACCGCCTTCTCGGGCAGCCACCAGGATGCGATCCGCAAGTCGCTCAAGAAACAGCAGCCGGACGAGCCGTGGCAGGTCGCCTATCTGCCGATCGATCCGCGCGACATCGGCCGCGACTATCAGGCGGTGATCCGCGTCAACAGTCAGTCCGGCAAGGGCGGCATGGCGTTTCTGCTCGAGCGCGATTACGGCATCAGCCTGCCGCGCTGGATGATGCTGGCGCTGGCACCCCATGTGCAGCAGGAGAGCGAGAAGCGGGCCAGCGAGCTGTCCAGCGAGGTGGTCCGCCAGGTGATGTTCGATCGCTTCACCAGCGAGACGCCGCTGTCGCTGGCGGACTATCGGCTGTCGAAGGGCCAGGACGAAGGCATCGATGTTACCCTGTGGCAGGGCGCCGAGACGCTCCGTCTTTCGGGCAAGGGTAACGGCGCCATGTCTTCCTTCACCGATGCGTGGCAAAAGCATTCCGGTGTCAGCGTCGGGATCATCGACTATGCGGAACATTCGTTGGGCGGCGACAGCGAGGCCAATGCCATCGCCTTCGTCCAGCTCAATGTCGACGGGCAGCGTGTCTGCGCCGTGGCGGAGGACAGCGATACCGTCAGTGCCTCGCTCAAGGCCGTGATCGCCGGGATCAATCTGGCGGCCAGGGAGGCCGAGTCGAACAAGGCTGACGAGATGGAGCGGGAAGTCTAGACGTTCTCGATGACTGTCCGACAAGCGGACGGGGCGCCTTATCGGCGCCCCGTTTCGTTGAGGCCTGTTTCGTTGAATCCCGTTTCATTGGAGCCAGTTCGCAGGAGTGATGAGCCTCAACGATAACTGACGGGCAACAGGTACCGAAGGTCGTTGGTCAAGGGTAGCGAGAAGCTCGTTGCGCCGAGAATGGTCCGGTTGGCGATCTTCACCAGACGCACGTTGATGAACACCTGGTTCTGGGCCTGGGCGTAGGTGCCGACCAGTACGGCGTCCGCGTTGTAATCCTGTCCCAGACGCTGAACGTTGCGCGAGAGGATCAGCTCGCCCGTGTTTTCCTCGATGTACAGGCTGTCGCGTAGCTTCACCTCGACCACGTTGAGCCCGGCCTGCACCATTCGGGAAGTGAAGGCCTCGCTCAGCGTGCGGCCAAGCGTCGAGGACTGTCCGAGCTGGTCCACGTTGACGAGCGTCGTGGCGATGATCGGTTGCTGGGTGTCGATGCGGTCTCGAGCGCTGGCGATCAGCTCGCCGGCTGCATCGTCTATGCGTTCCAGCGTGGTGGCTTCTCGAGGAGACGCGGTGGTATCCAGCAGCGAGCAACTCGCCAGCAGCAGCGGCATCAGCAGCAGCGCCACCAGGTTTGCGGTCTTTTTCAAAGTCATGTCTGCGCTTTCTATCCGTTTACCAGTCTGAAGATACCGCCAGGCGGCCCCGTTCTCGGTCGTACTGACCGCTGTCGCCGCCGCTGATGTAGTAGAGGTTCGACGAGGAGTACACCAGCGTGTCGTATTCGTCGGCGGATACCGTGATGATGACTTCGTGGTTCGTCTCCGAGGTCCAGCTGCCGCTGAAGACATCGGCGACCGCCGCCGCGGGAATCAGCCCCAGCGCCGGTTCGGCCCAGTGATTGTAGGGAATGGTGGCGACGGCAATGCCGGCCGCCAGTGCGGTCAGCGCACCTTGAGGCGCGCGTATGGCCGTACGGTCGCGGTGGCGGATCACTTGGACATCGAAGTCGATCTCGACGGCGGCCTCCGGCCGGGTCTTCACGATGGCGCCGCGGCTGACCAGTTCGCTGGTCAGCAGGGCGCGGAAGCCCTCCGCGAACGCGGTCGTCGGCATTTCGGGAGCGATGTAGAGAGCTTTCTGTCTGAGCCTTCGGTCCGAAAGAATCGCGCTGGCTTCATGCTCGGCGAGCACTTCCCAATGGTGAGCCGCCTGCATGCGCTGCTGCTCGCTGATGGGATAAGTGGTGGCGATGGGGGCTTGCGACGTGTTGACGCCGAAGCAGCCGGAGAGCGTCGCCGCACCCAACACGACCGCCCAGGTCTTGAATGACATGGAGATAAGGTTCCCGTTCGATAATCTTGTCTCGATGCGGACTCGAGAGTGTATTACCAGTATCGGCGAGCTGCCGGGATGACTTGAGGAGGGAGGCCTGGCGGCTGGCAGCGGGCGCCGCTGTGACGCCCGATGGTGGCTCAGTTGTCGCTATCGCTGCGGATCTGGGCGTGACTGATCAGGGCGAAGATGAAGGTGCCGCCGACGACATTGCCGAGCAGGGTGGGCAGGCCGAATCGGAACAGGTATTCGGTCCATGCGGCGTGACCGGAGAAGACCAGGTACATCACCTCGGTCGAACCGACGATGATATGGGTGAATTCGCCGATCGCGACGAGGTAGGTCACGATCAGAATGACCCAGATCTTGGCGCTGCCCGCGCTCGGCAACAGCCATACCATGGTCGCGATCATCCAGCCGGCGACGATGCCCTTGGCGAACATCTGCATCGGGGTGTTCACGAGGATGTGTTCCCCCAGCGCCAGAAAGGCTTCGTGAGTCTGGGTCGAGAAGATCGGCAGGGCCAGAATCGCCCAGGCCGAGACGGCCACGCCGACCAGATTGCCGACCAGCACCACGCCCCAGAGGCGAAGCAGACACAGAAATTTGCCGAACCGGGGCTGGCTCATCACGGGTAGCACTGCGGTGACGGTGTTCTCGGTGAAGAGCTGCTGTCGAGCCATGATCACGACCAGGAACCCTACCGTGTAGCCCAGCGATTCCACCAGGAATCCGACGTCGTTGTCCGGGAGATGCGCATGCAGCAGGCCTTTCGCCAGCATCGAAAAACTCATCGAGAGGCCAGCGGCGATGGCGGACCATAGCAGCGCTGACATCGTACGGCTCAGCTCCTTTTCGCCCTCCTCGCGGATGAACTCATGGACGGCAGCGGCTTTTGAAGGCAGCTCTTCCCCGTTGAGATGAAGGTCGTGTTCCTCATCGCCTTCCGCGACACGGCTGGGTGGCGTGAGATCGTGATGTTTGGTCAAGCGTGCGTTCCTCTCGGTAGCGGGAAAAGACGCGCTGGACAGGCAAAACTGCCCTCAGGTTTCCCTGCGACAGCTGGTGGCAAGCGCTATGCTGAAACGATAGTCGTAAACGAACCAGGGAGATAGCCAGGGATGTCGCCGGAATCGTGGACGATGCTGACTCATTTGGGAATAGCCTGGTTGGCCGGAAGTCTGATCGGCCTGGAACGAACTTTTCATGGGCGTCCGGCGGGATTTCGCACGCATGCGCTGGTCTGTGTCTCTTCGGCGCTGTTGATGATGGTCACGATGTATCAGTGGCAGTGGCTGGGCACGGAGGTGCCGGAAGCCACGATCCGTACGGATCCCACGCGAATGGCTCAGGGCATCATGACGGGGATCGGCTTTCTGGGTGCCGGGGTGATTTTCAAGGAAGGCCTGACGGTTCGAGGGCTGACCACGGCCGCCTCGATCTGGATAACCTCGGCGCTGGGCATACTGTACGGTATCGGATTTCTGTTCCCGGCGGTATTGGCAACCGTCGTCACCTTGTTGACGCTCTCGCTGTTTCGCGTGGTTGAAGGGCGCATGCCGAGCCGGGTTTTCGCGCGTTGCATCCTGCGCTTCGATAGCCAGGCCGTGATGGCCGAAGCGCAGATCCATGATTTGATGGCTTCGCATCGGTTTCGGGTGGAGAGCTTGAGCTATCGCACACGCGACGAAGGCCGTCAGTTCGAATACCGCATGATATTGCGAACTCACGATCGCAAGTACATTCCGCCGCTGGCCGCCGATCTGCGTGACGACGCTCGCCTGCTGGAGTTTCAACTTTCCCCTACGGGTGATTGATGCGGGAATGGTTGTCATTCCCTTGCCAGCCGATAGAGTAGGCGCTCTTGAAATGGCGGCGAGGCAGTGATGCAGGTACGTGAGGGACGTCCAGCTTTCTGGTTATTGATGGGCGCAGTCATGCTGTCGCCCCTGGCGATCGATATCTATCTGCCGGCGCTGACGGCCATGGCCGATGTGTTCGAACGCCCATACGCTGCGCTGCAATTGACCATCACCCTGTTCCTGATGAGTGTTGGCGTGGGTCAGGTTCTGGTCGGGCCGTTGACCGATCGCTTCGGTCGCCGTCCGGTGCTGTTGGGCGGTGTTGCGATCTATATGCTGGCCGCCGTCATCGGCATGACGGCTGTCTCGCTCGAGATGCTCTACGTGTCGCGTATTCTCCAAGGCCTGGGGGCCTGCGCATCCGTGACCGTCGCCTTCGCCGCTGTTCGCGACAGCTACACGCCGACCCAGGGCGCCAAGCTCTACAGTTATCTCAATGGCTCGCTGACGCTGGTGCCGTCATTGGCCCCGGTATTGGGCGGGGCGCTGACCGTGGCGCTGGGGTGGCGCAGCAATTTCGCCTTCATGACCGCATTCGCGGGCATGCTGTGGCTGAGCGCGTATTGGCGTTTCGGCGAGACACGGCCAGCGGAGACGCCGATCGAAAAGCGGCTCTATCGTTGGTCCCGTTATCGTCCGGTGCTTTTCCACCGGCGGTTTCTCTACTACGCCATGCTCGTCAGCACGATGATGGCGGCCATTCTCGTCTATGTATCGGCGGCTCCGGTGGTCATGATGGATCGCCTAGGCCAGCCGGAGTGGATCTTCAGCCTGTGGTTCGGGGGCAACGCCCTGGTCAGCACAGTAGCCTTCTTCATCGTGCCGAGACTGATGGCACGGTGGGGGAGACGGTCGACCGTGCAGCGGGGGCTGCTCGTCGTCATTGGCGGGGGCTTCTTGATCGCCTGCCTCTACTGGGCCGTGCCGGTATCGGTAATCACCTTCATGGGGCCGGTGGCGATGCTCTCGATCGGTTTCTCGATGGTGCTGGGGTCGGCTGCGAGCCTGGCACTGGAGCCGTTCCCGGAGCGCGCGGGAACCGCGGCGGCCTTGCTGGGCGCGATTCAACTGGGCGGCGGCGCCACGCTGGCGACCCTGCTGTTGATGACGCCGCTGGCACCGCAGTCGTCGCTGGCACTGATCTGCTGTGGCGGCGGGCTCGTGATGTGGGCCTTGGCAAGACGACAGGCCGAGCGCTCTGATTCCGGCGAATGATCGTGGTGGTGGAGCGATTTCCCGAGACCGTTGTCACAGCCATGCCGTCTCGTGTTCAGCTCGCCCGGTTCGTGTGCGTTGCGATGGCCTGGAAGGTTGCGGTATCGAGTCGTTTGCTCCGGGCGGCTGCATTGCGTGAGGTTCATCGCGTTCGATATCGCGCTGGCATGAACAGGCTAGAATGAAAGAGATGGCGGGAGATTTCGGCACGACGACGGTGATGGTTCGGCTTCAGGAAAGGAAAAGATGGGTATGGCCACTCATGGCAAGGAAAGCACATGGTTGATTCTCAACGGTAAATCTGCCCAGCAGCCAGAGATTCGCGAAGCGGTCGAGCATCTGCGCCGCCAAGGTCACGATCTGCAGGTGCGGGTGACTTGGGAGGGCGGTGATGGCGTCTGGCTGGTGGATAGCGCGGTGGCCGGCGGGGCGACGCGAATCGTCGCTGGCGGGGGAGACGGGTCTATCAACGAGATCGTTGCCGGCCTGATGCAACAGTCACCCGAGCGGCGCCCGGCGCTGGGGATTCTGCCTCTGGGGAGCGCCAACGACTTCGCGCATGGCTTGAACCTGCCGATGGCTCCACTGGCGGCGCTGGAGCTGGCGCTGACCGGCTCCGTTCGTCAGGTGGATGTCGGCAAGCTGGACGACGAGGCGTTTATCAACGTGGCGTCCGGCGGCTTCGGTGCCGAGATCACTACCTCGACGCCGGTCGGGCTGAAGCGTCTGTTGGGTGGCGGTGCGTATTCGCTCATGGGCATGTTGAAAGCCTGGAATTACCAACCCTTCGAAGGGCATATACGCTGGCCGGAGGGGGAAGCACGGGTCCCGCTATTCATGCTGGCGATCGGCAACGGCTGCCAGGCAGGCGGCGGCCAACGGCTGGCGCCCTCTGCCAAGCTGGACGACGGGCTGTTCGAGCTGCTTTTCGTACGCCACTTCAATTCGTTGGGCGAACTGAAGCGAATCATCGACGAGCTCGAAAACCTGCCCCGGGATGGAGAGTTCGTGCGCTATCTGCGCGTGCCCTGGGTCGAGTTCGACAGCGACGGCGCCTTTCCCCTCAATCTCGATGGTGAACCGCGCCGCTATGAGCATTTTCGTGCCACGCTGGATCGTGAAGCGCTACCGTTGGTCGTACCGGAAAATTGCCCTCTGCTGCGTCCGGGCGAGTAGCTCGACAGCTCTTCATGATCGACCCGCGAGCCCTCATGCATCGACCCGAAAAAGGAGTGATCACATGGACAACTTCATGCAGGAAGCCATTGAACAGGCCAGGCTCAGCCTCGACAACGGCGGCGTTCCCATCGGTTCCGTTCTGGTTCACCGGGGGTCGATCATCGGCCGTGGCCATAACCAGCGCCAGCAGAAGGGGAGCGCAATCCTGCACGGGGAGATGGATGCGCTGGAAGATGCGGGGCGTCTGCCTGCCTCGGTCTACCGCGACTCGGTGCTCTACACCACGCTATCACCCTGTTCGATGTGCAGCGGGGCCATCCTGCTCTACGGCATACCCAGGGTCGTCATCGGGGAGAATCGCACCTTTCTCGGAGAAGAGGCGTTGCTGCGCGAGCGCGGGGTCGATGTCGAGGTTCTCGACGATCCGGCCTGCCGCGAATTGATGACGCAGTTCATCGCAGCCTATCCGGAAGTGTGGAACGAGGATATCGGAGAGCCCTGAGCGGCTCGGATCATCGGCAGGTGACATGAAAAAGCCCACCTGACGGTGGGCTTTGCTCAAGGCGGTGAGACTTCAGGATCGAAAATCCCGGAATCTGGAACCCTTGACTGGGATTAGCCAGATACCTTGATGTTGGCGGCCTGAAGGCCTTTCTTGCCCTGAGTAACGTCGAAGGTAACCTTCTGGCCGTCCTGCAGAGTTTTAAAGCCGTCTGCCTGAATTTCGGAGAAGTGTGCGAACAGATCATCGCCGCCGTCATCGGGAGAGATGAATCCGTAGCCTTTCGTGTCGTTGAACCATTTGACAGTGCCAGTTGCCATTGTCGATATCCTTAACTTGCATAGTGATGTAGCCGAGCGTCCCGGGGGATGCCCGAAATGCGTGGTCAGACTAGGGGGGAATGCGCACTAGGAGTTCGACGAGATCGACTAACAACTGACGCCATTCTGCCTGCAAACCTACGCAACGGATGTTGCATCGGCGGATATACCGGGTCAAGCAACAGCAGCTTGACTTTGGTAGAACCGTTTCCCATGCCCCGCTTACGAACCATAGATGGAAATTTCATGCACGTCTATAACCTGCCAGACCCTTTTTTTCGGGTTGATCGCGTCACACGGTATGGTTTTATTAACGCTTTTTAAGAAGATTGATATAACACCGTAACCTCGCCGGGAGTCGAAGACGCAGCGTGCAGCGAGGCTATTTATCGTGAACATGTATCGCAGTAGGGTCCTCGGGTAAGCTGTCACTCGCCTTTTCAGGTTGCTGCGGCAGTCGCGCCTAGGGCCAGTGACCATTCATCATCGAGTCAGGAGCAATGTGCGTGGCACAACGTGAAATCAGTTTCAATGACACTCACAGCAAGGCCATCGGTTATTTGCTGTGGATTTTCGGGTTCACCGGAGCGCACCGCTTCTACTATGGTAAGCCCGTCACCGGGACTTTGTGGTTTCTTACCTTCGGGCTGTTCGGGATCGGTTGGTTGATCGACCTGTTTTTGATCCCGGGCATGGATCGCCAGGCCGATCTGCGATTCCGGGCCGGGCCGACCAGCTATACGCTGGCCTGGATCCTGCTGACGTTCCTGGGGGTGTTCGGTATCCATCGGATGTACATGGGGAAATGGATCACGGGTTTGATCTATCTGCTCACGGGTGGTCTGTTCCTGGTCGGGGTACTCTACGACTTCTGGACGCTCAATGACCAGATTTCTCTGAAACACGCGCGCCGCGGGCTGTAATCCGCTCCCGGTCGACTCGTTCCAGGCGCTCGACGCCAGGGAACCCTTTTCGACGTCACAGGGAGGTGACGCATGTCGGAGCGACTTCAGCTTACCGATATTCTCGAAACGCTCGACCGTCAGGTCGAGGATGACAAGATCACGCTGCAGGACATCGTCGATACCTTCAATTCCCGGGGCTTTGGGCCGGTGGTATTGCTGCCGGCGCTGATTGCACTGTTGCCGACCGGCGGTGTCCCGGGCGTGCCCAGCGCCTGCGGCATCTTCATCGCCTTGATGGCGATTCAGCTGGTATTCGGCCGCAGGAGCCCATGGCTACCGAAGGTGTTGAGTCGGCGCGGCGTCAGCCACGAGCGCTGGCATCGGGTGACCCAGCGCGTCAAGCCTTGGACCCGGAAGATCGATCGATTCCTCGAGCCTCGGTTGCGCTGGTTGATGGGGGATGTCACCCAGCGCCTGCTGGCGCTGCTGATGGTCGTGCTCGGGCTGGGGATGATTCCGCTGGAGCTGCTGCCATTCGCCGCGGCCATACCGGCGCTGGCGATCGTCGTCATGGCCTTGGGGCTCACGGCCGGCGATGGGGTAATGATGCTGATCGGCCTTGGCGTTACTCTGGCAGGCGGCGTCGGCATCGGCTTCTGGATGTTGTAATCGACCACGGCGAATCAGCCGCGACGAATCAATCACGAATCAACCGCACGCCAACGGAAAGCCCCGACGATCCATTGGACCGTCGGGGGCTTTGCCGTGGAAGAGCGGCGCGAAAATTCGCCGCTGCGATGCCGTATCAGTTGCTTGCGATCAGGGTCGGGTCGTAGTCGCCCTGGCGCTCGGCCTGGGACAGCATGGCGACGCCGCGGGTGTCGCCTTGCTTGGCCAGGCTCTCGAAGATGACCCGGTAGGCCAGTACGGCCTGCACGTAGTCACGCGTTTCACGGAACGGAATGCTTTCGACGAATCGATCGAATTCGCGCGGGGCGGTGGCAAGCCAGCGGTCCACGCGATGGGGGCCGGCATTGTAGGCCGCCGTCGCCGCGATACGATTGCCGCGGTAGCGCTCCAGCATCGAGCGAATGTAGGTGCTGCCGAGCTGGATGTTCACCTGTGGCTCGAACAGCTCCGCAGTACTGGGTGCGCTGATGCCGAGTTCTCGGGCGACATGATCGGCCGTCCCCGGCATCAGTTGCATCAGCCCGCGGGCCCCGACCGGTGAAGCGGCACGGGGGTTGAAAGCGCTCTCGCGTCGCGCGATACCCATCAGAAGGTAGGGGTCGACCTGATTGACCTCGGCCCATTTCAGGAACGAATCGCGGTACGCTGCCGGAAACCGCCAGGGCAACGCGTCCCACTGCTTGGCGGCGATCGTGGTCTGGATCGCCATGCCGTACCAGCCCTGGCGAATGGCGTAGTCGGCCAGCGCTGCGGCCTGGTCCGGCGTATCGCGGGCGGCGGCCGTGAACCACTCGCTGCGCGCGAGACCTTCCTCGCCGATTCGCATCAATGCCTCGGTACGCTGTACGACGGGCAGCATGCCCGTCAGCTCCTGCTGCAGCGTCGAGACACGGGTGTCCGCCATCTCCAGTTGATAGGGCTGGCCGAGACGATCGGCGGCGGCAAAGCCGAAGAAGCTGCGATTCTGCGCGGCCATTCGGTAGGCCTGGCGTGCCTTGGCATCGTCGCCCAGGGCTTCGCTGGCGCGCCCGAGCCAGTACTGCCAGTGGGCTTCCGCGCGCACCTCCGGGGGAAGCGCCTCGCTCCAGCGCGCGACGTTGGCCCAGTTGCCCTCGGTCACCGCATTGCGGATACGCAGCTCGATGAGATCGGCATCCGCGAGACGCGGTAGCGTGGTATCGACCCAACCCTGGTTGTTATCGACATTGCGAACCATCGAGTAGAACGCCAGGTCATGCTCGACCTGATGGCGCCGGTCCTCGCCGATCGATACATGGGGAGAGATCTTGCGCCAGGCTTCCAGGGCGGCCTCGGTATCCGCGCGGATCAGACCATGCATGGCGGCAGCGATCAGCGCGCCACTGGCCTGGCCGTCGGGACCGAGATCCAGCGGGACCCGGGTGACGGCGGCGTAATTGCCGCGGACCGTGTCGAAGCTGTCGATGGCCCGCTGCCAGGTGTCGTCCAGGCCTCGCTCGAGATAGGTGACCAGCCCGTCCTGGCCGTTTTCCCAGGCCAGCATCATGCGCTCCCAGGTGTCCTCGTCGGTCAGCACGCCGCGCTCCTCGAGCGTCGCGAACAGCGGATCGCAGGCTTCGGGTTGCGAGGTGCCGACGTGCCACAGTGCCTCGCCGCCCGCCGCGGCCCTGGCCGGCTCCCGGTCGAGCAGGGCAGTGTAGTAGTAGCACTGCCGGATGGTACTGGAAGGCTCGCCGTCGCTGATCGCCAGGAGGTCGTCATAACGCCCCAACTCGCCGAATCGCGTCTGCGCGGCGCCGCGCATCCAATCGGACAGCGGGGAGTCGCCGTAGCGGGTGATGAAATCGTTCACCTCCGCGGCCGAAGCCGTGGCAAGCCGGGAGCGAAGGCGGTGGTATTCCACGTAGCCAGCCAGGACGTGGCCCTCGATGGCGGCCTGATCGATATCGTTCCAGCGACGATCGCGGGCGGCGTCCAGCGCTTGCTTCATGACCTGGTCGGCCTGGGTCGTGGTGACTGGTGTCGTCACTGCGGCTTGCGCGGTCGCGCTCAATCCGATGGCGCCGATGAGGCACCAGCGTAACCAACGTCTGCGGGTAGGCAATGCGGGCATTGGATCTCTCTCTTTCTCGAAGGGCCGTTCTTCAACGCCCACGCTTGAAGCGATCCTGCGCTTTTCGGAACTGCTTGCAGCAGATCATTTCGAAAGACCGCGGCAGCGCTGCGTTCTCGGCGAGATACGCGTGTCACTTCGCCGATTCATGGCCCCATCGTCGCTGATGGCGGCCCGCTTGGGTAGTCCCGTTTCGCAACGGCATGGTGCCTTCCGGTGACGCCATGGCCTCGTGCGGCGGGAAGGACATTGAATCCTGGCCCGATCGTGACCATCTAAGGGGCTAGTCCAATCTTTAGTCGGCGTCGATCGAGCCTGCTTCGCCCCAACGTCACTACCGGAGATTCCACCATGAATCCTTGGCGTTTTCTGACCCAGCTGTCTCGTCTCAAGCAGCGCGGCGGCGCACTGGCCCGCATCGGCCGCGCGTTTCGGGTTTTCGGCCCCATGACGCTGGATGTCTTGCGCGGGCGTTACCGGCCGATTCCGTGGGCGGCCTTCGGCTGGATGGCGCTGGCACTGGTGTACCTGGTGTCGCCGCTGGATCTGATTCCCGATTTTCTGATGATCCTCGGGCTCGTCGATGACGTCTTCATCGTGGGCTGGCTGCTGACCCGGGTCGACCGAGCGATGGGCGACTACCGGCGCTGGAAGGGCATCGACGACGAGGAAGTCATCGCCGAGTGACGGCTCGGCTTGAAATGGGGCTGGCGAGCCCCATATCGCTGAACACCGTGATTTCATTAGTATTATTTCGTAACCGCCTCGAGAGGCCCGTCAATGACCACTGCGACTCAAGAAGAAACGCTCGGCTTCCAGACGGAAGTCAAACAGCTTCTCCATCTGATGATTCACTCCCTGTACTCCAACCGGGAGATTTTCCTGCGTGAGCTGATCTCCAACGCTGCTGACGCCTGCGACAAGCTGCGCTACGAGGCGTTGGACAACGACGCTCTCTACGCAGGCGACGCCGAGTTGCGCATCGAGATCGAGCACGATGCCGACGCCGGCACCGTGACCGTGCGCGACACCGGTATCGGCATGAACCGTGACGAGGTGATCCAGAACCTGGGCACCATCGCCAAGAGTGGTACCGCCGACTTCCTCAAGCAGCTTTCCGGCGAAAAGCAGAAGGATGCCAAGCTCATCGGCCAGTTCGGCGTGGGCTTCTACTCCGGCTTCATCGTTGCCGACGAAATGGTGGTTCGCACGCGCCGTGCCGACAGCGACCAGGGCGTCGAGTGGCGCTCCAGGGGTGAAGGCGAGTTCACCATCGCCGAGATCGATCGCCCCGAACGCGGCACCGAGATCGTGCTGCACCTGAAGCAGGACGCCAAGGAGTTCGCCGACGACTTCCGCCTCAAGAATCTGGTGCGCAAGTACTCCGACCATATCGACGTGCCGGTGCGCATGCCCAAGGTCGAGAAGGCTCGCGACGAAGAGGGCAAGGAGATCGAAGGCAGCGAGACCGTCAGTTGGGAGACCGTCAACGAGGCGACCGCGCTGTGGGTGCGTCCCAAGGCGGAGATCGATGATGACGAGTACAAGGCGTTCTACAAGCACATCGCGCACGATTTCAGCGATCCGCTGACCTGGAGCCACAACAAGGTCGAAGGCAAGCTCGAGTACACCAGCCTGCTCTACGTTCCCGAGCGCGCGCCGTTCGATCTCTACCAGCGTGACGGGGTGCGCGGGCTCAAGCTGTACGTTCAGCGAGTCTTCATCATGGACGACGCCGAAGCGTTCCTGCCGCTCTACCTGCGCTTCGTCAAGGGAGTGCTGGATTCTCGCGACCTGCCGCTCAACGTTTCCCGCGAGCTGCTGCAGAAGTCGCCGCAGGTCGACTCCATGAAGGCGGCGTTGACCAAGCGCGCGCTGGACATGCTGAAGAAGCTGTCCAAGGACAAGGAAGCCTACCAGACCTTCTGGAACACCTTCGGCGACGTCCTGAAGGAAGGTCCGGCGGAGGATTACGCCAACCGCGACAAGATCTCCGGCCTGCTGCGCTTCTCCACCACGCATACCGACAGCGCGACGCAGGACCAGTCGCTGTCGGATTACGTCGAGCGGATGAAGGAAGGCCAGCAGAAGATCTATTACATCGTCGCGGATGGCTTCAAGGCCGCCAGCCATAGCCCGCATCTGGAGATCTTCCGCAAGAAGGGCATCGAAGTCCTGCTGCTGCACGATCGCATCGATGAGTGGCTGATGAGCCATCTCACCGAGTTCGACGGCAAGTCCTTCGCCGACGTCGCCAAGGGCAACCTGGAGCTCGACGACATGGCCGACGAGGCCGAGAAGCAGGCGCAGGAAGAGACCGCCAAGGCCAAGGAGGATCTGGTCAAGCGAGTACAGCAGGCGCTCGGCGACAATGTTCAGGAAGTGAGGGTTACGCATCGCCTGACCGATTCCCCGGCCTGCGTGGTGCTGCCGGAGCACGAAATGGGCTTCCAGATGCGTCGCATGATGGAAGCGGCCGGACAGCCGTTGCCGGAGGTGAAGCCGATCCTGGAACTCAACCCCGATCACGCGCTGGTATCGCGTCTCGAAAGCACCGAAGGGGGCAACTTCGACGATCTGGCGCATATCCTACTGGATCAGGCAGTCATCGCCGAGGGCGGGCATCTCGACGACCCGGCGGCCTACGTCAAGCGCCTCAATACGCTGCTAAGTGCTTGATCGCCATCGATCATCGCGCGCTCAAGCGTGTCATGGCCGGCCCTTGTGGCCGGCCATTTATTTGGTGAAAACGACCTAATTGCACGTTCTTTCCTCAAATTTGCAGCCAACTACTGTTAACCTGCCGACTTCTTCATGATGGAGGGGCGAGTATGTCGCTATCCTTCCCGAGGCTTCTTCACCGACGTTCCGTCCGTGAATGGCCCTTTCTTCGACGACCTTTTCGACACGATCCCCAGCCTGCCCGCCGACAACGCGTCCTGGCAGTCGTCATGGGGACAGCCCTGACACTGGGCCTCGCAGTGTTCCCGATAGCGTCTCGAGCCGAGTCGATATCCGAAACCGTGCCAACCCTCGAAAGCCAGATCCAGCGGCCCGCGCTGGACCCCGTCACCGAGCTGCCCGACCTGCGAGACATCAAGGCCGGACCCAAGCGCAAGGCGGCGTTCCTGGGTATGCTGGTGCCGCTGGTCCAGGTCGAAAATGCGCGTATCCAGCGCGATCGCAACTGGCTGATCGGCGTCGGCAGCCGCATCAATCCGATGACGGCGGACGAAAAGCAGCGGCTGGCTCAGCTATGCGACGACTACGGCGTCGAATGCGAGCCGGGCGAGGTCAGCCGGGAGCTGCTGGCACGGGTCAATACCGTGCCGCTGGAGATGGTCGTGATCCAGGCGGTGGAAGAGTCCGGCTGGGGCACCTCGCGGCTCGCCCGGGACAGCAACAATCTGTTCGGCATGCGCTGCTTCAGCGAGGGATGCGGTATCGCTCAACTCGGCACCTCGCGACGCTTTCAGACGTTCGATAGCGTGCGTGACGGCGTTAGAGCTTACCTGCACAACCTGAATACCCATCGTGCCTATGCCCAGCTTCGCGGGCAGCGCGCGGCGCTGGCCGCCAAGGGCAAGTCGATCTCCGCCGAGAAGCTGATCGGCACGCTTCACAACTATTCGACCTCGCCCGACTATCAGCAGCAGCTCCTGTCGCTATTGCGCACCAACGGCGAGTTGATTCGCACCCACGGCGCCGATAGCGCCTTCGTGACGGGTAGCCCGGCCTGATACCCCGAACCTTTCCGTCGACCGGTATTCGGATGATGTCCGCGTACCGGTCGAACGTGTGCAATCGGCCAGTTGCGCTAGACTACAGCCACTTTCCTGCCAATCCGAGGAGGCCCCCATGGCCAGCGATAGCTCCCTCGAGACACTGACTTTCGATAATGTCTGGTCCCGCTTTCCCGAGGACTTCTTTACACGGGTGAAGCCGACCCCGTGGCGCGATACCCGGCTGCTCGACGTCAGCCCGAGCGGGGCGGCGCTCCTGGGGCTGGATCCCGAAGAGATCGACCGCGACCGCCTGACCGCATTGATGAGCGGCGAACGACTCTTGAGCGGCATGGATCCGCTGGCCCAGAAGTACACCGGGCATCAGTTCGGCACCTACAACCCGGCGTTGGGCGACGGGCGCGGTCTGTTGCTCGGTGAAGCGATGACATCGCAGGGGCCGATCGACCTGCATCTCAAGGGCGCCGGGAAGACGCCGTATTCGCGTTTTGGCGATGGTCGCGCCGTGTTGCGCTCCTCGATTCGTGAGTATCTGGCCGGCGAAGCGATGGCCGGACTCAAGATCCCGACGACCATGGCGCTGGCCGTCGCCGTCAACGGCGAGAAGGTCATGCGCGAGCGGGTCGAGCCGGGGGCGACCCTGCTGCGGCTGGCCGAGAGTCACGTGCGTTTCGGTCACTTCGAATGGCTGTATCAGCAGCAGCGGGTCGAGGATATCGAACGGCTGATGCGCCACGTCATCGATCGCCACCGCCCCGATCTCGCGCAGGAGGCCGCGCCGCTCGAGGCGCTGTTCCAGGACGTGGTCACGCGGACCGCGGAACTGATCGCTCGCTGGCAGGCCTATGGCTTCGTTCATGCAGTGATGAACACCGACAACATGTCGATCCTGGGGCTGACGCTGGATTACGGCCCCTATGCGTTCATGGATCGCTTCGAGTCCAACCTGACGCCCAACCATACGGATACGACCGGGCGCTATGCCTTCGATCAGCAGCCCGGCGTGGCGCTATGGAATCTGACCGTACTGGGGCAGTCGTTGACACCGCTGATCGCGGTGGAGCGGTTGCGAGAAATCCTCGACACCTACGAGCCCACGCTTCAGGCGGCATATGCCATTCTGATGCGTGGACGCCTGGGGCTCGAGACCGAGCAGGAGAGCGACGGCAAGTTGATCGAGGACTGGCTGTCGCTGCTCGAGAGTTCACGGGCCGACTTTCATCGCAGCTTCCGCGCCTTGAGCGATCAGGACGTCGTCGGTGGTCTGTCGTTACGCGAGGAGATCATCGGCTCGGGGCCGGGTCATCAGCTCGATGAGTGGCTCGCGCGCTACCGCCAGCGGCTTGCCGACGAGTCGCGTGGAGAGACGGAGCGGCTGGCGGCGATGCGGCGGGTCAATCCGCTTTATGTCTTGCGTACCCATCTGGCGCAGCAGGTCATCGAGGCGGCACAGGAAGGCGATACGCGCCCGTTGCAGACGTTCCGCGAGCTGCTGTCGTCTCCCTTCCTCCAGCGGCCGGGCATGGATGTCTGGAGCGAGGCGCCGTCGCCCAGCGCGCCTCCCGTCTGTCTCTCCTGTTCGTCCTGATCGCTGTCTGATCGATACTCTCGATGATTGAATGTTGAAATGCCGGCTTCCGATGCCGGCATTTTTTAGCAATAAGTCATTCATTATAAGTTTGATAACGGAAACCATAGGTCCGGCTTTCAATATTTAAAACAAGAGCTTAGTGCCGTTTTTAAATATAACGCTTTAGTTATGCCTGCCATAAATTATTGATCGGGTTGGTTTTTCTCCTAAACGCTTGATTCGCCTGCTGGAACTCCGGAAAACTGTGGTCACCTACCGCAGTATTCTGCGATAAACGATGACGCCTTTTCTGTCATGGCTTTCAGTGCATGGCCAAGGCGTGGTGCGTCATTGCTATACGACTATCGATATACAGCATGAGGAGTATCGGTGCATGGCTGACCATCGGGAGAGAGGCCAATGAAGATCGGGGCACCCAAGGAGCTCGCCAGAGGAGAAGCGCGAGTGGCGCTGACGCCGGAGAGTGCGCAGCAGATACAGAAGTTGGGGCACGAGTGCCTGATCGAGAGCGGCGCGGGCCGGCTCGCGGGCTTCGACGACGACGCTTACCGGCAGGCCGGCGTCAGCGTGGTCGATAGTGCGGCGTCGCTGTGGCAAGAGGCGGACGTGGTGATCAAGGTCCGGGAGCCGGTCGAGTCGGAAATCGACCAGCTGAGAGCGGGACAGACGTTGATCACCTTCTTCTGGCCGGCACAGAACGAGGCGAATCTGGAGCGCTGCCGAGCCCAGGGCGCGACGGTGATCGCCATGGACATGGTCCCGCGTATCTCGCGTGCCCAGAAGATGGACGCGCTCTCCAGTACCGCCAATATCGCCGGCTATCGTGCCGTGATCGAAGCGGGCAACCAGTTCGGACGCTTCTTCACCGGTCAGGTGACCGCGGCAGGCAAGGTGCCTCCGGCCAAGGTGCTGATCGTTGGCGCCGGAGTCGCCGGGCTGGCGGCCATCGGCACCGCGACGAGTCTCGGCGCGGTGGTTCGTGCCTTCGACGTGCGGCCGGAAGTCGCCGAGCAGATCGAGTCGATGGGCGCGGAGTTCCTGTTCCTCGATTTCGAGGAGAGCCAGGACGGCTCGGGCACCGGCGGCTACGCGGCGCCCTCCAGCCCCGAGTTCCGCGAGAAGCAGCTGGCGCTGTTCCGCGAACAGGCGCCGGAGGTGGATATCGTCATCACCACCGCGCTGATCCCCGGTCGCCCGGCACCGAAACTGTGGCTCGAGGACATGGTCGCGGCGATGAAGCCCGGCTCGGTGATCGTCGATCTGGCGGCGGAGAAGGGCGGCAACTGCGATCTGACCGTGCCCGACGAGCGCATCGTCACCGACAACGGGGTGATCGTGGTCGGCTATACGGACTTCCCGTCGCGCATGGCGACACAGGCCTCGCTGCTCTATGCCACCAACATCCGTCATATGTTGACCGATCTGACGCCGGAAAAGGATGGCGTGATCGTTCACAACATGGAAGACGACGTCATTCGCGGTGCGACGGTGACCCATGCCGGCGAGATCACTTTCCCGCCACCGCCGCCGAAAGTGAAGGCGATCGGTGCCGCCAAGCCCAAGGAAAAGGTCAAGGAGCCAACGCCGGAAGAGAAAAAGGCGGCCGAGCATGCCGCTTTCGTGGCCCAGAGCAAGCGCCAGATCGGCATCCTGGTCGCTGGCGGCGTGCTGATGTGGCTGCTGGGCATGGTCGCGCCTGCATCGTTCATGCAGCACTTCATCGTCTTCGTACTGGCCTGCTTCGTCGGCTTCCAGGTGATCTGGAACGTCAGCCACTCCCTGCATACGCCGTTGATGGCGGTGACCAATGCCATTTCGGGCATCGTGATCCTGGGCGCCGTGTTGCAGATCGGCTCCGGCAGTTGGGTGGTGGCGCTGTTGGCAGGGCTTTCGGTGCTGATCGCCTCGATCAACATCGTCGGGGGCTTCCTGGTGACCCGCCGCATGCTCGCCATGTTCCAGAAATCCTGATCCGCGGAGAATCGATATGTTGCAACACGAGTTCGTTTCCGCCGCGGCGATCGCGGCGAGTGTCCTGTTCATCCTCTCGCTGGGAGGATTGAGCAACCAGGAGAAAGCCAAGCGTGCGGTCTGGTACGGCATCGTCGGCATGGCGATCGCCGTGGTCTTCACCGCGCTGGGCCCGAAGGTTGGCGGCTATGGCTGGATGATCCCGATGATGCTGATCGGCGGGCTGATCGGCGCCTGGCTGTCGCGCAAGGTCGAGATGACCGAAATGCCGCAACTGGTAGCGGCGCTGCACAGCTTTGTCGGCCTGGCTGCGGTCTTTATCGGCTGGAATGCCGAACTGGAGCGCGCGCGGGTCATGGCGATCAAGGCGGCCGGTGCCTCCTTCGATGGCCTGTCGGCGTTTGCCTCGACCCTGGCCCACAAGACCCCGGCGGAACTCGCCTTCCTGCAGGGTGAGGTGGTGCTGGGTGTCTTTATCGGCGCGGTCACCTTCACCGGCTCCGTGGTGGCATTCGGCAAGCTGGCCGGCAAGATCGGCGGCAAGCCGCACAAGCTGCCCGGCGGGCACCTGCTGAATGCCGGAGCGATAGCGCTGAGTCTGTTGCTTGCCATCGCTTACTTCAACGGCGCCGGCTTCTGGACGCTGCTGCTGCTGGCGGCGCTGGCGTTCTTCATCGGCTGGCACCTGATCATGGGCATTGGCGGTGCCGACATGCCGGTGGTGGTTTCCATGCTCAACAGCTACTCGGGCTGGGCGGCGGCGGCGATCGGCTTCACGCTCTCCAATGATCTGCTGATCGTGACCGGCGCGCTGGTCGGCTCGTCCGGGGCGATTCTCTCCTACATCATGTGCAAGGCGATGAACCGAAACTTCGTCAGCGTGATCCTGGGTGGTTTCGGTGGCACGCAGGGGCCGGCGGCCGAGATCGAAGGCGAGCAGGTCGCCATCGACGCTGGCGGCGTGGCCAGCGCGCTCAATGACGCCGACAGCGTGATCATCGTGCCCGGCTACGGCATGGCCGTGGCCCAGGCGCAGAATGCGGTCAGCGATCTGGTGCGCAAGCTGCGCACGGCCGGCAAGGAGGTTCGCTTCGGCATCCATCCGGTGGCCGGGCGCCTGCCGGGCCACATGAACGTGCTGCTGGCCGAGGCCCGCGTGCCGTACGATATCGTGCTGGAAATGGACGAGATCAATGACGACTTCGCCAACACCGACGTGGTGATCGTCATCGGCTCCAACGACATCGTCAATCCCGCGGCCCAGGAAGATCCCAACAGCCCGATCGCCGGCATGCCGGTGTTGAGGGTCTGGGAGTCGAAGCAGGTCTTCGTCTGCAAGCGCGGGCAGGGAACCGGCTACTCGGGCATCGAGAATCCGCTGTTCTTCAAGGAGAACACGCGCATGCTCTACGGCGACGCCCGGTCCAGTATCGACTCCCTCGTCGGGATGATCGACTAGCCCCGGCGATGTATGGCTGAACGCGTTTCCTGCACGATCAACGCCCCGTTTTCGGGGCGTTTTTTCGTTACACTGTGGGTATCGCTCATCGTCAATGGAACGGCTATGTTGAATAAAAACGAGTCGGATAAAAACGAGTCGGATAAAACCAGGTCAGCCAAGAACGGGTCGGAAGAACGCATGCAGGTCGCGGTACTCGGCGGAGGCAGCTTCGGTACCGCCATCGCCAGTATTGCCGCCGATAACGGCGCCGAGGTTCGTCAGTGGCTGCGCGACGAAGCGCTGGTGGAGCAGATCAATCGCGAACACCGCAACGGGCGCTACCTGCCCGATTACTCGATCAATCCGGCAGTGGTCGCATCCACCGACCTGGCGGAGACGGTTGCCGACGCCGCCGTGGTTTTCATCGCGATTCCCTCCAAGGCCTTCCGCAAGGTATTGCAGCAGGCGCGGTCGTACCTGCGCCCCGAGCAGATCCTGGTCAGTACCACCAAGGGCATCGAGGCCGACGGCTTCAAGCTGATGAGTCAGGTAATCGAGGAAGAGACCGGCTCTTCGCACATCGGCGCGCTGTCCGGCCCGAACCTGGCCGCCGAGATCGCCCAGAAGCAGCTGACGGCGACGGTGATTGCCAGCGACGATCCGGTCACGCGGGCCTACGTGCAGGCGGCGCTAGGGTGCAGTTATTTCCGCGTCTACGCCGGCAACGATCGCTACGGCGCCGAGCTGGGCGGCTCGCTGAAGAACATTTATGCCATTGCGGCCGGCATGGCTGCCGCACTGGGCATGGGCGAGAACACGCGCAGCATGCTGATGACCCGTGCGCTGGCGGAGATGAGCCGGTTCGCCGTCGCGCTCGGCGCCAACCCGATGACCTTCCTGGGGCTCTCCGGCGTCGGTGACCTGATCGTGACCTGTTCTTCCGAGCTTTCGCGCAACTATCGCGTCGGCTACGCGCTGGGGCAGGGGCACGATCTCGATTCCGCCATCGAAGTGCTCGGTCAGGTGGCCGAAGGCGTCAATACGGTCAAGCTGGTGTGCGAGAAGGCGCGCCAGGAAAATATCTACATGCCGCTGGCCCAAGGGCTCTATCGGGTCATGTTCGACGGCATTCCAGCCAAGGACATGGCCAAGGCGCTGATGGAAAGCGAGCAGAGCAGCGACGTCGAATTCATGCTGTCGCGGGAGGCGGTATCCCGCGCTCACGAACTCGCGCCGGATCCCGAGTGATGGGCTGGCTCGCGGTAGTCAGACATGGAGAGGCGGGGCCGGGCAGCCCGGATGCGGCACGTCGGTTGACGCCCCGCGGGGAGCGCGAAGCCGCAGAGGCGGGCCGATGGCTGGCCTCTCGACAGACGCTGGCCGGCGCCGCGATCTGGGCCAGTCCCTACGATCGGGCGCAGCAGACCGCACAGGCGGTTGCCGAAGCCATGCACGGCGAAGTCGAGACGGTCGGCGGCGTGACGCCGGACGACGATGTCGGCGCGCTGATCGAACGGCTGACTCTGTTCGATACGGCGCGACCCTTGATCGTCGTCAGCCACATGCCGCTGGTCGGGCTGCTCACCGGGCGCCTGACCGAGGGGACTGCCAGCGCTGGCGTGATGTTCCCCACGGCCGGTATCGCGCTGCTGGAAGCCGATGTCTGGGCAGCCGGGTGTGCGTCGTTGAAGGCTTTCGTCTCTCCTTCCTAGGGCGGCGTGCTTTCGCTCGACATGATTCAGCAAGTAGGCAGAGGCATGTTTGCGCTATCATCTTGACCGTCTTCATGTGTGCCAAAAGGGCAGAAGATCGGATGCCGAGGAACGAGCCTCGAACCGGATGGATTTCGTATGGATGAACAGTCTGATGAGTGATCACGTCGATGGACGATAGCGGCGACAAACCACGCTCCTCGCGCTCGACCGGCAGCGCGCGGCTGACCGATGTGGCTCGCGTTGCAGGCGTGGCGCCGATGACGGTGTCGCGGGCGCTCAACCGCCCCGAGCTGGTGAGCGAAAGTACACGACTACGCGTTCAGCAGGCGGTGCTCGAAACCGGTTACGTGCCCAACCGGGTCGCCGGCGCGCTGGCCTCGAGCCGGAGCCGGCTGGTGGCGCTGCTGGTGCCGACCGTGGCGCACTCGCTGTTCGCCGAAGTCGTGCAGACGGTGATGGGCGTGCTCTCTTCCCAGGGTTATCAGGTGCTGCTGGGACTGGTCGGCTATACGCCGGAGCAGGAGGAGACGATTCTCGAGACCGTGTTGAGCCGCCGTCCCGACGGGATCGTTCTCACCGGCTGCCGTCATTCGGCCTTGACCCGCCAGCGGCTCAAGGCGGCCGAGGTTCCGCTGGTCGAGATCTGGGACATGACCGATGATCCGCTGGACATGCTGGTCGGCTTCTCCCATGAAGCGGTGGGGCGCGCCGTGGCCGAGCATCTGCTGTCACGGGGCTATCGGCGCTTCGGCATCATCAGCGCCGACGATTCTCGCGCGAAGCTGCGGGTCGCCGGCTTCGTGTCGGGGCTCGAGAGCGCTGGCATCGGGGAGTATCAGCTGCGGGAAGTCGGTACGCCTTCGAGCATGCCCTGGGGGCGGGAGAAGAGCGCCGAACTGCTCGATCGCCACGCGCTGGATGCCATCGTCTGCAGCTCCGATATCCTCGCGCTGGGGGTGTTGTCGGAGGCGCAGAGTCGCGGGCTGACGGTGCCGGGACAACTGGCGATCATGGGGTTCGGCGACAGCAGTTATGCTGCCGCCAGCTTTCCGGCGTTGAGCACCGTACGTATCGACGGTGCCGCCATCGGGCTGCGGGCGGCCGAGCATCTGCTACAGCGCATGGCGCAGCCGACATTCGAGCGGGCCGGGCAGGTGCTGGATGTCGGCTTCGAGATCATCGATCGGGATACCACCTGAGCCGTTTCGGCGTACGGCGCGGTGTCGTCACGAATCGTCATCCTTTGGTCGTAATCGCAGGGCGGCCTCTTTGTCATACAAATTGATTGCGCTAACATCTCCTCCGTTCGTGGCTCGACGCCTTGAATGATTGCGCTATCATACGGGCGTCGGGCAGATCGGGGGAGAGTCTCTCGCCACATTCATGAGGTAGTCCGATGTCCAACGATGCCATTAGCTGGATCCGTTTTTCCCACGTCCTGTTGCCGCTGGCGACGCCCATCAGCGATGCGAAGGTGCTCACCGGTCGTCAGAAGCCGATGACCGAAGTGTCGTTTTTGTTCACCGAGATCGAGACGCGTGATGGCCATCAGGGGATCGGCTTCAGCTACTCCAAGCGTGCCGGGGGATATGGTCAGTTCGCCCATGCCCAGGAAATCGCGCCGGCCATTCTGGGCGAAGATCCCAACGACACCGGCAAGCTGTGGCAGAAGCTGGTGTGGGCCGGGGCATCGGTAGGGCGCAGCGGCCTCTCGACCCAGGCGATCGCTTCGGTCGATGTCGGCCTGTGGGATCTCAAGGCCAAGCGCGCCGGGCTGCCGCTGGCCAAGCTGCTGGGGGCGCATCGCGACTCCGTGCAGTGCTACAACACCTCCGGCGGCTTTCTGCATACGCCGATCGAAGAGGTCAAGGAGAACGCGACGCGGTCTCTCGAGAACGGCATCAAGGGCGTCAAGATCAAGGTGGGGCAGCCCGACATGCGGATCGACCTTCAGCGCGTCGAGGCCGTGCGCAAGCATCTGGGCGACGACGTTCCGTTGATGATCGACGCCAACCAGCAGTGGGACCGGGCGACGGCACTACGCTTCGGTCGTGCCATGGAGCAGTACAATCTGGTATGGATCGAAGAGCCGCTGGACGCCTACGACGTGGAAGGTCACGCGGCCCTGGCCAGTGCTCTCGACACGCCGATCGCCACCGGCGAGATGCTGGCCAGCGTGGGCGAGCACATGGAGCTGATCAAGCACCGCAGCGCCGACATCATCCAGCCGGATGCCCCGCGGATCGGCGGGATCACCCAGTTCTTGAAACTGGCGACGCTGGCGGACGCTGCCGGCCTGCAACTTGCGCCTCACTTCGCGATGGAGATTCACCTTCACCTGGCCGCCGCCTATCCCGCCGAGCCCTGGGTCGAACACTTCGACTGGCTGGAGCCGCTGTTCAACGAGCGCCTGGAAACCCGCAACGGCCGCATGCTGGTGCCGGATCGCCCGGGCCTGGGGATCACCCTGACCGAGCAGGCGCGGAAGTGGACGGTCAACAGCGCCGAATTCGGCAAGCGCGGCTAGGAAACACTGAATCAATGGCTGCGCAGATGAATCGCTGCGTTGCTCGGTGCTGGAGCGCGAGCCCGGTCGGAATCCTCACCTATACCCCATAGGCTCCGGTTCCTGTGCGCCGGGCGCCGCGCGCCTTGCTCGCCGATTTCTTCAGTGTTTCCGCAACGATCGAATATCGAGGAGTGCGATATGAGTTTCCCTAAAGTGACCAAGATGACGGTGATGCCGGTCGCCGGGTATGACAGCTTTTTGCTCAACCTGAGCGGCGGCCATGCGCCGTGGTTCATTCGCTGCCTGCTGATCCTCGAGGACGATGCCGGCAACCAGGGCGTCGGCGAGATCCCGTCCGGCGAGGGAATCCTCAAGGGGCTGGAGCAGTGTCGTTCTCTGGTCGAGGGCTCCAGAGTCAACGAGGTCAAGCAGACGCTCAACCGCTCGCGCCTGCTGCTGGCGAGCAACGGGCGGGAGGAGCGGGGGCGCCAGACGTTCGATCTGCGCGTGGCGGTGCACGTGCTGACCGCCATCGAATCGGCGCTGTTCGATCTCTACGGCCAGGCGTTGGGTCAGCCGGTGGCGGACCTGTTGGGCCGTTTCGGCCGCCAGCGCGATGAAGTCGAAGCGCTGGGCTATCTGTTCCTGCTGGGTGATCCGGACAAGACCGACTTGCCGTATCCCAAGCCCGAAAACCCGGTCGATGCGTGGGACGAAGTCCGCCGTCGGGAGGCGCTGACGCCGGATGCCGTGGCCAATCTGGCCAAGGCGGCCTATGAGCGTTACGGCTTCAAGGACTTCAAGCTCAAGGGCGGCGTGCTGCGGGGCGAAGAGGAAGCCGACTGCATTCGTGCGCTGCACGAAGCCTTCCCCGAAGCCCGGCTGACGCTGGACCCCAACGGGGCCTGGAAGCTCGACGAGGCGGTTCGGGTTCTCGATCCGATCAAGCACATCCTCAGCTATGCCGAAGATCCCTGCGGGCAGGAAGAGAGCTGGTCCGGGCGCGAGGTGATGGCCGAGTTCAAGAAGCGCACCGGTTTGCCCACCGCCACCAACATGATCGCGACCGACTTCAAGCAGCTGCAGTACGCGGTAGCGCTCAATGCCGTCGACATTCCACTGGCGGACTGCCATTTCTGGACCATGCAGGGCGCGGTCATGGTCGGTGAGCTGTGTGACGAGTGGGGGATGACCTGGGGCTCGCACTCCAACAACCACTTCGATGTCTCGCTGGCGATGATGACCCACGTAGCGGCAGCTTGCCCGGGCAATATCACGGCCATCGATACGCACTGGATCTGGCAGGACGGCCAGCGCCTGACCGAGGCGCCCTTCGCGATCCGCGAGGGCAAGCTGAGTGTGCCGAAGACGCCGGGGCTCGGGGTCAGGCTCGACATGGCTCAGGTCGAAAAGGCCCACGCCCTCTACAAGTCGCTCGACGTGCGTCAACGCAACGATGCAATGGCGATGCAGTATCTGATCGATGGCTGGTCGTTCGATCCCAAGCGGCCAGCGCTGGTGCGCTGACATGTCAGCCGGCCTCCGTCGATAGATATCGAAGGATCTGGGCAGCATTTTCGGATGCTGCCTTTTTTACGTCCGATGACGATCAGAGCCGACCCATTCCCGGGGGAAACGATCGTACCCGGTTGGATCCATTGCTATGAAAGTGGCGACTTATCAATAGTTTACAAAAGCAACTAATGCCGTATCTCGTTGATAATTCGCCATTATCTGCCAATTCCAAAGTCTAATATTACCTCAAGTATGATGTATGGCATTCTGCGTTTCGACAATCACAATTCGCTTCGAGTCGAGCGAAGGAGCCATATGATGACATCACGTTTCTGGAACAACCTTTCCGCTTCGCTGCCTGCGGTTGCCGTTGCTGGCGCGTTATCCGTCGCTGCTTTCCCCGCTCATGCGGAAGACTGGCGAGGGTGGAACGTTCATCCGGATGGTTATCCAAACTCGGTGGCGTTGAAATTCTTCGACGAGGAAGTTTCCAAGAACACGGACGGCAGAATCAATCCGCGGATCTATAACAATGCGGTTCTCGGTGACCAGCCTGACGCGATCGATCAGACCCGTAGCGGCGCCCTGGACTTCGGTAATTTCAATATGGGTCCGATGGGGCCGATCGTCCCTGAAACCGACGTGCTGTCTCTGCCATTCCTGTTCGATAGCGTCGATCAAATGTATCGCGTCATGGATGGGGATATCGGCAAGCGTTTCGCCGATGCCCTGGCGGAAAAGGATCTGATCGCCCTGTCCTGGTTCGGCTCCGGTGCCCGCAGTTTCTACAACACGGATCATCCCATCGAAGGTCCCGATGATGTGAAGGGGCTCAAGCTTCGCGTCATGAACAATGATCTCTATGTAGACATGGTCGATGCTTTGGGCGGCAATGCGACGCCAATGTCCTACGGCGAAGTGTTCCAGTCATTGAAGACGGGTGTCATCGATGGTGCCGAGAACAACTTCCCGTCATTCGAATCCAGTAATCATTACGAAGTCGCCAAGTACTTCTCCGAAACCGGTCACTTGATCATTCCCGAATGTCTGTGTGTCGCGAAGTCCAGCTGGAACGAACTTTCCGACGAAGACAAGTCGATCGTGCGCAAGGCGGCAGAAGATGCGGCCCAAAAGCAGCGCGAGCTGTGGAAAGAAGGTGCAGAGAAAAGCCGCGAGAAAGTCGAAGCGGCTGGCGTGAAGGTCAATGAAGTGAAGGACAAGGCGGCATTCCAGAAGCGTATGGAGCCGATCTATCAGGCCTTCATCAAGGAGCATCCCGATCTGGAATCGTTGATCGACGATATTCGCAATACCCAGTAAGCCTTCAAGAGTGACGGGCCCCTGATCACAGGGGCTCGTTTTTTGTCTTCGATATCAACTAGGGAAAACCATCGTGGATAACGTCCCGGATTCGGCCACCAATCCTGACACGACGTCAGACAGGGTGCTGGACGGTTTGGCGCGTTTATGCCTGATCGTTGCTGGCGTGCTGCTGGTGTTCCTGATTTTTTCGTTCGGCTGGCTGGTTTTCGGCCGTTACGTGCTCAATGACACGCCGACCTGGATCGAACAGTCTTCGCTGTTGATCGTGGTCTATATCACCTGCCTGGGTGCGGGTGCGGGTGTACGCTTCAATTCCCATCTGAGCATCGACTTTCTGCGTGAGGGCGCACCGCGGATTCCGCGAGTGGTCATGCACGCCATTTCCGACGGATTCGTGCTGCTTTTCGGTGGTTTCATGGCATGGCAGGGCTGGTTGATGATGATGAGCAACGCCGGCCGTCCGATCCCGATGATCGGGCTCTCCGAAAGTTGGCGAGCCGCGCCTCTAGTCGCTTGTGGCGTGCTCATGGTGATTTTCACCTGCGCCAATCTCATTCAACGCATCACACGTACCGGCCGGGCAGGGAGCTGACACTATGGGGCTTGCGATTCTTTTCGGCGTCTTTCTCCTCGGGTTGATCGTGGGAGCGCCGATCGCGTTCGCGGTGGGGCTGGCCTCGATCGTGACGTTTCTCTACGAGGGGCTGCCGCTGTTCGTGGGATTCCAGCGAATCGTCTCGGGGATCTCGGTATTCTCGCTGCTGGCGATTCCGTTTTTCATCTTTGCGGGTGAGCTGATGCTGCACGGCGGCATCTCGAGCCGCCTGGTACGTTTCGCTTCGGCAGCGGTCGGTCGCGTCCGCGGCGGCCTGGGGATGGTCAACGTGACCTCTTCCATGCTGTTCGGCGGCATCTCCGGTTCTGCCGTCGCCGATACTTCGGCACTGGGCTCCATTCTGATTCCGGTAATGAAAGAGAAGGGCTACGACACCGACTATGCGGTCAACGTGACGGTGACCTCCTCGATTGCCGGTGTGGTGATTCCGCCCAGCCACAACATGATTCTCTACGCCGTGGCGGCCGGTGGCGGGATCTCGGTTACCCAGCTTTTCGTGGCGGGCATCGTTCCCGGTATTCTGATGTGTCTGGCGCTGGCGGTGGCGGCCTATGTGGTGGCGGTCAAGCGCGGCTACGGCGGCGAACCCTTTCCGGGCTGGTATGCGCTGCTGATCAGCTTCGTCGCGTCGCTGCCCGGGCTGCTGACGGCGGTGATCATCGTCGGCGGCGTGCTGTCCGGCATCCTGACAGTGACCGAATCCGGCGCGTTCGGTGCGATCTACGCCATCGTCATCACCGGGCTCGTCTATCGCGAACTTCGCTGGGAGTCGTTCAAGAAGGCGGTCTACCAGGCCGTCAAGACGACGGCGCTGGTGATGATTCTGGTCGGGTGCGCCTCGGCATTTTCCTACCTGCTGGCGCTCTACAATGTGCCGGAAATGCTCGCCAATGCACTGACATCCTTCTCCGACAATCCCATCGTCGTGTTGCTGATGCTCAACCTGCTGTTGCTGGCGCTCGGCATGATCATGGACATGGCGCCGCTCATTCTGATCTGTACGCCGATTTTCCTGCCGGTGGCGCAGCAGTTCGGCATGGACCCTATCCAGTTCGGCATCCTGATGATGATGAATCTGGGCATTGGTCTGTGTACGCCGCCGGTCGGCGGGTGTCTGTTCGTCGGCAGCGCGATCGGCGGGATCAAGATCGAACAGACCGTCAAGACCATCTGGCCATTCTACCTGGCGTTGTTCGTGGTGCTGATGCTGGTGACCTACGTACCGGCGATTTCCTTGACGTTGCCCAACCTGCTGCAGTGACGCGACAGCGAGAGCTCGGCTTCGAACCATTCGACACCCCACTGGACGGTCATTGGCATCTGACCGTCCAACCCAACGAGGAGAGATCAACATGCTGAATCGATTACTGGTGACTGGCGCCGCCGGTGGCGTCGGGCAAGCCATCCGTCCGCATCTGGCGAAGCTCGCCCGGCACGTGCGTCTGTCGGACATCGAGACAATCGGCAACGCCGAGCAGCACGAGGAGATTGTCGCTTGCGATCTGGCCGACGCGGCGGCGGTGGCAAAGCTCGTCAGCGATTGCGACGGTATCGTCCACCTGGGCGGCATCTCGGTCGAGAAGCCGTGGGAAGGGATCCTGCAGGCCAACATCATCGGAACCTACAACCTCTACGAGGCGGCCCGGAAGCAGGGCAAGCCGCGCATCGTCTTTGCCAGCTCGAACCATACCATCGGTTTCTACGAGCGCTCGACGCGGATCGATAGCCAGGTCCCGCGCCGGCCGGACTCGCTCTATGGGGTTTCCAAGTGTTTTGGCGAGGACCTGGCGAGTCTCTATTTCGACAAGTTCGCGATCGAGACGCTGAGCGTGCGCATCGGCTCCTGCTTCCCCAAGCCCAAGGACACTCGCATGCTGGCGACGTGGCTAGGCGTCGAGGATTTCGTGGCCCTGCTGGAGCGGGCGTTCATCGCCCCCAAGCTGGGTTATACGGTGGTCTATGGCGCTTCCGACAATGCCGAGCAGTGGTGGGACAACCGCCATGCGCAGTTCCTCGGCTGGGTGCCGCAGGAAAGCTCGGCGCCGTGGCGGGCCGAAGTCGAGGCCGAAGCGGCCAAAGCGCCTCAGGATCCGACGGACCCGGCGGTCGTCCATCAAGGCGGCAAGTTCGTCACGCTGGGTCATCCCGACGACGAAACGTGATCCGGGCCGGGGTCGGTCGAACTGGTATGCTATTCACCTCGAACGTCATACAGCACCGACCGCCCCGAGCGATTACGGACGCCGGCGTCGGCCAAGAAAATCGATAAGGTAGGCAGCACGATGGAGCAGACCAAGGCTTGGGAGATAAAGCGCATCTCTTCTCAGGAGAGTCTATCGCGCCAGATCGCCCGGCAGCTGGAAGCCCTGATCACTCAGGGACATATCGAGGTGGGCGAAAAATTGCCGACCGAGAGCCAGCTGTGCGACATGTTCGGTGTCAGTCGAACGGCGGTGCGCGAGGCTATCGCTCATCTCAAATCGATGGGCCTGGTCGAAACGCGTCGGGGCATCGGCACGCGCGTCCTGCGCTCCGTGCCGGATCACCAGTTTCCGGCAAGACGCATCAACGCCACCACGGTGGAAGACATTCTGCACGTGCTGGAAATGCGCATGACGCTGGACGCCCAGGCGGCGGCGCTGGCGGCCGAACGGCGCACGCCGCTGGATATCGCGGCGATGCAGAGTGCTCACGAGCAGTTCCTGGCGGCCTGCGAGACGGGTAGCCAGGCTCGCCACGAGGACTACGTCTTCCATCGGGCGATCGTCGAAGCCACGCACAACCCGTTCTTCGTCTCGTTGTACGACCAGCTCAACGAAGGCGCCATCCCCCGGACCAAGCTTCTGTCCGTCGAGCTCGACCCTCAGGCCATATCTTACTATCTTGAAAGGGTGGCTCGGGAGCATGGCGAGATCCTGCAGGCGATCGTCTCGGGGCAGGCGGAAGCCGCCCGGGACGCCATGCACCGCCATCTCCAACGGGCGTACGACAATTACGCCGCGTATCAGGATCGCTCCGAAGCGTAATCTCTTGCCGGCCCGGGTGGTAAAGGCGGGCCGATCGATTCGAGACATCGTTCGACTGCACTGCCGTCCCAAGGGGCGGCGGTGTCTTCCTGTTGGCATTGGCGTCCCGGCATTCGGGTGTTTTCGATATCCCAGCTTTCTCTAACATCCCAGCTTTTCTAGGAGGCAATGTGAATCTGACTGGCGAACTACTGATTGGACAGCAAACCGTCAAGGGAGCCCGCGATCCGATCGTTGCGATCAATCCGGCGACGGGCGAGCGTATGCCGACCGAGTTTTTCGGCGGCACTGCCGAAGACGTGGCGCGAGCCTGCGATCTCGCCTGGTCGGCATTCGATACCTACCGAGAAACCTCGCTCGAAGAACGTGCCCGGTTTCTCGAGACGATCGCCGACGAGATCGAGGCGATCGGTGACGACCTGATCGAACGGGCCGTGGCCGAATCCGGTCTGCCCCAGGGGCGCATCCAGGGCGAGCGGGGCCGTACCTGCGGCCAACTGCGCTTGTTTGCCGATACCGTGCGGGCGGGAGAGTGGCTCGATGTTCGCATTGATCCGGCCTTGCCGGATCGCCAACCGATGCCGCGGGTCGATCTGCGCCAGCGTCATATCGCCCTGGGGCCGGTGGCCGTGTTCGGCGCCAGCAATTTCCCGCTGGCGTTCTCCGTCGCCGGTGGCGATACCGCGTCGGCACTGGCTGCAGGTTGCCCGGTGATCGTCAAGGGGCACCCGGCGCATCCCGGCACCTGCGAGCTGGTGGGTCGCGCCGTGCAGGCCGCCGTCAAGAAGTGCGGTCTGCCCGAAGGCGTGTTCTCGATGCTGCACGATTCCAGCTTCGAGGTGGGGCAGGCGCTGGTCGCCGATCCGCGGATCAAGGCAGCGGGCTTCACCGGGTCGCGCAAGGGCGGTCTGGCGCTGCTGGAGATTGCCCAGCGTCGTCCGGAGCCGATCCCGTTCTATGCGGAAATGAGCAGCATCAACCCCGTGTTCCTGTTGCCGGCGGCGTTGAAGGCGCGCGCCAAGGCGCTGGGCGAGGCGTTCGTGGGCTCTCTCAACATGGGCGCCGGTCAGTTCTGCACCAATCCGGGCCTGGTGATCGCGGTCGAAGGGCCGGATCTCGACGCGTTCATCGAGTCCGCCAGCGAAACGCTCAAGAGCAGCACGGCGCAGACGATGCTGACGCCGGGGATTCACGAAGCGTATGGCCAGGGCGTCCGCGCGCTGGCGGCGAACAGCAAGGTTCGCGAAGTGGCGCGTGGACTGGAGGGCGAAGGCGCCAACCAGTGCCAGGGCGGCCTGTTCGTGGCTGCCGGCGAGGACGTGATCGCCGATACCTCGCTGCAGGCAGAAGTCTTCGGCGCCTCCTCGCTGATCGTGGCCTGCCGCGATGCGGCGGAAGTCAAGCGTGTCGCCGAGGTGCTTGAAGGCCAGCTGACGGCAACGCTGCAGATGGACGACGCCGATCACGAGGCTGCCAGGGTGCTGCTGCCGACGCTCGAGCGCAAGGCGGGCCGGATCATGGCCAACGGCTGGCCGACCGGGGTGGAAGTATGCCACGCCATGGTTCACGGCGGCCCGTTCCCGGCGACTTCGGATTCGCGCACCACGTCCGTGGGGACCGCGGCGATCTTCCGCTTCCTGCGCCCCGTCTGTTACCAGGACCTGCCGGATGCGCTGCTGCCGGAAGCCGTGCGCGAGAGCAATCCGCTGAAGCTGCGTCGCCTCGTCGACGGCGAACGCGAACGCTGATCTCGTCAGCTTGCATGCCAGTCATCGGCATGACGATGGCTGGCTGATGAGACGATCTGATGAGACAGGGCAATGAAAAGGGTCGCTCGAGAGCGGCCCCTTTTTCGTCCGGTATTCGTCCGGCGTTCGTCCGGCAGCGACAGCGCCCGGGCTATACCAGCCCCAGCCATTTCAGCAGGAACAGCCCCAGGCTGAGGCTGAACATCGACGCGAAGGTGGTGATGACGATGATGTTGGCAGCCAGCTTGTCGTTGCTCTTGAACGCCTTGGCCATGACGAAACTGGCCGCTGCCCCCGGGCAACCCAGGTAGAGGAAGATGATCCCTAGTGCCGGGCCGTGAATCCCCACGGCGAGGGCGCCCAGCACCCCGAGTAGGGGAACCCACACCAGCTTCCACAGGCTGGCGTCGAGGGCGATGGTACTGCTGCGCTTGAACGCGCTGACGGAAAGCGTGCCGCCGATGCAGATCAATCCCAACGGCAGCGACATGCCGGCAAGATAGCCGCCCGAGGTCATGACCCAGCCGGGGAGTTCGATATCCGATAGTGCCACCGGAATCGCGAAGACGACGCTCAGGATGAGCGGATTTTTGGCCAGATTCTTGATCAGGCTGCGGAAGTCCGTGGCGACCTCGTCACTGTAGAGCGACAGGATGAAGACCGAGAAGACGTTGTAGATGACGATGACCGCGCCGGCCAGCACGCCGCCCACGGAAAGGCCGTAGTCGCCGTACTGGCCGGCCGCCAGGGCGAGCCCGACGATGCCATTGTTGGCGCGGAATGCCCCCTGGGTGAAGATGCCCCTTTCCACGCGGGGGTGCCGCCAGATCGCCCAGGCCCAGGCGAGAAAGAAGCTGATGATGGTGTAGCCGATGAAATAGCCGATCAGCTCCGGCTGCAGGGCGCGACTCAGATCCGCCTTGATGATGCTCAGAAACAGCAGCGCCGGCATGGTGACCTTGAACACCAGCATCGATGCCGTGGTGATGAAGTGGGAATCGATCCAGCCGAGCCGCTTGAGGCCGAGCCCCAGGAAGACCATCAGAAAGACCGGCAGCGTGATTTCCAGCGTATGGGTAAAGGCGGCCAGCAGCCCCATGATTCACTCTCCGCCGCGGACTAACCAGAAGCCGACCACGAGCGCCGCGATCAGCAGCGCCCAGAACAAGCGGTTACGCAGACGGGTGTCGCGGTGGGATCCTTTGCGAGACACAGTACAATCCTTGCTGGGTAAAAGGGTCGAATGCCGCCGGGATGCGAGCCCGTTTCATGATCGTGACCATCGAAGCCTGTCAGCGGCGATCATGGCCGATGCCATCCTGATGTCGAGAGACGATATCGAGAGGCATGGGCGTTGGGCGTTCGACCGGGTCGTGAATTTGAAGCCATGCATTTATAGCCGATTAGCCGATAGTCTAAGGGAATTCAGATGTCGATGCTGCGTTATCCACTGGTCTTTGCCCACGCCAACGGGTTTACCGGTGCCAGTTACCAGACGCTGTTGTCACCGTTGGCGACGCATTTCGAACTGCATCCGCTGGACCGCCTGGCGCATGATCCCCAGTTCCCGGTAGGGCGGAACTGGCTGGCATTGCGCGAAGAGTACCTGTCGGCCACCGAGTCGTTGTCAAAGCCGATCGTCGCCGTGGGGCACTCCATGGGCGGCGTGCTTTCGATCATGGCCGCCTCCAAGGCGCCGGATCGCTTTCGCGCCGTGGTGGCACTGGATCCGCCGCTGCTGCTCGGGCGGGACGCCTGGATGTTGAAGTTCGCCAAGCTCGCCGGCTTCGTCGACCGGGTGACGCCGGCCGGCAAGACGCTGCGCCGTCGCGAGGTCTGGCCCAGCCGGGAAGCGATGGCCGCTTCGCTGCGTCGCCGTTCGCTGTTCAAGGGCTTTACCGAAACCGCGATGGAGGATTACGTCACCGGGGCGACGACCATCGTCGACGATAGCGGCGCGGCGAAGCTGCGCTATGCGCCTCGCACCGAGGCCGCCGTGTTTCGCCACCTGCCGGATCATCTCACTTCGGTGCTGCGCAAGATCGAGGTGCCGCTGACCGTGATCGCCGGTAGAGACTCTGATCTGCTGACGCCCGAGCGGCGACGCACGCTCTCGCGGCTGGGCATTCGGTTGCACTGTGTGCCCGGTGGTCACATGTTTCCGTTCGAGCATCCGCAAGCGACCCGTCAGGCGATTCTGGAAGCCATCGACGACATGCTGGGAGAAGAGTCTTGAGGGTACGAGAAATGATTCTGGGTGAAGGGCGTCTGGCCGCGTTGAGCTGGGGCGACGATGCCGCGCCCACCTGGGTCGCCCTGCACGGCTGGCTCGATAACGCCGCGACGTTTTCCCGCCTGGCGCCCGCGCTGGCCACTGCGCTGGGGATTCGCCTGGTGGCGCTGGACCTGCCGGGGCAAGGCCATTCACCGCATCGTGGCGCGGGGGCCGAGTATCCGTTGTGGGGTTACGTACCAGACGTGCTCGACGCCGTGGACGCCCTGAAGCTGAACTCGGCGACATTCGTCGGCCACTCGATGGGCGCCGGCATTGCCAGTCTGATCGCTGCCGCCGCGCCGGAACGGGTCGACGGACTGGTGTTGATCGATGGGCTCGCCTCGACCACCAATGAACCCGGCGAGACGGTGACGCAGCTGCAAGCGGCGTTGCGGGCGCGGCGGCGTTCACGCAGTGCTGCCGGCAGTTATGCGAGCATCGACGAGGCGGTCGCGGCGCGGGTTCGTGGCGGCGTCACCCGGATCGATGCCGATACCGCGCGGCCCATCGTCGAGCGTAATCTCGGCCGGCAGGAGAACGGGCGCTACTACTGGCGAACCGACCGCCGTCTGGTCCATCCGTCGCTGCTGCGCTGGACGCCGGACCAGATGTTGGCAACGGTGGCCGCCATTCGCGCCCGGGTGCTGCTATTGCAAGCCACCGCCGGGGTGTTGACGCAGCGGCCGCACCTTGGCGAGGCCTGTCGCCGGATCGACAGGCTCGAGCGGCGCATCGTCTCCGGCGGACATCATCTGCATCTGGAGGGCATCAGAGTGGCGCAGGTCGCCTCGGAAATCGTACGCTGGCATCAATCGACGGTCGTGGAGTCCATGTCATGAAACCTCGCGTCTCGTTGGTATTGGGGAGCGGCGGCGCACGGGGCTACGCCCATATCGGCGTGATCGAGGAGCTCGAAGCGCGCGGCTACGAGATCGCGTCGATCTCCGGCTGCTCCATGGGTGCCTTGATCGGCGGTATCTACGCCGCTGGCAAGCTCGACGGCTATCGCGACTGGGTCTGCCAGCTCGACTATTTCGACGTGCTGCGTCTGGTCGACATTACCTGGAGCGCCATGGGGGCCATGCGCGCCGGCAAGGTGATGACCAAGCTGGAGGCGCTGGTCGGGGATATCCGTATCGAGGACCTGCCGATGCCGTTCACGGCGGTGGCGACGGATCTGAGCCGCCAGCGGGAAGTGTGGTTCCAGAGTGGCCCGCTGCTACGCGCGATCCGCGCCTCGATCGCGGTACCCGGCATCATTACTCCGGTCCAGGAGAACGGGCACGTGCTGGTCGACGGAGGGCTGCTGAATCCGCTGCCGATCATTCCCACGGTCTCCGTCGACGCGGACATCGTGCTGGCGGTCAATGCTACCGCCCAGACGCCGACGCCCGTGACGCTGGAAGAGCTGCTGCCTGCCGACCAGGCGGCCCAGGAGCATGCCCGTGAAATCGAACGCGAAGCCGAAGGCCAGAGCTTCAGCGGCTGGCTGAAGAACGTGCGCACGCGGGTGCAGGGAATGGTCTCGTCGTTCAGCGACGAAGAGGAAGCCTCGGAAAGCGCCAGCTGGTCGAGCCAGACCGAACGCGCCTGGAGCAAGCTCGACATGATGCTGGCCTCGTTCGATATCACTCAGGCGGCACTGGCCAAGTACAAGATCGCCGGTTACCCGCCCGACATCCTGATCGAGGTGCCCAAGAGCGTGTGCGGTGCCTACGAGTTCCATCGCGCCGAGGCGCTGATCGAGCTGGGACGTTATCTCGCCGCCCAGGCCCTGGATCGCCACGAGCGTCAGCGGGACCGGACTTCCGTCGCCGCCGAACCGGTCGATGGCCGCCGCCACCCGGCCAGCAGTGCCGACCCGCAGGCACGTCTATCGCTGCCGCTATCCTCGCCCAAGCGCCACGGTTGACGCCGCTCGTCAGTCGCCGCGCGTGCGCAGCAGCACGTAGAGGGCGCCGGTGCCGCCATCGATCTCGCTCGCCGAGCAGAACGCCAGCACCCGCGACCAGTTCTTGAGCCAGGTGTTGACGTGGCTCTTGATCACCGGGTAATCCGCGCCGCTGCCGCGATAACCGCGCGCCTTGCCATGTACCACCAGCACGCAGCGAACCCGACTGGCGATGGCGTCGTCGATGAACGATTCGAGCTCGGCACGGGCTTCGTCGAGGGTGTAGCCGTGAAGGTCGAGGCCACCTTCCCAGGCGATGTGGCCGCGCTTGAGCTGGGCAAAGGTTCGCGGTGGCAGATCCGGAATCGAGAATTCCAGGCGCTGATGCGGCGTGACCGCTTCGACGCCGCCGTCCGATAGCCGGGATTGCACGACCGGCGGGGCCTGCTCGGCGGCTTCACGCCGCGCGTCGGCATTGAGCGCGTCGCGTCGCGGGCGACCCGTGGCCGCGCGGTTGAGTCTGAGCCGCTGAACGCCGGCCGCTTCCAGTGCCTGGCGGAAGGCGTTGTGATCGTCGTCGTCGCTCGAGGAGTGGGTCATTGCCATTGTGCCTTTGCTGACCGCTGTCTTTGGCTTGAGTGATTCAGCGGGCGGAAGGGTAACCGATTCCGCGCGTCATGACATGGCCGGCTGTGAACGCGCGAGCCTTGCGCGTACAATCGTCGTCCGTTTTCCAGCCAGATGCGAGTTCCTTCCATGTCGCCACCGCAGTCGACCCTGACGCTAGCGGACGATGCCATCGTCGAAGACCTGTTCAGCGTGCGGGACTGCCTGCGCTGGGCCACCACCGAATTCCATGCCCATCGGCTGCATTTCGGCCATGGCACCGACAGCGCCTGGGACGAAGCGGTTGCCTTGGTGCTGGGCGCGCTGCATCTGCCGTGGGACATCGACCCGGCCGTGCTCGACGCGCGTCTGCTGGGCATCGAGCGGCGCCGGATCGTCGCGCTGGTGAGAAGCCGCATCGAGTCGCGTCGGCCGTTGCCCTACCTGCTCGGCGAGGCGTTTTTCGCCGGCTTCCCGTTCGAGGTCGACGAGCGGGTGCTGATCCCCCGTTCGCCCATCGCCGAACTGATCGAACAGGGCTTCTCGGCCTGGTTCGATGACCTGCCGCCGGCGCACGTGCTCGACCTGTGTACCGGCTCCGGCTGTATCGGCATTGCCACGGCGCTCTACCTGCCCACCTGCGAGGTGGATCTGGTCGATATCAGCGTGGAAGCGCTCGAGGTCGCCAAGGCGAATATCGTGCGTCATGATGTCGGGCGGCGCGTTCGCGCGGTGGCGTCCGACCTGTTCGAAGGCGTCGCGGGGCAGCATTACGATCTGATCGTCAGCAATCCGCCCTATGTCGACACTCGCGATCTGGCGGCCATGCCGGCGGAGTATCGGCACGAGCCCGATCTGGCACTGGTCGCCGGTCGCGATGGTCTCGACATCGTCCGGCGCATCCTGCGCGAAGCCCGCGCCTACCTGAACGATGGCGGCATGCTGATCGTCGAAGTGGGCAACTCCCAGCGTCATCTGGAGGCGGCTTTCCCGGAAGTGCCGTTCCTGTGGCTGGAGTTCGAACGCGGCGGGGAAGGGGTCTTTGCGCTGAGCGCCGAGGATCTCGATACCTACGCGGATCACTTCGCCGCGTCTCATCCGGCCTGAACCTGAATCTTTCTTCCCTTTCCTGAGGATCGCGCATGTCCGGCAACACCTTCGGCAAACTGTTCACCGTCACCACTTTCGGTGAGAGTCACGGCCCCGCGCTGGGTGCCATCGTCGACGGCTGCCCGCCGGGGCTCGAACTCAGCGAGGCGGATCTGCAGCGCGACCTGGATCGCCGCCGGCCGGGCTCGTCGCGCCATACCACCCAGCGCCGCGAGCCGGATCAGGTCCGGATCCTCTCCGGCGTGTTCGAGGGCCGCACCACGGGCACGCCGATCGGACTGCTGATCGAGAACACCGATCAGCGCTCCAAGGACTACTCCAAGATCGCCGAGCAGTTCCGCCCGGCCCACGCCGATTACACCTATCACCACAAGTACGGCATTCGCGACTATCGCGGCGGTGGCCGCTCCAGCGCCCGCGAGACCGCCATGCGCGTTGCCGCCGGCGCCATCGCCAAATCATGGCTCGCACGGCAGGGTATCCGGGTGCGTGGTTACATGAGCCAGCTCGGCCCCATCGCGATCGACTTCAAGGGGTGGGAGGGCGTCGATGACAATCCGTTCTTCTGCCCGGATCCGGACAAGCTGCCGGAACTCGAGGCCTACATGGATCAGCTGCGCCGTGACCAGGACTCGGTGGGCGCCAGGATCACGGTCGTCGCCGAAGGCGTGCCGGTGGGGCTGGGCGAGCCGGTCTTCGATCGTCTGGATGCCGATCTGGCCCACGGGCTGATGAGCATCAACGCGGTGAAGGGCGTCGAGATCGGCGACGGTTTCGATGTGGTGACCCAGCGTGGCACCGAGCATCGCGATGAAATGGCGCCGGCAGGGTTCCTGTCCAATCACGCTGGCGGCGTGCTCGGCGGCATCTCCAGCGGCCAGCCCATCGTCGCGCATCTGGCGCTCAAGCCGACCTCCAGCATCACCCTGCCGGGGCGTTCGATCGATATTCACGGCGAGCCGGTGGAGGTCGTCACCAAGGGGCGTCACGATCCCTGTGTCGGTATCCGCGCCACGCCGATCGCCGAGGCGATGATGGCACTGACGCTGATGGATCACCTGCTGCGCCATCGTGCCCAGAACGGCGACGTTCGCGTCGACACGCCGCGTCTCGGACTTGTCTGAGAACTGGCTGCGCTCGGCCATGCAGCGTTAAAAATCGACTCGGCATGCTCATTGACACCAGTAAACTACGCTGCCTCGTCGATTTTGATTCGCTACGCTCACCCTTCGGGCCAGCCTTCGGCCGTTACTCCCTACGGTCGTTGCGCCTTGCCTGTCCATCGCTCGCCGAGTTCCTCTGTGTTCAAAATTTTTCAAGAGGGTTCCTCGGAGCTATTGGTACGACAAAATCGTCACGTCGATGAATCCCTATCCTCCTGCTGCCTGTCTCGCTGTTGGCGCTCCTTGACCTTGCGCTGGCGCAACTGCTGGCGGTAGCCATAGGTGGCGCCGCGGATCGTCTCGTCGCTCTCCAGGCTCGACCCGAGTGCGCCGGCCACGGTCGCCACCGATGTCGCCAGCCAGGCCAGCGCCGGAAAGGCGAGCCAGCCGACCGATCGGCCGACCGTCGACTCCAGCAGGCTGGCGGGCACGAACAACACGACCGCCACCAGAAACAGCGCGAAGAGGATGACGTAATAGCACGCCACGCCCGCCAGTAGCGTCATGACCGTGGTCAGATTGTAGAACCGGGTCAACCGGGCGTTGTGGGTATAGTGCTGTGGTTCCCATAAGCCGTGATCGAGGATCAACCAGACGATCATGGCGACGATCGCGGCGATCATCAGGGCGACGAAGCGATAGAGTTCATAGGCAGCGCTGAGTTTCCACAGCGTCGGGAAGATCAGCCCGTAAGCCCCGGTGGCGAAGGCGACCGCGACGATCCGCCGGAACGCGGGCAGGATCGTCCAGGGGCGGTTCGCTCTGACCATGCCGCCCAGCAGCTTGGCGTAGCCCGGCCACTTGGTGGCACTGACGAAACGGACGTCGACGTTCTTCTCGCTGTCATCGGCTGGTGTGACACGTTTTATCGGCACCAGGCGCTCGAAGAGCCGCGAACCCATCAGCTCGCGGGCGTTGCTGTTACGGAGACCGCTCTGCTCGCGGGCCTCGCGTCCATCCTCCATGTGCTGCTGCTGGCGTTCACGGTCGTGGCGGTCGCTGCCGTGATGCATCTCGTTGACCAGGTGCAGGATCGCCTCGCGCAGGCGCTGCCTCAGGGGCGAGATGCCCAATGCCGGCAGGGAGATGATCGCGACGCCCAGGTTTTCGCTGGCTTCCGCGAGCGCCATGCGATCGCCACGCAGCAGCGGCAGGTCGGTGATGCAGACTGCGTAATCCCAGCCGTTGGCGCGCTTGATGTTTTCGCCCTGCTCGATGACGTCAGCGGTCGAGTCGTCGGCGCCGATCAGCGGATCGGTGAGGCAGTCGACCCGCCACTGGTGACGATCGTCGGTATGGCGTGCGAGCAGTTCGGGAAGCTCGTCGACGATGAGATTGGCGGTCCGCTCCGGCAGTTCCGGCGCCGGGACCAGGCCCAGACGCAGGGTGCTTGAGGGGATGTCCTGCTGTCGTGCCGATTTCCGGGGCCTGCCCCGGGCTTCCTGCTCCATGGGTGACTGCTCCTTGATCCGAGTCCGCGACTGAACGTGCCCTGGGCGGGCGTGACTAAGCGTAGTCGCTTCGTGGGACTTCGGCAGCCCTGAGCGCGTCGAGTTCCGCGATCATCGCGCGCCCGGCGTTGGAGAGCGTGCGCTGTTTGTGCACCAGATAGCCCAGCCGACGCTCGATCGGCGGGTGCGCCACCGGCAGTACCGCGACTTCGTCGTCGACCATGCTTTCCGGCAGCACGCTCCAGCCCAGCCCGATACCCGCCATCATCTTCAGTGTCTCCAGGTAATTGGTGGAAAGCGCCACATCGATGGTCAATCCCGCGCGACTGAACGATCCCACCACGATATCGCGAGTGAAAGTGAGCGGCCCCGGCAGCACCGCCGGATAGTCCACCAGCGTCGACAGCGGCAGCTCGCCGCGTGCCGCCAGAGGATGGTCGGGCGCGGCGACGAAGCGCAATCGATCGATCCACACCGGTACCGATTCCACCTGCGGATTGGGCTGTGGTGACAGCGTCACCACAGCCAGTTCGATCTCGCCGGCGACGACGCCGTGGTAGGCCTGTTCGGAATCGAGGAAGCGCAGATCCAGGTCGACGTCCGGGTAACGCTGGGTGAACGCCTTGAGTACCGGAGGAAGCCGGTGCAGGCCGACATGGTGGCTAGTGGCGAGCGTCAGGCTGCCTTCGACGCTGCCGCTCAGGTTGCTCAAAGTACGCCGGCTGTCCTCTACCAGCTGCAGGATCTGGCGGGCGCGGGGCAGCAGCAGCCGGCCTGCTTCGGTCAGGCTGACGCGGCGATTGATGCGGTCGAAGAGCTTGGCGCCGGTCTGATGTTCCAGCGTGGCGATGCGCTTGCTGATGGCCGGCTGGGTGAGGTGCAGTTGCTCGCCGGCGAGCGAAAATGACGTCGTATCGGCGACCGCGATGAAGGCTTGCAGGCTCTGGGTGTCCATGGCGTCGTTCGCTTTCCGTCCGAGGCATTGATGAATTGCGAATCAATGAATTCTGTTATGGAATCCAAAGCATAATCAAGATGAATTGATTTTATGCATGACGGCACCGTATCTTGGTCGCACACCATTCGCGAGGCGCTGTCACAGCGTCGCGATTCGCAAGCGTTACGTCACCAAGCTGCCTCAGACAGCGTGACGGAGGAGATAACACACATGGCAAGCCAGACGCTCTACGACAAACTCTGGGCGCAGCACCTGGTGACTCAGCGCGACGACGGTTCGGCGCTGATCTACATCGATCGTCATCTGCTGCACGAAGTCACCTCGCCGCAGGCGTTCGAAGGGCTGCGTCTGGCCGGCCGCAAGCCGTGGCGCCGCGATGCCAACCTGGCGACGCCGGACCATAACGTGCCGACCACGCTCAAGGAGCGCAGCGCCGGTAACGCCGGGATTCTCGACGACGTCTCGCGCATTCAGGTCGAAACCCTGGATGCCAACTGCGAGAGCTTCGACATCGAGGAGTTCCGGATCAACGACGAGCGCCAGGGCATCGTCCACGTGGTCGGGCCGGAGCAGGGCGCCACGCTGCCGGGGATGACCGTGGTCTGCGGCGATTCCCATACCGCGACCCACGGCGCCTTCGCTGCGCTTTCCCACGGCATCGGCACGTCCGAGGTCGAGCACGTGCTCGCCACCCAGTGCCTGATCGCCCAGAAGATGAAGAACATGCAGGTGCGTGTCGAGGGCAAGCTGGGCCTCGGCGTCACCGCCAAGGACATCGTGCTGGCGATCATCGGCCGTATCGGTACCGCTGGCGGCACCGGATATGCCATTGAGTTTGCCGGCAGCGCGATCCGCGAGCTTTCCATGGAAGGCCGCATGACGATCTGCAACATGGCGATCGAAGCCGGCGCCCGCGTGGGGCTGGTGGCGGTGGATGACACCACGATCGATTACCTGAAGGGCCGTCCGTACGCGCCCTCGGCCGAGCAGTGGCCGGCGGCGGTCGAAGCCTGGCGTGATCTGGTCTCCGACGAGGGCGCGCACTTCGACAAGGTCGTCGAACTCGACGCCGCCGAGATCGAGCCGCAGGTGACCTGGGGCACCAGTCCGGAAATGGTCGCCAACGTCTCCGCCGCGGTGCCCGATCCGGCCAGTGCCGGTGACGAGACCGTCACGCAGGGCATGACGCGTGCGCTGGAGTACATGGGGCTCAGCGCCGGGCAGAAGATCACCGATATCCGGCTCGACAAGGTGTTCATCGGCTCCTGCACCAACTCGCGGATCGAGGATCTGCGCGAAGCCGCCAAGGTCGCCCGAGGGCGCAAGGTCGCCGACAACATCCAGCTGGCGATGGTAGTGCCGGGCTCCGGACTGGTGAAGCGGCTGGCCGAAGCCGAAGGGCTCGACAAGGTCTTCATCGAGGCGGGCTTCGAGTGGCGTGAACCGGGCTGCTCGATGTGTCTGGCGATGAATGCCGACAAGCTGGGCGCCGGCGAGCGCTGCGCGTCGACCTCCAACCGCAACTTCGAGGGGCGCCAGGGCTACGGTGGACGTACCCATCTGGTGAGCCCGGCGATGGCCGCGGCGGCCGCCATCGAAGGCCACTTCGTGGATGTCCGAAGCTATGACTATGACCGCGCCGATGCGATGAGTGCCTAAGGAGACCAGACGATGAAAAAGTTCGAACGCCTGCAGGGTCTGGTCGCGCCGCTGGATCGCGCCAATGTCGATACCGACCTGATCATTCCCAAACAGTTTCTGAAGTCGATCAAGCGTACCGGCTTCGGCCCCAACCTGTTCGACGAGCTGCGCTATCTCGACGAGGGCTATCCGGGCCAGGATGCGGCCAGCCGTCCACTCAATCCGGACTTCGTGCTCAACCAGCCGCGCTATCGCGACGCACAGGTGCTGCTGGCACGGCGCAATTTCGGCTGCGGCAGCTCGCGCGAGCACGCCCCCTGGGCGCTGGACGATTTCGGCTTCCGCGTGGTGATCGCGCCGAGCTTCGCCGATATCTTCTACAACAACTCGTTCAAGAACGGCATCCTGCTGATCACGCTCGACGAGGCGACGGTGGACCGGCTGTTCCAGGAAACGGAAGCCAGCGAAGGCTATCGTCTCGATATCGATCTCGAAGGACAGCAGGTGATCACGCCGAGCGGCGAGGCGATTCCGTTCGAGGTCGATGCGTTCCGCAAGCACTGTCTGCTGGAAGGCCTCGATGATATCGGCCTGACGCTCGAGCAGGCCGGCGCCATTCGCGACTATGAAAGCCGTCATCGTGCGGCGAATCCGTGGCTGTTCCGCGATGCGTGATTCGGGCAAGCGTGGTGGCCACAGCGATGTGGTCGAACGCCAGTTCGGTGGCCAGGCAGGCGCCTATCTGTCGAGCCAGGTGCATGCCCAGGGCGCTGAGTTCGCCCAGTTGCGGGAGCGTGTCGCAGGACTCGACGCGCCCCGCGTGCTGGATCTCGGCTGCGGCGCTGGGCATGTCAGCTTTCAGGTCGCCGATCTGGCAGCGGAGGTCGTGGCCTATGATCTCTCGCCGCGAATGCTCGAGGTGGTCGGCGAGGCGGCCCGCGAACGCGGCTTCGGCAATATCCGTACGGTTCAGGGCGTTGCGGAGTCGCTGCCGTTTGCCGACGACAGTTTCGATGTCGTCTGCAGCCGTTTCTCCGCACACCACTGGCGCGATGTGGGACTGGCGCTGCGCGAGGCGAGGCGCGTCCTCAAACCCGGCGGGCTGGCGGCGTTCATCGATGTCGCCGCTTCCGAGCAGCCGCTGTTCGACAGCTTCCTGCAGACCGTCGAGATGCTGCGGGATACCAGCCACGTTCGCGATTACGCACCGAGCGAGTGGGCGCAGATGGTCGGTGAGGCCGGGCTCGTGGTGACGGCCAGTTCGCGCCAGCGGCTGCGGCTGGATTTCGATACCTGGATTGCGCGAATGCGCACGCCCGATGTCATGCGCGACGCGATCCGTCATCTGCAGCAGCAGGTGGGTCAGGAAGTCCGCGACGCCTTCGAGATCGGTGATGACGGCTCCTTCACCACGGACATGCTGGTGCTGTGGGCGACCAAAGAACACGTTTGAGGAAAATGCATGAGCAAGAAGATTCTGGTGTTGCCCGGCGATGGCATCGGCCCGGAAATCACCGCCGAGGCGGTCAAGATCCTGAATGCCTGCCGTGAGGCGGGGCTGGACGCGGAACTTGAAGAGGCGCTGGTCGGCGGCGCCGGCTACGACGCCGAGGGGCATCCGCTACCCGAGTCCACGCTGGAGAAGGCCAAGGCCGCCGATGCGATCCTGCTCGGCGCCGTGGGCGGTCCCAAGTGGGATACGCTGGAAGATCTGAGCAAGCGTCCCGAAAAGGGGCTGCTGGGGCTGCGCAAGAATCTCAACCTGTTCGGCAACCTGCGCCCGGCGCTGCTCTATCCGCAGCTGGCCGAGGCGTCGACGCTGAAGCCGGAAGTCGTCTCCGGGCTCGACATCATGATCGTGCGCGAGCTGACCGGCGGCATCTATTTCGGCCAGCCGCGCGGCATCGAGGAGCGCGACGGAGAGCGGGTCGGGTTCAATACCTACGTCTATTCCGAATCCGAGATCGAACGCATCGGTCGCGTCGCCTTCGAGATGGCGCAGAAGCGGGGCAAGAAGCTCTGCTCGGTGGACAAGGCCAATGTGCTGGAAGTCACCATCCTGTGGCGCGAGGTGATGAACCGGCTGGCGCCGGAGTATCCGGACGTCGAGCTGTCGCACATGTACGTCGACAACGCCGCGATGCAGCTGGTGCGCGCGCCCAAGCAGTTCGACGTGGTGGTGACCGGCAACATGTTCGGCGACATTCTTTCCGATGCCGCCGCCATGCTCACCGGCTCGATCGGCATGCTGCCGTCCGCGTCGCTCAACGAGAAGCAGCAGGGCATGTACGAGCCGTGTCACGGCAGTGCGCCGGATATTGCAGGCCAAGGTCTCGCCAACCCGCTGGCGACGATTCTGTCGGTGGCGATGATGCTGCGCTACTCGCTGAGCGAGCCGGCGCTGGCCGATCGTATCGAGCGCGCCGTGGGCAAGGTGCTGGATCAGGGCCTGCGCACCGCGGACATCGCCTATCCGGGCACCCGCCAGGTTTCCACTAGCGAAATGGGCGACGCGGTGCTGGCGGCTTTTGCCGAGGCCTGAGCCGAATGCGCTAAACTGATATCATTCACGTCTTCACTTGCTGATGATGCGACGACCGAAATGGGTCGTCGCATCGATTCACGACATTCAAAATATTTCGGGGTACGCCACTATGTTGAAAGTCGGATTCGTCGGCTGGCGCGGTATGGTCGGTTCCGTGCTGATGCAGCGCATGCTGGACGACAATGATTTCACCGGGCTCGAGCCGGTCTTCTTCTCCACCTCCCAGGCGGGGCAGGCCGGGCCGGATATCGGTGTCGACGTGCCGGCGCTGAAGGATGCCAACGACATCGAGTCGCTCAAGGCGATGGACGTGATCGTGACGTGCCAGGGCGGCGACTACACCAGTGCCGTCTATAAGCCGCTGCGTGAGTCCGGCTGGAAAGGCTACTGGATCGACGCGGCCAGCACCCTGCGCATGGCGGACGAGGCGACCATTGTGCTCGATCCGGTCAACCGTCACGTGATCGATGCCCAACTGGCTAAGGGCGCCAGGACCTTCGTCGGCGGCAACTGCACCGTGAGCCTGATGCTGATGGGCCTGGGCGGGCTGTTCGAGGCCAACCTGGTCGAGTGGATGACTTCCATGACCTATCAGGCCGCTTCCGGTTCCGGCGCCAAGCACATGCGCGAACTGCTGTCCCAGATGGGCTCGCTGCACTCGGCCGTCGCCACCGATCTTGCCACGCCTTCCAGCGCCATTCTCGACATCGACCGCGACGTCATCACCCGTATGCGTGCTAGCGAGTTCCCGGTCGACAACTTCGGCGCACCGCTGGCCGGCAGCCTGCTGCCGTGGATCGACAAGGCGATGGAGAGCGGCCAGAGCAAGGAGGAGTGGAAAGGCGGCGTCGAGACCAACAAGATTCTCGCCACCGGCGACAACCCGATTCCCATCGACGGCCTCTGCGTGCGCATCGGCGCGATGCGTTCGCACAGCCAGGCGTTCACCATCAAACTGAAGCGAGACGTGCCGCTCGACGAAATCGAGGATCGTCTGGCCAGGCACAACGACTGGGTCCAGGTCGTGCCCAACGACAAGGACGAGACGTTGAAGCATCTGACGCCAGCGGCCGTCAGCGGCACCCTGACGATCCCGGTGGGCCGCTTGCGCAAGCTGGCCATGGGCGGCGAATATCTCACCGCGTTCAGCGTCGGCGACCAGCTGCTGTGGGGCGCCGCCGAGCCGCTGAAGCGCATGCTCAAGATCCTCCGCGAACAATCCTGAGCATCACGCCGGTATGAGTTGCCCGAGCCCTGCCTGTGTCCACTGGCAGGGCTCTTTGCCATTCGGGCCATGATCTCGTCCTCAAGTTTATTCAGTCCTTGCCGATGAGTGAGTCGAGGCTTACTCCAATTCGTCGGCGAGGAAACCATGCGGCAACGGCTTACAACGATCACCGGCGGGCTCTGCCTGGTGCTGGCCTCTTCAGCCCACGCTCTCGGCATTGGCGATCCGCAGCAGGTATCCCCCCTCCATCGGCCGCTTCACGTGGTGCTGCCGCTGACCGATGGCAGCGGCCTCGAGGCCTCGCAGATATCGGTAGCCGTTGCCGACGACGCGGCTTACCGGCAATCAGGATTGTCTCGCAGCTCGCTGCTGGACACGCTATCGGTCAAGGTCGTGCGCCGTGAGGGTGATCTGGCACTGATTCTCGATAGCTCGCGCCGCGTGCGGGAGCCGTTCCTCGATCTGCTGCTGGTGGTGACTTGGCCGGGTGGGCAATGGCAGCGGGACGTGTCGCTGCTGTTCGATCCTGTCGGCTATGCCAGCTCGCAGCCATTGCTGAATGGCGATCGCGGCCTCGCGCCGGGATATCCGGTAGCGAAGAGCGTGGTGACGCAGGCCACGGCAATGCGGAACCCGGTCGACGGATCTGCCGACGACGCGGCATCGGCAACGAGCGGGTCGCCCGCCTGGCCCGGGCAAATCACCGTTCGGCCCGGCGACTCGCTATCCACCCTGGCAGCTTCGCTGTTGCCTCGATCCGGACTTGATCGCCAGCCGCTGATGCTGGCCCTGTACCAATCCAACCCCGATGCCTTTATCGATGGAGACATCGACCGGCTGCGGGCTGGCGTCAGGCTGGCGGTGCCTGCGATCGCGGCCGTGACCGATATCTCGCCAGGGGAGGCGGCATCCCGGCTCGATGAGCTCGCTCATCGGACCGACGACGGGCGCCCGATGATCGACATCGTGGGGCGCCGTGAGGCATCGGGGGCATCCGATACCGACCAGCTCGCCGCACTGACCCGGCAGATAGCCGACCTGACCGCGATGACCGAACGCCAACGCGCGACGATTGCTGCGTTGCAATCCGAGCGCGACGCGCTGCAGGGCGCGCTCGCGGCCGTCGCTGAGCCATCCAAGACGGCAGCAAACGCAAACGCGAGCGACGGTGCCTCTGGACAGGAAGGCGTGCAGGGAGGCACGCCGGTCGTCAGTGCTGCCGCCATCGCGGCGGCTCAGGCTGCAACACCGCCGCCTTCCCGCGTGCAGTCGCCCGCCGGGACCCCCTCCGGCGAAAAGCCCGTAACGGCATCAACCGGACCGGCGCCCGCCGCGTCGCCTTCGTTATGGCAGCGGCTGCTGGGGCATCTCGACTGGATTGGCGGCGGAGTACTGATCGTCCTGCTGTTGCTGTGGATCTGGGAGCGACGCCGCCGTCGTGAAGTTCACGAAGTTGTCGAACCTGTCGATGAGCAGAGGGCGGAGGCCGTCGAGCCGTCCCCGCTCGAGGCCAGTCGCCAGGCCGCAGCATCGATGGCACCGCGCCGGCCGCTGCCGGAAGTGGATGTCGACTCGGTCTCGATCAGCCAGGCGGATATCTTCATGGCTTATGGACGCCATGCCGAGGCGCGCGACTGGCTGCGCCAGCAACTGGCCCAAAAAGAGAATGCGCAATTTCGCCTGGGGCTGTTGAGAGCGTTGGGCGAGTTGCGTGACATGGACGCGCTGGAACAGGCGCTCGCCGGCTTTGGTGACGACGCCACGCCCGAACAGCGCCGGGAAGGACAGGCTCTGGTCGATGACTATCGCGCCCGCTACGTCGAGGAGAGCTGGCAGGAGGCAACCGGCGAAACGGAAGCGGGGGGCGAGACGGTCGCGCAGGATACGGTGGAGGATGTCGACGCGCTGTTCGAGTCGCAGGCCGGCCGGGTCGAGTCCGGCGCGGTGCGTGCCGAGGCCGATAAGGTTCGTCCCGAGACCGATGAGGCTCGGCCCGATACCGGAGTTGCCGATGAACCCACCGTGCGGTCGGAAGCCTCGACTCCGGTTGAATCCGCTTCCCGGACCGATTCCATGTCGGTGCTGTTCGATGACGATATGACATCGTCCGCCGAGCCTTCGGCAACGTCGTCAGCCCTCGCTCATATCGACTACGAAGCCCCAAAGCTGGAACTGGACGCCGAGCGGAGCGTGATCGCATCGCCGGCGGATTCGGTATCCGCCTCGCTGGAGAGCGGGAACGAAGCGTCGTCGCTGACGATGCCGGACATCGATTTTTCCGCTCTGCCGTTGGAGCCGAAGAGCGAGATGGCACCCGACGACGGGGCCCGGGCGGGCATCCGCAGCGCTCGTCCCGAGGTGCCGGATGTCGTGTCGCCAGCGCGTGGCGGCGAGAGGCGTGGCACGCTGCGGGAAGTTCCTGCGGGATGGGATGTCGAGGAGGTGGAATTCGAACCGTCGCATCGGGATAATGGGCGCCCCTAACGACTTTGGGCTGCACAGGTTTCGATGGCGTTTTTCTCCCGGCAGGATGACAACCAGCCGCTCAGCGGTCGCTTGGCCCTCGGCGTCGAATATGACGGTACGCATTACTGCGGCTGGCAGCGGTTGCGCCATGCCGACTCGGTGCAGGGCGCGCTCGAGGCGGCACTGAGCAAGATCGCCGCCACGCCCGTGCGTGTGCTCTGCAGCGGCCGCACCGATAGTGGCGTCCATGCCACGCGCCAGATCGTTCACTTCGATGCGCCGGTAATGCGTACCCAAAAAGCCTGGCTGTTCGGCGCCAATGCCCAGTTGCCGCGTGATATCGCGGTACGCTGGCTGACGCCGGTTTCCGGCGACTTCCACGCTCGCTTTTCGGCCCTGGCAAGACGTTACCGCTATGTCATCCTCAACCAGCCGACGCGCCCCGTGATGGAGCGTCACAACGTGACCTGGTGTCGCGAGCCGCTGGACGCGGAGCGCATGCATCGTGCCGCCCAGGCGCTGGTCGGGGAACATGATTTTTCCAGCTACCGCGCCGCCGGCTGTCAGTCGAAGGTGCCGATTCGCCATCTGCATTTCATCGACGTGCGCCGTTTCGGGCCGATCGTGATGATCGATGTGCAGGCCAACGCCTTTCTTCATCACATGATTCGCAACATCGCCGGCGTACTGATGGCGGTCGGCCGGGGAGACGAGGACGAAGCGTACCCCGAGCGACTGCTGGCGCTCAGGGATCGCAGGTCGGGCAACGTGACGGCGCCGGCCAGCGGTCTGCATTTCGTCGATGTGCGCTTCGACGAGCGCTTTGCGCTGCCGGAAGAACCGGTGGGGCCGCACCTGCTATCCTTTCTCGGTGAATGGACCGGTGAGCGTGGCGAAATTCCGGATACGCTGCTGATGCGCCGCCGTCGCGTGTGGCCGAAATGGATCGATGATCAGGGCCGGGTAGTCGATCAGCCTCCCCAGGCCCGCTTGGAGACCACGTCATGAATCCCGTCAGAATCAAGATCTGCGGTTTGACCCGTCGTGAAGACATCGCGGCGGCCGTTGCCAGCGGGGCCGATGCGCTCGGCTTTGTGATGTGGCCGGGAAGCGCGCGCGCGCTCGATCTCGATACGTTGGCGTCGCTCAGCGCCTCGGTGTCGCCGTTCGTGACGCGTGTGGGGCTGTTCGTCGACCCGAGCGTGGCCGATGTCGAGATGTGTCTGCCTTATCTTGACCTGCTACAGTTCCATGGTGACGAGTCGCCCGAATTCTGCGCGCGTTTCGGCAAGCCCTGGATCAAGGCGCTACGCATGCACGACGATATCGATCTGCAGGCGGCAGTCGACACCTACGCAGGCGCTGGCGCGCTGCTGCTCGACGCCTATCGCCCCGGCGTTCCCGGCGGCACGGGGGAAACCTTCGACTGGCAGCGTATCCCGGCGGATCTGGCGAAACCCGTCATTCTCGCCGGCGGCCTGACGCCGGACAACGTCGCCGACGCCATGGCGCGGGTGCGGCCCTATGCGGTCGATGTTTCCGGCGGCGTCGAAGCGATGCACGCTGCCGATACACCTTCCGCGGCGTTGGCGTCTGCGGTGGGCACGCGAAAGGGGATCAAGGATCCCTCTCGCATCCGCGCCTTCTGTGAACGCGTACAGGCGGCGAACGTCTCGCTCGCGCCGGCACCGTCCAGTGCCGATCCAGTCACGCCCCATTCATTCACCGCCACATCATGAGGGTCCCTTCGTGAGCCGATTCCACGATTTGACGCAACTGCCGGATGCTCGCGGCCACTTCGGTCCTTACGGTGGCCGCTTCGTTTCCGAGACCTTGAGTTTCGCTCTCGAGGAGCTCGAGAACATCTATGCGAGTCTCAAGAACGATCCCGAATTCCAGGCGGAGTTCGACAATGACCTGAAGCATTACGTCGGCCGGCCGTCGCCGCTCTACCACGCCGAGCGCTGGTCGCGCGAGATCGGTGGTGCGCAGATATGGCTCAAGCGCGAGGATCTGAACCACACTGGCGCGCACAAGGTGAACAACACCATCGGGCAGGCGCTGCTGGCCAAGAAGGCCGGCAAGCCGCGCGTGATCGCCGAGACCGGTGCCGGTCAGCACGGTGTCGCCACGGCGACGGTTGCCGCGCGGCTGGGGTTGAAGTGCGAGATCTACATGGGCGCCGAGGATGTCGAGCGCCAGAAGCTGAACGTCTACCGCATGCACCTGCTGGGCGCCAAGGTGGTGCCGGTGGAGTCCGGCTCGCGCACGCTCAAGGATGCCATGAACGAGGCGCTGCGCGACTGGGTCACCAACGTCGACGACACCTTCTATATCATCGGCACGGTAGCGGGTCCGCACCCTTATCCGATGCTGGTACGCGATTTCAGTGCGGTGGTCGGCCGCGAGGCGCGTCGCCAGTCGCTCGAGCAGATCGGCCGGTTGCCCGACGCGCTGGTCGCCTGCGTCGGCGGCGGCTCCAACGCCATGGGCCTGTTCTATCCGTTCGTCGAGGATGACGATGTCGCCATGTATGGCGTCGAGGCTGGCGGCGAAGGCGTCGCCACCGGCCGCCACGCCGCGCCGCTGACCGCCAATGCGCCTCGCGGCGTGCTGCACGGCAACCGGACCTACCTGATGTCCGACGAGGGCGGGCAGGTCGCCGACACCCAGTCGATTTCTGCCGGTCTCGATTATCCCGGCGTCGGCCCCGAGCACGCGCTGTGGAAGGATGTCGGTCGCGTGCGCTACGTGGCGGCGGACGACAATGAGGTGCTGGCGGCCTTCCGTGAGCTGACGCTCGTCGAAGGCATCATGCCGGCGCTGGAGTCGTCGCATGCCCTGGCTCACGCCAAGAAGCTGGCGGGGGAGATGTCTCCGGAGCAGCATATCGTCGTCAACCTGTCCGGGCGTGGTGACAAGGATATCCATACCGTCGCCAAACTCGACGGAATCGAATTTTGATGGCCGGCGCCGACAGAACGACGGCTGGCGACATGACTCGAGGGCGACATGAATCGTATTGAACACAACCGTATCGACCAGCGCTTTGCCGCACTGAAGGCTCAGGGCCGTACGGCGCTCATTCCCTATATCACCGCTGGCGACCCGGCCCCTGCGCACACGGTCGACTTCATGCATGCCTGCGTGGAAGCCGGCGCCGACGTGATCGAGCTGGGCGTGCCGTTCTCGGATCCGATGGCCGATGGTCCGGTCATCCAGAAGGCCTGCGAGCGGGCGCTGGTACACGGCACGCGATTGCAGCATGTGCTGGAGATGGTGGCGGAATTCCGCCAGCGGGACAGCGAAACTCCCGTGGTGCTGATGGGGTATCTCAATCCCATCGAGCGGATGGGGTACGAGGTCTTCACGCGCCAGGCCCAGGCTTCCGGGGTCGATGGCGTGCTGGTGGTCGACATGCCCCCGGAGGAGGCGGGCGACAACGCCGCGCTGTTCGCGGAACACGGCCTGCAGTCGATCTTCCTGCTGGCGCCGACGACCTCCGAGGCGCGCGCTCGCGCGATCTGCGAACACGGCGAGGGCTATCTCTACTACGTCTCTCTCAAGGGGGTGACCGGGGCCGCCACGCTGGACGCCGACGCTGTCGGCGAGCAGTTGAACAAGTTGCGCCGTATCACCGAGCTGCCGCTGTGCGTGGGCTTCGGCATCCGCGACGGGGCCACCGCAGCGGCCATCGGCCGTGTCGCCGATGGCGTGATCGTCGGCAGCGCCCTGGTGGGTCGCATCGCCGAGCATGCCGATGATCCGGCGTCCGTTCCCGCCGCGCTGAAATCGATTCTCGGCGAGATGCGCGAAGCGCTCGACCGGGAAGCGGTCGGCTGAGTCGTTGTCGTCGATTTGGTATCATTCAGCGTTTGCGGTTGTCGCGACAGCCGTTCGTCGCGGCTGGCGCCATTGTTTTCTATGTCGTCATTACTTTCTATTTAGGCAAATAGGGAATCGTTCCTGACATGAGCTGGCTAGACAAGATCGTCCCGTCGATGAGCCGCATCCAGCGCAACGACCGCCGCGCCAGCGTGCCGGACGGCCTGTGGCGCAAGTGCCCGAACTGTGAATCGGTGCTCTATCTTCCCGAGCTGGAGAAGCACCAGAACGTTTGTCCCAAATGTCAGCATCATCTGCGGCTGACCGCGCGCAAGCGTCTCAACTGGTTTCTCGATGCCGAAGGGCGTGAAGAGATCGCGGGCGATCTTCAGCCGAGCGACCGTCTCAAGTTCCGGGACTCCAAGAAGTACAAGGATCGCCTGGCATCGGCCCAGAAAGCGACCGACGAGAACGATGCGCTGATCGCCATGCGCGGCACGCTGGATGGTTTGCCCGTCGTCGCGGTGGCGTTCGAATTCTCCTTCATGGGCGGCTCCATGGGCGCGGTGGTCGGCGAGAAATTCGTCCGTGCCGCCACGCTGGCGCTGGAAGAAGAGATTCCGCTGATCTGCTTCGCTGCCTCCGGCGGCGCCCGCATGCAGGAAGCGCTGTTCTCGCTGATGCAGATGGCCAAGACCTCCGCGGCGCTGGAAAAGCTCAAGCTGGCCGGCGTGCCCTACATCTCCGTGCTCACCGATCCGGTCTTCGGCGGGGTTTCGGCATCGCTGGCGATGCTGGGCGACCTCAACGTGGCTGAGCCCAATGCGCTGATCGGTTTTGCCGGCCCGCGCGTCATCGAGCAGACGGTGCGAGAGACACTGCCGGAAGGCTTCCAGCGCAGCGAATTCCTGCTCGAACACGGCACCGTGGACATGATCATCCCGCGGCCTGAGATGCGTGAACGGTTGGGCAGCATTCTGCGCAAGCTGACGCACCAGCCGCCGGCCGGTCAGGTCGCGGATGAGAGTGCGGACTTCTCGCCGCTGGCCGACGAACCGGACGCGACCCAGGCACCCCGTTGAGGAACCGCTGATCCATGAGTGCCACCCTCAACGACTGGCTGGCGCGTCTCGAGCGCCAGCATCCGGTCGCCATCGACATGGGGCTCGAACGGGTGGCGGTCGTTGCCGCACGGCTGGGGTTGACGCAGGGTCCGATCGCGCAGCGGGTCGTGACCGTCGCCGGCACCAACGGCAAGGGCTCCACCGTGGCCATGCTCGAGCGCCTCGCTCGGGCTCATGGCCTGTCCACGGCCAGCTACACTTCGCCTCATCTGCTGCGCTACAACGAGCGGCTCTGCTTCGATGGTATCGCGGCCGACGACGCCACCCTGATCGCCGGATTCGAGCGCGTCGAATCGGCCCGCTTGGCCGGCGACCCCGTCAGTCTTACCTACTTCGAGGCTGGAACTCTGGCGGCACTGGTTGCGATCGCCGAGGTGCGCCCCCATCTGGCCATTCTCGAAGTCGGGCTCGGCGGTCGTCTGGATGCGGTCAACGTGATCGACAGCGATATTGCCGTCATCACCACCATCGCCCAGGATCATGCGGACTTTCTCGGCACCGACCTCGAAGTCATCGGATTCGAGAAGGCCGGCATTCTCCGCCAGGGGCGGCCGGCGGTGCTCGGCAGCCGCGCATTGCCGGTCAGTGTCTCGCAGCGCATCGGTGCGCTGGAGGTGCCCGCTTACTGGCTGGGGCGCGATTTCGATCATGAAGACGTCGATGGCAACCAGTGGCGCTGGCGGGGCCAAGGGGCGGAGGGGCTTCGCTATCAGCTCGATAGCTTGCCCGATCCGGGGTTGCCGCTCGACAATGCCGCCGTCGCGCTCCAGGTGCTCGGGCTGTGCGGCGTCATGCCTCAACCTGCGAAATCCCGCCAGGCGATGTCCACCGTCGCGCTGGCGGGCCGACTGCAGTGGTTGGGGAACTGGTGTTTCGATGTGGCGCACAATCCCCATGCCGCGCATTATGTGGCAGCGAGACTGGCGCAGCGATCACCGGCGCCGCGTCGCCGTATCGGCCTGCTCGGCGTCCTGCAGGACAAGGATGCCGAGGCGCTGATCGAGGCGCTGGCTCCGGTAATCGATGTCTGGCTGCCGGTAGGGCTGGCAGGCCCGCGCGGTCGCTCGGGCGAGGTACTGGCCGAATCCATCACTGGCCGAGGCGGTGAGGTGCTGGCGACCGCTTCGTCGCCGGCAGCCGGCGTCGACTGGCTGGCATCACGCCTTGCGCCCGATGAAGAAGTGTTAGTATGCGGCTCGTTTCTGACCGTGGCCGGCGCGCTGGAAGCGCTGACGGCGCTGGCGGGCGACGAAGTGTAGTGAAGGCGATTGCCGGGATGATCGATCGGATGCCGGATCGTGCTCAAGGAAATCAAGGTGCTATCAAGGAGGTCAAGGTCCCATGAAGTACGGATGGCGTGAACGTATCAGCGGTGCGGTCATTCTCGTCGCATTGGGGGCCATTTTCCTGCCGATGCTTTTCGATGATCCCGAACCGCGTCAGCAGGAGCCGGGCCCGGTCATGGTCATCGAGCAACCGATCGGCGGTGGCGAAACCCGTCAGCGCATCATCGAATCGCCCGAACCGCCGGCATCGGTCGTCGCCAACGGCAATCAGGGTGCCGGCAGCATGAACACGAACGGGAGCAGCGCGGGTGACAACGCCGTGCCGGAGCCGGATACCCGCAGCCAGCTCGGCGCCGGCAGCGAGGATTCCTTCGGCCAGGGTGGCACGACCTCCGGCGACGACGGAGCCTCCGGCGGAGGCAGCGATCCGATCGCCGAGATCGCGCAGACGGAGCAGAGCCAGCCGCAGCCGCAACCGCGTCCGGCCGAACCGGAACCCTCGGCGCCGGTGCAATCCTCGTCGCAGCCGTCCTCCACGCAGCAGGCATCGGCACCCGAGCGCACTGCCGCCAGCAGCGATGGCGGCTGGGTCGTGCAGGTCGGCAGCTTCGGTCAGGCGGACAACGCGTCGCGCCTGACCGCCAAGCTCAAGGAGCAGGGCTTCGCAGCCTATTCGAAGCCGCGGGACAACAACCTGACCACGGTCTACGTTGGCCCGTTCTCGTCGTCGGATGCGGGCGAGAAGGCGCGCTCCGAGCTCAAGCAGGCCGCCAATATCCAGGGACTGCTGATTCGCAAACCGGGTAGCTGATGACTTTGACCTGGCTCGACTACGCTTTCCTGCTGGTATTGACGATATCGATGCTGGCAGGTTTCATGCGTGGCCTGGTGCGGGAGGCGCTGGGGCTCGGCGCCTGGATCCTGGCGCTGCTGGCGGCACGGATATTCGCCAAGCCGATCGCCGATCTGCTGGAACCCTACATCTCGCATCCTGATGCGCGGCTGGTACTGGGGTTCGTGCTGATCATCTTCGTGGTGGTGATGATCTGCGGATTCATCATCCGCCTGCTCAATGCGGCGATCGAGTGGGTCGGCATGGGATTCTTCAACCGCGTGGCCGGAGCGATCTTCGGTCTGGCCCGTGGCGGGGCGATCCTGGTGATCGTCACGGTCGTCATCGGCTTGACGCCGTTGGCCCAGCTGCAGGCCTGGCAGCAGGCGCAGCTGAGACCGTCGTTCGAGTCGTTGCGGACATGGGCGGTGGTTCAGCTGCAGAGCTGGGACGTCGACCCGTCCGCCGCCGAGGAGGCGATGCGGCACCTGCCGATGACGCTACCGGGGCGCGACGCTTCATCCAGCTCTTCATACAGTCAGGACGGGCAGGGGGTGACGATTCCCGCCCCTGTTCCGGCCGAAAAACCGGCGCCCTGAATGGGTGCGACCAAGCGAGGTAAGTCGGCATGTGCGGTATCGTAGGCCTCATGGCCAATGAAGCGGTCAATCAGTTGATCTATGACGCATTGACGGTCTTGCAGCACCGCGGACAGGATGCCGCCGGCATGATGACCTGGGATGAAGGTCGCTTTCTGCTGCGCAAGAACAACGGTCTGGTCCGGGACGTGTTCCATACGCGTCACATGAAGCGACTGAAGGGCAACCTGGGTATCGGCCATGTCCGCTACCCGACCGCCGGTACGGCGAGCGAGGCCGAATCCCAGCCGTTCTACGTCAATTCGCCCTACGGCATCACCCTGGCCCACAACGGCAACCTGACCAACTCCGATCAGCTCAAGCAGGAGCTGTTCTCCTCCGATCTGCGCCATATCAATACCAGCTCGGACTCCGAGGTGCTGCTCAACGTGTTCGCGCACGAACTGGGCAAGCAGGGGCTGTATCTGACGCCGGAAGACATCTTCGATGCGCTGCGCCGCGTTCACCGGCGCTGCAGCGGGGGGTACGCTGCCGTGTCGATCATCAACGGCTTCGGGCTGGTGGCGTTTCGCGACCCCCACGGCATTCGTCCGGTCGTCTATGGTACGCGCCAGACGCCCGAAGGCCAGGAAGTGATGATCGCCTCCGAGTCGGTGGCGCTCGATGTGGCCGGCTTCGAACTGGTGCGGGACCTGGCGCCGGGCGAGGCGATCTTCGTCGACATGGACAAGAACATCCATACGCAGATGTGCGCCGACAAGCCGCGGCTGACCCCGTGCATCTTTGAGCACGTCTATCTGGCGCGGCCCGACTCCATGCTCGACGGTGCCTATGTCTACGGCACCCGGATGCAGATGGGCCGCAAGCTGGGCGACCGCATCCAGCGCGAGTGGCCGGACCACGACATCGACGTGGTGATCCCGATTCCCGATACCTCCCGGACCACGGCGCTGGAACTGGCCCAGCACATCGGCGTGACGTTCCGCGAAGGCTTCATGAAGAACCGCTACATCGGCCGGACGTTCATCATGCCCGGGCAGACCCAGCGCAAGAAGTCGGTGCGCCAGAAGCTCAACGCCATCGCCAGCGAGTTCGAAGGCAAGAACGTGATGCTGGTGGACGACTCGATCGTGCGCGGGACGACCTGCAAGCAGATCATCCAGATGGCCCGCGATGCCGGCGCCAACAAGGTCTACTTCGCCTCCGCCGCGCCGGCCGTGCGCTATCCCAACGTCTACGGTATCGACATGCCGGTCGCCACCGAACTGGTCGCTCATGGCCGCACCGATGCCGAAGTGGGCGAGCTGATTGGCGCCGACCGGCTGATCTATCAGGATCTCGAGGATCTCAAGGCGGCCTGTCGCGAGGTCAACCCGGCGCTGGACGATTTCGACTGTTCGGTATTCGACGGCAACTACGTCACGGGCGATGTCGACGAGGAGTATTTCACGGCGCTGGAAGCGGCGCGTAACGATGCTGCCAAGTCCGGTCGCGAGAGCCTCAACGCCGTCGTCGATCTGCACAACGACAGTGAGGACGATTGATCGCCAGGGCGATCGAACCTGAGTCCGGCCGCATGTGCCGGGCTCTCACGGGATCTTGGAAACCTCTGATTAACTATTCCGCTGGGCAATACGGTGTCAAAAATCAACTCAAAATGCTCATTTACACCTTCGTAAACTCCGCTGTTTCGTTGATTTTTGCCTTGTCTTGCCTGCGCTCATGACGTTAATCGGAGGCTCCCTTGTTTTTCAGGAGCTGAAGGATGAGTTTTGACGACGCCCCCACGCCGGGGTTGGAAACACCGGGTCTGGAAGCATCGGGCCTGGAAACGTTAGGCCTGGAGACGCTGGCGATTCGTGCGGGGCATGAGCGCACCCACGAGCAGGAACACGGCGAGCCGATTTTCCCGACCTCCAGCTTCGTCTACGGCAGTGCGGCGGAAGCGGCGCGCAAGTTCAAGGGCGAGGAGCCGGGCAACGTCTACTCCCGCTTCACCAACCCGACGGTGCGCAATTTCGAGCGGCGTCTGTCGGCGCTCGAGGGCGGCGAGCGCTGCGTCGCCACCAGCTCCGGCATGGCAGCGATTCTCTCCACCGTGCTGGCGTTGCTCAAGGCCGGCGACGAGGTGATCGTCTCGCGTTCGGTGTTCGGCTCGACCATCGCGCTGTTCGACAAGTACCTGGCCAAGTTCGGCGTCGTCCCGCGCTATGTCGAGCTCAACGACCTGGCGCAGTGGGAAGCGGCCATCACGCCGAAGACCAGACTGCTGTTCGCCGAAACGCCCTCGAATCCGCTCAACGAGCTGGTCGATATCGCGGCGCTGTCCGAACTGGCGCATCGTCACGGCGCTTTGCTGGCGATCGATAACTGCTTTCTGACCCCGGCGCTGCAGCGGCCGCTGGATCTGGGTGCGGATCTGGTGATCCACTCCGCCACCAAGTATCTCGATGGCCAGGGCCGGGCGATCGGCGGCGCCGTGGTCGGGCGCGATGCCGAGCTCGAGCAGCTCTATGGCGTGGTGCGTACCTGCGGCCCGTGCATGAGCCCGTTCAACGCCTGGATCTTCCTCAAGGGGCTGGAAACGCTCAGCCTGCGCATGCAGGCACATAGCCGCAACGCACAGGCCATGGCGGAATGGCTCGAAGCCCAGCCGGCCATCGAGCGCGTCTATTACAGCGGACTCGAGAGTCACCCGCAGCATGCGTTGGCCAAACGCCAGCAGCAGGGGTTCGGTGCGGTCATGGGGGTCGAGGTGAAAGGCGGCCAGGCGGCCGCCTGGAAGGTCATCGACAATACGCGCGTGATGTCGATCACTGGCAACCTGGGCGACGTCAAGACGACGATCACTCATCCCGGCACCACTACCCATGGCCGCCTCAGCGACGAACAGCGCGCTTCTGCCGGCATCCGTGATGGCCTGATTCGCATCGCCGTCGGCCTGGAAACGCTGGACGACCTCAAGGCCGATCTCGAACGAGGTCTGACTCTGCTCTAGCCAACGGCTCCCTCGCTTCGAAAAGCTCTGGCGGCATCGTCAGAGCTTTTTTTATTGGATGATCTCCCATCGGCTACCCAAGGGCTTTGAAGATATCCCGATACTCGCTATGGCATGCCATGGCGGGGGTATTGATGCATGTTCCCCGCGTATTGTTTCCTCTTCGTCACCAATCGTTTTCCGGAGACTCATCTAGCTTCCTGTCCGCCAGGCCGTATGCTGAGAGAATGACAACGAGAGAACGTGCCGTGTGGGGAAATACGCGATCGGGTTGGGGTTGGGTCAGCATCGTCATTCATTGGGCGAGCGCGCTGGCGGTTTTCGGCCTGTTCGCGCTGGGCTGGTGGATGACCGGGCTGGGCTATTACGATCACTGGTATCACCTGGCGCCGTGGTGGCATAAATCGATCGGCATCGTGGTGCTGCTGGTCAGCGTCTTCCGGGTCGTCTGGCGGCTGGCGCAGCCGACGCCGGTCGCCCATGGCAAGCCGCTAGAGCAACGGGCGGCGCATGTCGGGCACGGGCTGATCTACGCGTTGATGTTCGTGGTGATGATCTCCGGCTATCTGATTTCCACGGCGGAAGGCGAGGGGATCAGTGTCTTCGGCTGGTTCACCGTGCCGGCGCTGGTCTCGGGGCTACCGGATCAGGCCGTGCTGGCAGGCGACGTCCACTGGTACGCGGCCTGGGCGCTGGTCATTTTGGCGGTCGGCCACGGGCTGGCAGCGTTCAAGCATCACTGGGTGGATCGCCAGGATACGCTGACCCGCATGTTGACCTCCCGTGCGGCCAGACACCGCTGAGGATTTCATTTCCGGCCCTGGCCGTCGGCTGCCGTCGCCAGGGCCGGACCGTTTGGCAAGATGACTCAAACCGCTTCGAGGAGCATGACGATGTTGAAGAAGACCGCACTGGCGACGCTGATCGCCGCCGCTTCGGCAATGCCGCTGGCCCAGGCACAGGCCGCCGACTACCAGATCGACACCGAAGGTCAGCACGCCTTCATCCAGTTCAAGATCAGCCATCTGGGGTATTCGTACATTCTGGGTGACTTCAAGTCGTTCGACGGGGGCTTCAGCTACGATCCCGAGTCGCCGGACGACGCCAGCGTCAATGTCACCGTGGATGTGAACAGCCTGGAAACCAACCACGCCGAGCGCAACAAGCACATTCTGAGCGGTGACTTCCTCGACGCCAGCAAATTCCCGCAGGCGACATTCAAGTCCACCGGCTTCGATGTCGACGACGACGGTGACGAGGCCGAGATGACCGGCGAGCTGACGATCCATGGCGTCACCAAGTCGGTGACGTTCGAGGTCGATCATATCGGTGGCGGCGACGACCCGTGGGGCGGCTACCGTCAGGGCTTCGAGGCAACGGCGGAGCTCAACCTGGCCGACTTCGATATCGACATGAGCGCTTTCCCCGAGTCGATGCGTACACTGGAACTCTACGTGGTGCTGGAAGGCATTCGCCAGTAACGAGGCTCGGGCCATGAGGCTCGCCTGAAGAAAGCGGTTCGATAGACGCGATCCCGGCCCTGGCGCCGGGATCGCGCATTATGGGGTATCGATTTCGGCGCAGCCGTACAGCCGGCCGGCGCGGGTAATATCTCGCGGCTATGCGTTGCCCAGGTAGTGCGCCACCTCGCGGCGGTCTCGGCGATGCTTCCAGCGCCGGACCCAGCGGCCGCGACACCATAGCGGGCCGCGCCAGGCGATATCGCGGAGATCGCCTAGATTGAGCGCCTTCCAGCGTTCGAATTGATCGTGGCGCAGCGTTCGGGACTCGCCACTGAGCGTCTGATCCAGCGATTCCAGCAGCAGCGCCGCTCGCTCGCGTGTCGTCAGCGGACGATCATGAGCGGCTGGTGTCTCCCGGGCCAGGAACAGTCGCGAATCCTCACGGCTGCGTAACATCGGGTCGACATCGAAGTGGCCTGCCTCGTCAGGTGTCAGATCGAAGAGAGCCTGTGTCGGTGAAGGCCGCAGATGATCGGTGACCAGCAGCAGATCGGCATCGACCGCGCTGCCATCGTCCAGTATCAATTGATGGCGATCGTAGCGGGCCGCCGTCGCGACCAGTTCCAGGCGCAGCCCTCGACGAAGTAGCCGCTGCGTCAGCCAGCGATTGGCCCGCTGGCAAGCACCGGGTAATGGGCGGCGGTCGTTACCGATCAGGGCGACCGGAAGTCGGCGGCCGTAGCGTTCGCCCAGCGCCAGCAGGTTGGCTGCGAGTTCGACACCGGTAGGGCCGCCACCGATGACGGCGATGGCGGGGAGCGTGCCCGTAGCACTGGCGAGCCGGGTTTCCAGCTGCTGGCGGAGTTGCCAGAGATCGTCGGCGGCGGGGGTGAATACGCCTTTGGCATGATAGAAGCCGGGAATGGCATGTTCATCGACGACAGGCGGCAGATCGAGCGACAGCCAGTCGTAATCGAGCTGTTGGCCGCCACCGAGCGTGATCCGACGTTTCTGGCGCTCGACCCGGGTCACCTCGGCGCGAACATGGGCGCCGCCGTGGGCGACGATTCGATCGGCCGGCAGGCGAACGTCTTCGTGCTGCCACTCGCCGCCCAGCATTCCGCCAAGCCAATCCGAAAAGGCGAAGTCCTGCTGGGTCACCAATGTGACGCGAGCGCCATGTCGAATGAGGCGCTCGGCGTGAGCGGCAATGTGGAGATGGGAGTCACCATTGCCGACAAGTACCAGATGCTGGCCGTCGGACTGGTTGTCAAAGGCGCTCGGCTGGGTATTGGGCATGCCTCGATCCGGGCAGAAAGTCGAACTTCAGTCTAGCATGGGCTGGGGGCGGGACTTGAAGAGACCGTTTTTCATCCGCAGTGTCTTACTGTCCGACTGTCGGTCCCGATCGACTTTAACATCAAGGAGAAAGCATTCATGGCACGTCATATTCTGCCGCAACCCGGTCTGGGAACGTATCGTCTCAAGGAGCAGGCAGTGATCGACTCGGTGACGTCCGCCCTCGAGCTCGGCTATCGCCACCTCGACAGCGCTCAGATGTACGAAAACGAAGTCGCGGTGGGCAAGGCGATTCGTCAGAGCGGCATCGCGCGTGACGAGCTGTTCGTCACTACCAAGATCTGGTGGGACAAGCTCGAACCAAAGCAGTTGACCGCAGCCATCGAGCAGAGCCTCGAGAACTTCGGTCTCGACCGGCTCGACCTGGTGCTGATCCATTGGCCGTCCCCCGACGGCGAGGTGCCGATGGCCGATACCATCGGTGCGCTGGATGCGGCGCGTGCCCGCGGGCTCACCAGGCATATCGGCGTATCCAATTTCACCATCGGCCAGATCGACGAGGTGCTGGCATTGCCGGGCGGCGAAAACGTCGTGACCAACCAGATCGAGGTGCATCCCTTCCTCGCCAATCGCAAGCTGGTCGAACACTGTCAGTCCAAGGGGCTGGAAGTGACGGCCTACATGCCGCTGGCGGTGGGCAAGGTGATGGACGACCCGGTACTCAAGCGCATCGCGCAGGCCCATGATGCCTCCCCGGCGCAGATTGCGCTGGCCTGGATCGCGGCACGCGACATCATCGTGATTCCTTCCTCGACCAAGCCGGCCAACCAGAAATCGAACCTCGAGGCGATGAACATTCGCCTGAGCGACGACGAGATCGAGCAAATCAACCGCCTCGATCGCGGCGACCGTCAAGCCAATCCCTCGTTTGCCCCTCGCTGGGACGAGTGACGCCTGCCCCTGACTGACCCCTGGGTTCCTGACTCCACAGGTCAACGAGCACAAGCGCCGGTTGCCCGTCTCGGACGGGCAACCGGCCTGAACCTTGCGATACGATGCCGAAATTCGATCCCGGCGAATTTTTGCCGAGCCCGCGGGTCAAAGCGTTACCGTTTCAAGAGGATCAGCAATGCGTACACGGACGATGAAAAAGGCAGTGGTATTGGGCCTGGGTGCCGGCTTGGTGGCGGGCCTGCTGGCGCTGCCGGCCTGGGCTCAGGACGCCTCGGCCATGGAAGAGGAGTCGACGCCGGCGGAAAGTTCGGGACTGAACGTGAAACAGGATAGCGGTGAGCCGCAGGCTCCCGCCAATGCCTCTCAGGTCGATCACGAATCGATCGAGAAATCGGGCGGCGTCGGGCAGAAGAATGCCGGCTTCACCGATGGCGGCGCACAGACCCCGGTCGATCAGCGGCCCAATGCGTTGAGTTTCGACCAGCTGGATGTCGACGGTAGCGGCGTCATCGACGAGGACGAAGCGGTCAGCGCCGAACAGCAGACGATGTTCCAGCAACTCAACGAGGCGGACGCCGGTGGCGTGACCCGGGAACGCTTCGAGCAGGCCATGGGATCGGATACGCTGTCCGAGTGATATTCAACGTCGTATCGACCATATCGTCGTGATCGTGACGTGCCTGCTTATCCAACGAAGAAAACCTTAGATCCAACGAAAAAACCCCGGTCAGACCGGGGTTTTCGACTGGCCATAATGCCAGGTTCAGTCGACGACGGCAGCGATCGCCTTGGCCACGTAGGGCAGGTTCTCGCTGGTGAAGCCGGCGACGTTGGCGCGGCCGGAGCCCACCATGTAGATGCTGAACTCGTCGCGCAGGCGCTTGACCTGTTCCGTGGAAAGGCCGGTGTAGGAGAACATGCCGCGCTGTTCCGCCACGTGGGCGAAGCGCTGATCCAGCCCATAGGGCTTGAGCGAATCGACCAGGTCGCGACGCAGCGAATTGATGCGATCGCACATCTCGGTCAGTTCACTCTTCCAGAGCTGGGTCAGCTCTTCGGATTCGAGAATGTCGATCACGATGGCGGCGCCGTGCGACGGGGGCGTGGAGTAGTTCTCGCGGGCGACGATCGCCATCTGCGAGCGCACGTTCTCCATCTGCTCGGCGGTTCTGGCGATCACGATCAGGCAGCCGGTACGTTCGCGATAGAGGCCGAAGTTCTTCGAGCAGGAACTGGTGATCAGCATCTCGTCGAGATTCTCGGCCAGCAGGCGCACGCCGAAGGCATCGACGTCCAGACCGTCACCGAACCCCTGATAGGCGAAATCGACCAGCGGCAGCAGGCCGCGCTCCTGAACCACGGCCAGCACCTGGCGCCACTGATCCTGGTTCAGGTCGAAGCCGGACGGGTTGTGACAGCAGGCATGCAGCAGCACGACATCGCCCTGCGGGATCTGCTTGAGCGCGGCCAGCATGCCGTCGAAGTCGAGACGGTTGTCGCTGTCGACGTACGGATAACGCTGAATCGGGATCTCGGCGCCTTCGAAGATGCCGATGTGATTCGGCCAGGTCGGGTTGGAGAGCCAGATGCTCTTGCCCGGCAACTGGGTGCGGATGAAGTCCGCCGTCAGGCGCAGAGCGCCCGTGCCGCCCGGCGACTGGGTGGCGCTGGCCCGGTTGGCGGCCAGCACCGGCGAGCCGGCGCCCAGCACCAGCGGAAGAATCGCCTTGCCGTAGCGGGGATCACCGTGAGAGCCGATGTAGCTCTTGGTCTTCTCGCTTTCCAGCAGACGCGCCTCGGCCTGTTTCACGGCCCGCATGATCGGCGTATTGCCATTCGGATCCCGATAGACGCCGACGCCCAGGTCGACCTTCTGCGGGTTGGAATCCTGATTATAAGCTTCGATCAGCCCGAGGATGGCATCCCCGGGGACGCGCTCGATCTTCTCAAACATTAGCGTGCACTACCTCGCTATTTCTGGGGACCATGACGATCTTTCGACAACTCATGGCATGATGCCACTGCCTATGGCGATCCGCCACTCGGGCCGGGCCGGCTCCTGCGAACGTTTGCTGGAAGCCCACGACTATTCGAAGCCCACCACCTCGTGCGGCACGTAGGGGGCTTCCAGCGCTTCGATTTCATCCGTCGTCAGCGTGATCTCCAGCGCGCCCAGCGCCTGGTCCAGATGATGCGATTTGCTGGCGCCGATGATCGGCGCGGTGATGCCCGGCTTCTGCAGCACCCAGGCCAGCGCGATCTGGGCGGGAGAGGCGTTGCGTGACTGGGCGACCTGTTGCAGCGCTTCGATCACAGGCGCGTCCCGCTCGAGCCCCAGCTTCCAGTTGCGCATCTGCTCGTCGCTCTTGGCGCGCGTGGTACTGCCTTCGCTGCCCACCGGCTTGCTGCCGGCGAGAATGCCGCGGGCCAGCGGGCTCCAGGGAATGACGCCCACGCCCTGATCCAGACATTGCGGGATCATCTCGCGCTCTTCCTCGCGATAGATCAGATTGACCATCGGCTGCATGGTCGCGAATTTCGTCCAGCCGTTGCGTTCGGCGACATGCTGGGCCTTGGCGAACTGCCAGGCATGCATGCTGGAAGCGCCGATATAGCGCGCCTTGCCCGCCTTGACGACCTCGTGGAGCGCTTCCATGGTCTCTTCGATCGGCGTGTCGTAATCCCAGCGATGGGTCTGGTAGAGATCGACGTAATCCATCCCCAGGCGCTCGAGCGAGGCATCGATGGCGTGGTGAATGTGCTTGCGCGACAGCCCGCGCTCGTTGGGGGACTTGTTGCCGGTGGGGTTGTAGACCTTGGTCGCCAGCACGACCTCTTCCCGGCGCGCGAAATCCCTGAGCGCCTTGCCCACGACGCGCTCCGATTCGCCGTCGGAGTACATGTCGGCGGTATCGAAGAAATTGATGCCGGCATCCAGCGCCTGCTGGATGAAAGGGCGGCTCTGGGCATCGTCCAGCACCCAGTCCCGCCACTGCGGCGTGCCGTAGGTCATGGTGCCGAGGCACAGCGGGGAAACCTTGAGGCCGGTACGGCCGAGACGACGGTAATTCATGAAATTCTCCCGATGACGCGTAAATAAATAAAGGGCGTTCCTTACCATAGCATTCAATGACGGGATCGTTACCCGGATCGCCATGACCCGGCAGACCAACCTTGGCATAATGCGGCGCTTTCCCTCGTTGTTCCCCGTCTGGAGTCGACATGACCGCCTGGAACAAGCTGCTGGTCGCGACGACGCGGCTGCTGGATCTACATGACAGCGCCCACGAGCCGGGCTCGCCTTTCGTGCAGGTGACGCAGGAGCAGCGCCGCGGCCTGCGCGACGGCTACTGGCTCGACCTGGGCTGCCTGCTGCTGGACTATCTGCTGGAGGTGGATTTCGCCACCAACAGCGCCTTCGTCACCCAACGCCGCTGTCTGGCCCACCTGCGCGGGGATTATCCCGACCTGCCCGCCGATGACCTGAGTTTCGTCATCAACCTGCTGGCGACGCCCAGCGAGATTCACTATCGCGAATGGCAGGCGAGCCGCGACGACAGGGAGGAATCCGATGACGACGACGCAGCGCCGGGCATGCGCGGCGGCCGCAGCACCAAGCGCACCGCGCTGATCGAGAAGCAGGGCCAGACCGGCCAGGTCAGGCTGACGCCCAGCGGCCGCCAGGCGGTCACCCTGGCGAGCCAGATCGAAGACCTGCTCTACTCCGAGTACGATGCCGCCAAGGTCGTCGCCGCGCTCTCCCGCGGGGACTACGCCCGCGTACCCGACATCACTCAGCAGATCCTGATGGCGATTCGCGCGCTGACCCAGGAGCTGCGGCGGGTGCGCGAGAACCCCACTCATGAAGGCAAGCTCGCCGCCCTGATGGACAACGAGCGCCACTATCACAACGCCCTGAGCACGATCCAGAGCACCTTGCTCAGCGCCCGCGCGCAGCTCGCCACGCCGGCCTTGATCGCCCAGTTCGACAGCTGGGCCGAGCGCCAGGAAGAGGAGTGGGATCTGCGGATGCTCTCCGGGGCCATCGGCCGTGTGCTGAACGCCATCGAAAACCTGTCGCGGCGGCTCTCCGAACTGTTGTCGGACATCGCCGAGGGCCGGATCCAGTCCATGGGCGTGATCGATTTCGCCGGGCTGGCGCACCGATTGCTGGTCTCGCCGCCGCCCCGGCGCCTGCAGGAAGCGGTTGTCGCGCGGATGATGCCGCTGGGAACGGAAGTGGTGATGCCCCGCGTCGAAACGCTGCTGCCGCTGGTCGAAACCCGCCGCGCCGAGCGCAGCGGGGCGGCGCTGGTCTTCGACGAGACGCGTGACAAGCCCAGCGCCGATCCGCTGCTGGCGCGCTACCTCAAGGCCCGCGGCCCGGCGCTGCGCCAGCGTCTGCGTCAGGCGCCGCTGTCGCTGCCCGACGCGCTCAGCGAAGGCTGGCACCACTTCGAGGTCGGGGCGGATTCGGCCAACGCCGAAACCCTGGATTGCCTGCCGCAGCTGCTCAATACCTTCGTCGATACCCAACTGCTCGATACCCGGCTCAGCGTCGGGATCGACGAGACCCCCTTTTCGATCGATCTCCCCGACGGTCGGCGCATCGAAGGTGCCGTGACGCCCTCGCTACGCCTGCTCGAGACGACGACAGAAGAACAGGAAGTCTGACAAATGAACATGATGGAAATGGGCGAAGTCGTCGCGTATCTGTTGCGCTACCGCACTGCCGAACGCGTGCCCAGCGGCGGCCGCAAGCGCCGTGCGGCGCGCGAAGGCCAGCTCTCCGAGCGCGATGTCTGCGCGCTGATCGACGACGCCCAGGAGAACGAGCGTGAGGCGCTGCGGGACTTTCTCGCCGGGCAGGGGCTGCGTCTCAAGGCGTTCGAGTCCGGCGACTATCCCGGTATCGCGCCGGGCTCGCGTTTCTTCGCGCTATTGCCCGATCCGGAGCTCGAGCAGCCGCCGCTCTACACCCGCGAGCCGGTGTTCGAGGCACTCAAGCTGCGCCAGGAGAGTCGTACCGAGCTGGCGCTGTGGTACCTGCAGCTGTGGCTTCTGCTGCATACGCTGATCTATACCCGCCTGAACCGCGCGCTGTCCGACGTCAGCCGCTACCAGGAGGCGACCTTCACGCCCCGCGAGCTGGTGGAACTGGTTCGCGATCAACTCGAGACGCTGCGGGGGCTGGGAGATCGCGCGCCGGAGAACAGTCGCGTCCTGCTCGACGAGCGGGGTGAGGACATTCCCCGGCGGGTGAAGGCCTTCATCGATCTGCTGGCCCGTGCCGGCCATCTCGATATGGTGCGCGAGGCCGGCGACGAGGATGTCTGGCAGCAGACGCTGCTCGGGGCGCTGGAAGCCGAACAGATCGGCGTGCACCACTTGACGCATCTGATCGAGCTGACCTCGGCCCAGGAGGACGCCGCTTCGATGCCTCGGGCCGACGTCGAGGACGAAGCGCCGGACGGCACGGAAGTCGACGAGGAGATCCTCGAAACGGCCATGCCGGCCGAGAACGAGGCGCACTCGGAAGCCGACCTGTTCGAGACGGATCGAGCCGACACCGATGCCGACGAGTCGGCCGGGGAATCGACATCCGATGCCACGAGCCAATTCATGGACGAGCCTGGGGAGAATCGCCGGTGAGCGTCATCAACCGTATCGAAATCGCCAACCTTCTCAACAAGCACGGTGATATCGCCTCGCCCTGGGAAGCCAAGATGCGCCACCTGCTGCTCGACCTGCGCGGGCAGTCGAGCGCGGTGAGCATGGAGAACGGCTTCGGCAAGACCACCATGGCCGAAGCGCTGATCGGCATGCTCTCGCGGGATCGGCAGTTGCTGACGCGCACCCGGCGCAAGTGCTCGCCGTCGAAGGTCAACGGCGAGGGTCGCAGCTGGACCCACCTGCGCGTCGAATTCCGCGCCCAGGGGGGGGATGCCCAGCAGGAAGACATGCTTGCGGCGGCTGGAGAAGAGGTCGCCGGCGAGACCTTCGTCTTCGGCATGTACGGCTACAGCGATGGCAGCGGGCTTACGTTCTATCACTACCCGGGCAAGCTGGCCGACGTGCCGGTGCATCACGTCACCCGCGACGGCAAGCTGGCGCTCTACGCCAATGCCGATTTCCAGAGCATGCTGCGCAATCATGGCGCCACACGAGCCCACAACCGCGAAGAGTGGCTGGAAGCGGTGGGCGCGCACATCTCCCGGCGCGAGCTGGCGCAGCTGGCGGCGTTCCAGAAAGAGGGCGGCGCCGACAAGAGCCAGATCTTCAACGCGATCAAGCCGCGTGCCGGCGAGAAGGCCGATCAGGCATTCTTTTACGAAGTGCTGGCACCGCAGATTCTCTCCGGCGCCACCCGCGGCGAGACCGATGAAGAAGAAGAGCTGATCGAAGACGTCATCCTGCACTCGGGGACGCGCATCACCGAGCTGCGCCATCGCCTCGCCGAAGCCGAGAGCGATCAGCAGCGCGCCGACGAGAAGGTCGAACGGCTGGCATCGCTCGACCAGGAGGGTGAAGCGTTGCTCGAAGCGCGCAGCCAGCTCGTCATGCAGGATGCGGCACTACTGGAGGCCGAGCGTCTGCTGGGGAGCCAGGCGCTGGCGCCGCTGCCCGGCCTGCCGGGTCGTGGCGCTGATCGTGACGACAATGGTCGCAACGACAGTGACCGCAACGACAATGACCACGACGAAACGAACAAGGAGATCACCGAGGCCGTGGCAGGCCTCGCCTGGGCGATCGGCGATACCGAGCGGCCGCGGGTTTCCACCTGGCTGCTGGCGAAGCTCTCGCGCCAGGCGGAGCGCAGCGTGCGTCAGGCGCTTTCCGAACGCGGGGCGCGGGTCGACACCCATCGCCGGCTCGTTCATCTGCCGACGGCCGGCTGGATCGGCGGGCGCGATATCGGTCATGTCGCGTTCGACCAGGCGCGTGCCTGGCTCGCCGACAGCCATGCCTTCAACGACGACGCCGCGCGCTATCGGGCGCTCGGCTTGCTCGAGGATGCCGCCGAAGCGTTCGAAGGGCTGGACGGCAACCGCTTCCGGGAGGAGGTGATCGCCGACCGCGAGTATCGTCGGTCGCTGCGTCTCGATGCCGAACAGCTCGACGAGGAGATGGAGCGGCTGGAGCAGGAGCGCGAACAGCTCGAATCGCGCCAGCGCGACTTCATCGACAACCAGAGCGTCTATACCCAGGCGCTGGCCGAGGGTCTCTTCAGCGAGGCCGAGCTCGAATCACCTGAGACCACGCGTGAAGCGGCACAGTCGACGCTCGCCGAAGCGCGCAAGGCGCACGCCGATCATCTCGGCCGGCTGGGCGAACTCAAGCAGCCGGCGCAGTGGCACGAGGCATTCGTTCGCGAACATCCCGACACGAACCCGGGCGAGCTGCTGGCGCTGAAGACCGAGCGGCAGGAGACGCTGGAAGCCCAGCTCGCCGAGTGGAACGACGAGTGGACCGCGCTCGACGAGCAGCGCAATTCGCTGCGGGAAACCCTGCAGGCCCGCCGCGAGCAGCGCCAGCGCCTGGAAGGCGAACTGGGGCCGCTGCAGGCCGGCCGCGAAGCCTGGCAGACGTTCGTCGAAGGCTGGCCGGATGCCTCCGCGATCGGCTTCTGGAGCGAGCGCAAGAACGTGCTGGCGGAACTCGAACAGACGCTGGCCCAGGCGCGGCGGGAGAGCGACGATGCTGCCGCGCGGCTGGATCGGCTGACGCCGCTGGCGGATTCCAGCGAGCGCTACCGGCACTGGCATGGCGACGCCTCGCCGGTACATCTGCGCGATACGCTCTATCGCCAGTCCCGCGAGTGTCAGGACCAGCTGCATCGCATCGCACAGGAGTCCGCCCAGTTCGCGGCGCTGGATCAAGCCTATCGCCAGTTCCGTGAACTCGGCGGTGACGCCGCTCCCCAGGCCTGGCTGAAGGATGCTAAGGCGCGTTATCCACGTCTGCTGCGCGAGGCCGAGACGCTGGCCGAGACGATCGAGGCCCGCGAGCGCTATTTGGAGAGCCTCAGCGGCGATCCGCTGGCGCGACAGGCGGCGGAAGCCCAGGCGCATCAACTGCTGGAGGCCCGCGAGATCGGCTTCCGCGCGCTGCACGAGGTGCTCTCCGGCGGCGACGCCGACGACGAACGGCGTCGCGAGTGGCTGGCGCAGGCCGCCGGCCAGTTGTTCGCGCCGGTAGTCGAGGGCATCGATGCGGCGCGGCAAGCCTCCCAGTGCCTGATCGATGCCGGCTGCGGCGTGCCGGTGCTGGAAACCGGACGCCTGCTGGCGCTTCTGGAGCGGGGCGAGCTGCCGCTGGGGGCGGTACAGGGCGTCGAGACGCTGGCGGTGAAGGCGGCGCTGGACCCGGCCTTTCTCACGGCGCTGCGTGAAGAGACCCAGCAGCGGCTCGAGATCGACCGGCAACGCCAGCAGGCGCTGACGGAAGAGATATCCCGACTCGATCCTCACGGCGAGCGTTTCCGTCTGGCCCTGCAGGCGGCGGAAGCGCTGGAGCAAGAGGCCGAGTTGCGCCTGGCCGCGCTGGAAACGCAGCGCATGGAGACAGAAGCGGAGCAGGAGGCACTGACGCCTCGGCTGAGCGAAGCGGCGCTGAAATCGATCGATGATTACCAGCGATATCTGGAAGAGGGCGGCGAGCGGGCGCTGGACGAGGCCCGCGAGGCGCGCGAACTGGCCGTGGAAAGGCTCGAAACGCTGCAGCCGCAGCGTGAACAGGCGGCCCGCGAGCTCGAGACGCATGGCAGCAACTGGCTGGCGGCGGAACGCTTCGCCGAGGCCGGCGGGGTCGAGCGTCTGCGCGAAATCGATGCCAGCCTGGAGGCGTTGACCGAAGAGATCGCCGAGCTGGACGAACGCGTCGCCGAGCTGACGCTGCGCAGCGAGGAGCTCGACGAGCGGCGCAGCCAATGCCGCGAGCAACTGAGCGGGCTGTTCGCCGACGGCGAGCGCGAGCGTCTGCGTCGTCTGGATCGGTTCGTTGCCGAGGGCGGCCCGGCATTCATGGATCAGGCCGAAGCGCGGGAAGCGGAGCTGACCGCGGCACTGGCTCAGGCCAGCCGGCGTGCCGATTTCGATTTCGCCCGCATTCGCGCCTTCCTTCAGGTACGTGACGAAAAAGGCGGCAATCGCACCCTCGAGCGGGATATCGGCCGAGTGAAACAGTCGCTCAACGATACGCGCGACAAGCGCAAGCGCAATACCCGCGAACAGAGCGAGATCGACTCGCGCCTCGCTCGCCACCAGCAGGCACTCAACGTGACCGATCAGTTGGCGGTGGCTTGGCTCGAAGTGCTGCGGCAGCTGCCGGAAGGCTGGTCCGAGCGCGCACTAGCCGACGCCAACGCCGGCTGGCCGTCCGATCACGCCGAGGCCGAGCGTCTCGACGCCGCCATGGCCGAATGGCGGCGCTGGCAGGTCGCACCGCTCGATGCTTTCAGCGAAGGGGCTGGTGAAAGTTCTGGTGAAGATTCCGGCGCGGATGCGAGCGTTCAGCCGTTCGAGCTGGAAGCACTCGAAACCTGCCAGCAGACGCTGCTCGATGGGCTCGGCAGTCTCAATCTGGGCGAGCGCGCGCGCAATCGCGAGCGCCAGGCACGGGACGTGGCGGCCAGAGAGAAGGCGCTGGCGTCGTCGCTGGAAGCGGCCAGCGCCAGCCGGTTGTTCAACGAGTCCGAGCGCGCCCGGCTGGGGACGCTGGAAGGCGTCACGCCGGAAGCGCTGGAGTCGCTGCGCGGCCTTCATCGCCAGCTCGAAGGCCAGCTCAACGAGCATCGCAGCCGGGTGACGCGGCTGCATGCCTCCCGCGAGCAGATCGAGGACACACTCGTCGAGCGTCTCAGCTCGATCATCATCGACGCCGCCGGCAACCTGGAAATTCTGCGTCGGGTAGCCCGCCGCTCCGCCGATGGCGGTGCCTACTTCGAGGTCAAGGCGGATCTGATCGCCGACGAGTTGGTGCGTGAGCTGATCCACCAGTTGCTGGCCGACATCGATGCCCATCTCGCGGTGCAGCGCCGCCGGCTCGAGCAGGCGGGTGACGGGACACAGGCCAGGGGCGGTCGCGACGACGATCTGACCCGCCAGATTCGCCGGCGCATCTATCGCGGTCTGTTCCGCGACGTCACCATTCGCATCAAGCACGACGCCATTCGCCCGCACGGTCGGCTGTTCTCGCTCAACGAGGATATGTCGGAAGGCCAGCGCGAGGCCGTTTCGCTGATGTGGTTGGTGAAGCTCTCCGAGTTCGCCATCGAACGGGAACTGCGCGAACTGCCGGGTAGCCACAAGCGTCGTGCCCGCGCCAGCCGCGAGAGCGTCATCCTGCTCGACGGCCTGTTCTCCAAGCTCTCGCATCGGCGCCTGATCCAGGACTCGCTGGAGTCGCTGCGCAATACCCGCGGACGCTTCCAGATGATCGGGCTGATCCACAACCCCAACTACGAGAATGACCCCAGCATCTTCCCCACCTACCTGGTCGGCAGCGTGATCGGTGGGCAACAGGGGCAGGGCGGTCACGTCATCGTGCGGGAAGGTCGGCAGGTCTCACCCGAGGAAACGGGGCGCGGCGAAGGCGAGGCGAGCCTGTTCGGGATTCATGTGACTCCGGCGGCGGTGGAGTAATCGGCAAGGCCCGCTTTGGCGGGCCTGGAGATAACGGACTTATATAACGGGCTTATGGTTAGATTCGATAGGATCGGCTTACTACTGGCCGAGCCTTTACCATCCTCTCGCTGGTGATTGCGAGGGGCAAGCCCCTCGCGCTCCCCTTTTTGACGCCACTGACGGCGAAGCCCTGAACGCCAATCGTCCGCGCTCGGGTCGGCGCGAAAGGACATCCATGCCCCACGCGCCTCTTGCGTCATCCATGACGCAAGACCCGGCACGGGCGATAGTCGTTCAGCGCCGTTCTGGAAGGCGTCGTTGGGGTGGCAAAGCCATGATAGCGGCTTAGTGTCAGCCTTAGTGACGCTTGCAGCGATGAACCAAAGAAAAGAGGCCTGCCGCTGTGGCAGACCCCATTTCTTTCACGTGGGTTGCATCCTTCAATAACCTTCGTAGCTCGTAGCTCGTAGCTCGTAGCTCGTAGCTCGTAGCTCGTAGCTCGGCTTAGCGCGGCGAGTCGTAACGTCCACCCCGGCCGTTGGAGTAGACCACCTGCCACAGCTGGATGTCTCTTGCCCGGAAGGCGCCAGCGCAGGAGCCGAGGTAGTAGAGGAACATCCGCTTGACGCGTTCGCTGTAGTTGCCGGCGATCTCGTGCCAGTGGGCGAGCAGATTCTCCTGCCAGGCCATCAGCGTGGTGTCGTAGTCGGCGCCGAAATTCTGCCAGTCTTCCATGACCAGCTTGCTTTCGCTGGCATCGGCGATCTGCTGAACCGAGGGCAGGATGCCGTTGGGGAAGATGTACTTGTTGATCCAGGGGTCGATGCTGACTTCATTGGTATTGGAACCGATGGTATGCAGCACGAACAGGCCGCCCGGCTTCAGCAGGCGCTTGACGGTGTCGAAGTAGGTGGCGTAGTTGCGCTGACCCACGTGCTCGAACATGCCGATCGAGACGATACGGTCGAATTCGCCGCTGAGTTCGCGATAGTCTTCGAGAATGATCTCTACCGGCAGGCCGGCACAACGCTCGCGGCCCAGCTTCGCCTGTTCTTCGGAGATGGTGATGCCGGTGACTTCGACGCCGTAATGGCGGGCCGCGTGTTCGGCGAAGCTTGCCCAGCCACAGCCGATATCGAGCACTTTCATGCCGGGTTCGAGACCAAGCTTGCGGCAGGCCAGATCGAGCTTGGCGACCTGCGCTTCGTGCAGCGTCCGGGCTTCCTTCCAGTAGCCGCAGGAGTAGCACATGGTCTCGTCGAGCATGCGGGTGAAAAGATCGTTACCGAAATCGTAATGCTCCTTGCCGACGATGTAGGCCCGCGCCTTGCTCTGCAGATTCACGAAGCTCGACTGCAGCTTGTAGACGACGCGCTCCTTGGTGGTATGGGCGACGCCGCCAAGCCCGTGACGGAGCAGTCGGTGAATCATTTCGTCGATACGGTCGCACTCCCACCAGCCGTCCATGTAGGCTTCGCCGAAGCCGATGGAACCCTGGCGGACGACCCGGGAGAACAGGTCGGGGTGGTGGACGCGAATGTCCCATGGCTGGTCGCCGTTGAGGGTGACACCGGATCCTTCCAGCATTTTCTCGATGGTGTGACGAGCGCGAGTGTCGGGCAGTGCGACTGGGGCGATTGGTGTATTACTGGTCATGGTTTTTCCTAGCAAGGGGCGCGTAACGTACCCTGGCCATCCGGCGCTATTACTCCGGTTGAACGGCGAAAAACGACCCGTTGACTTGCGGGTTCGACCGCGCTGACGCATTTGTTCGGTCATTTTCCACTCGATTGAAAACAGTCCGAAGAGTCAAGCCATGGCCTGGAAACGTGACGCTCCACTGTCCCTGTTCCCTGTTGTTAGACGACTTCATCAGCGTTGATACATTGCGTGCTAACGGCTTTACCGTCAATAAGCCTAGCGCTATTGGCGCAATAGTCTAGGCTCGGTCATGCCTTTCCAGACGATTGGCGTTCGATGGCCTCTTTTGGCTCGTCTAACGACTCACAGTGAACCTTAGGCCAAAATATGCATAGTTGATGTCGATCAAGTTGAAAAATCGACACAGGAGGGAAAAATGCACGTCATCGTTGATCTATGTGTCGTTCCTTTGGGGGTCGGCGTCTCGGTGTCGCCCTATGTGGCAGAGTGCCAGCGCGTGATCGAGGCTTCCGGGCTTCATTATCGAATGCATGCTTACGGCACCAATATCGAAGGCCCTTGGGACGAGGTGATGGCCGTCGTCAAGGCCTGCCACGAGGAGGTGCATGCCATGGGCGCGCCGAGAATTACCACGACGCTGAAGATGGGAACCCGCACGGATCGGGAGCAGCGCATGGATGACAAGGTCGAGAGCGTGGACAACCTGCGCCGAGCGTAGCGTAGAAAGCCCCGGCGGTCGTTTGACCGGCGGGGCTCGATGATCTTGTCTGGTTGGGAACTGGGTCAGAATTCAGCGACAGCGGATCGTCCAGGTGGCCTTGTAACCATCGCCTTCTTGCGTGGCGGCCTGAAGTTCGGTGTCTTCGTCAACGGTCGCGCCTTCGAGCTGGTCGTTGGCATTGGCCGCCTTGCTGGCGCCGTCTTTCGGTCCCATCATGTCCTGTTCGACGATCACGAACTCGTCACGATCCTGAGACTCGCATTGTTCCAGGGCGCGCTCCTTGGCGTTGGCCAGTGCCTCGTCCTGATCATCGCCCAAACCGGTCACGACATAATCGGTAGTGTCCTTCTCGATCGAACTGCTGTCGCTGGCGCAGCCGGCAAGGGCGCCTAGTGTAAGCAGTCCGGCCAGGGCCATCCATATCGGGGTTCTGGTGGCTGTCTGCATCATGTCACTCACTCCTTGTGTCGTGGTTTCCCGCATTCATGGTGGCATCGTCCATTTGACTTGCCATTCATTCTAGACCGTGCCTGCTGATCTTCAAGTCATTGGTTATCAAGAGGAATCCTGTCGCCATTGTGCGACGAGGGCGTTTTCAGCCAACGGCAGCCGACGACGCTTCCGGGGCTCTCAGCCAATTGTCGCCAGCGGAAACGAGGTGGGCCGTAAGCGCATCGAGCAGTTCACCGCCATGGCGCCAGAAGTGCCAGTACAGCGGCACGTCCAGCGGTCGCTGCGGATCGAGGTCGACCAGGTCGCCTCGGGCCAATCCATCGGCCCCCTGGCTCTCGGGGATCAAGGCATAGCCGATACCGGCAAGCACCATGTGCAGCACGCCTTCCGACGACGGACACAGGTGATGCGGGAACGGATCCTTGAAACCATGGAAATCGAGATAGCGTTGGTGCAGACGATCGTCCGGGCCATAGAGAATGGCGGGCGCCAGTTCCAGCGCCTGATGGGTCACGCCCTCGGCGAAATGACGATCAGCAAACCTGGGGCTGGCCATGACCCGATAACGCATGGACCCGAGCGCGCGGGCACGAGCGCCCTGTACCGGACGTGCGGTGGCGCAGATGCAGCCGGCCACCTCGCCGTCGCGCATGCGGCGCAGCGCCACTTCCTGATCGTCCACGACCAGGTCGAGCAGGACGCCGCGTCGATGGCAGAAGTCGCCCAGGGTCGGCGCCCACCAGGTCGCCAGGCTGTCGGCGTTGATCGCCAGCCTGAGACGATGCTTGCCCTCGCCGAGCGCCGGAATCCTGTCGAGAAGATCATGCTCCAGCAGGCGTACCTGCTGAGCGTGATTCAGCAGCCGCTGACCCAACGGCGTAGGCAACAGCCGGGGCGTGCGAACCACTACCGGTTGGCCCAGCCTCGCTTCCAGCAACTTGATGCGCTGGGAGACTGCCGACTGGGTCAGATTGAGTTGCTGCGCGCCGCGGTCGAATCCACCCTGATCGACGATGGCAGCCAAGGCCTCCAGAAGTTTGTAGTCCAGCATCAAATTTTCTAATGCCTCATTAGCATGTTCATTTTTATTAATAGTCGATTTCGCGGCATGATGCGAACCCCTGCCTTTTCGAGATCACGATAGTGGGAAACTCCCTTCTTCACGGCCTGTTGATCGGCGCCAGCTTGATCGTGGCCATAGGCGCGCAGAATGCGTTCGTCCTGCGCCAGGGCCTGCGCCGCGAGCACGGCTGGCTGGTGGCGGGGATCTGTGCGGTCTGCGATCTGCTGCTGGTCGCATCCGGGGTGGCGGGGCTCGGGCCGCTGATCACTTCGAGCGCCGTGGTCTTGCTGCTGGCGCGATGGGGCGGCGTGGCCTGGCTCGTATGGCAGGCGCTGGTGGCGTTCAAGCGCGTCGCCCGCCCTGAGTCCATCGCGTTGGCCATGAACCATGTGCCCGAGACCGGCGTGAGCCTGGCAAGCGCAAAGCCAGTGGTGATCGCGACGCTGGGCGTGACGCTGCTCAACCCGCATGTCTATCTGGATACGGTCGTGATGCTGGGCATCATTGGCGGCCAGCAGTCCAGTCCGGCGGGATTCGTGGCCGGGGCATCGCTGGCTTCGCTGATCTGGTTCTTCGGGCTGGTGGGGTTGGCTCACTGGCTGTCGCCGCGGCTGCAGGACCCGCGCTGGTGGCAGGGCATCGATATCACGGTCGGGGCGATCATGCTGCTGATCGCCTGGCAACTCGCCACGCGAGCGCTGTGAATGCAGTCTCGAGTGTCCGGTTTCATCATTAGCCGATCTGAATTTCGCCCTTGGCGTAGCGCACGCCCTTCGCCTGGCGGGTGGCGAGGAAATAGCCTACCGAGAGCGGCCCGACACGACCCAGCAGCATCGTCAGGCCCAGCAGGAATTGCCCGGGCAGCGAGAGATCGCTGGTGATGCCGCGGGACAGCCCCACGGTGCCGAACGCGGAAACCGTCTCGAAGGCCAGATCGAGGAACGAATGGTCGCCATCGGTGATGGTGAGGCCGAACAGCGTCAGGACGACCAGCAGCACCCCGGCCAGCGCGACGGTGATCGCCTTGATCACGGTTTCCTGAGTCATCGAGCGGCCGAAGGCCGTTGGGTGTTCGGTATTGCGGTAGAACGCCCGGGCGGTCAGCAGCAGCACGACGAATGTGGTGATCTTGATGCCGCTGGCGGTGGAACTCGAACCGCCCCCGATGAACATCAGCAGCATGACGAGGAGGGTGGAAGCATCGGTGAGCGAGCCGATCTCCAGGGTATTGAAGCCGGCCGTGCGCGGCGTGACGGCCTGGAACCAGGCCGCCTGTACCTTGGTGAAGAGATCGCCCAGCCCGCCGAGGGTGGCGGGATTGGACCACTCCAGCCCGAGCAGCATCGCGGTGGCGATCACGTTGAGCCAGAACGTGGCCAGCAGCACGACCTTGGTCTGCATGGCCAGGCGCGACCAGCGGCGATGACGATAAAGATCGCTCACCACCACGAAGCCGAGCCCGCCGACGATGAACATCAGCGTCACCGCACCGTTGACCAGTGGGCTGCCCACTTCCTGAATCAGGCTATCGGTAAAGGTCGAGAAGCCTGCGTTGTTGAATGCGGAAACGGCGTGGAAGAGGCTGTGCCACAGGCCTGCCTTCAGTCCGTACTCGGGGACCCAGTGCCACGCCAGCAACAGCGTGCCGACGCTCTCGGTGAGGAACGCGAAGGCGACGACCAGCTTGATCAGATCGCGGATATCGCTGAAGGCGATCTCGCCCAGCGCCTCGCGGACGAGATTCTGCTGGCTCAACGGCAGACGCGTTCCCAGCAGCAGGACCGTGAGGGCAGCGAAGGTCATGAATCCCAGGCCGCCGATCTGGATCATCACCAGCATCACCAGCTGGCCGACGAACGTCAGGTCCTGGCCGGTGTCGATCACGCTGAGGCCGGTGACGGTGACCGCGGAGGTCGCCGTGAACAGCGCCTCGTGCCAGGCCAGGGGGCGCGTAGCACTGCCGGGCAGCCAGAGCAGCAGCGCGCCGAGGGCGCAGAGCAGGGCAAAGCCGATCAGCAGGATTTCCGGCGGCGACAGCCGGATGACCCCGCCATGAGGCGAGCGGCGAAAAGGCTGTTTCAGGCGTTGCCAGCGTCTCACGAGGGCAGCTCCGAACCGGGATCGGCGTCGGTGGGCATCGGGGAACTCATATCTGCTTGCCGATCTCGCGCAGGGCCTGCAGATCGCCCATCAGGATCAGGCTGTCGCCGGTCTGCAGCGGGGTCTCGTCGGAAGGATTGCGGAGCACCTCCTGGCCACGCTTGATGGCAATCAGAAACAGCGCATCGCGATCGAGCGAGAGACTGGCGACACTGGTGGCGTTTTCGAGCAGGCGTTCGGTGGTCTCGATCTCGACGATGAACTGGCGCTCGCCCAGTCGAATGAAATCGACCATGGCATGGTAGTTGAGACTCTCCGCCACCCGCACACCGACATCGTATTCCGGGTAGACCACGCGATCGGCACCGAGGCGCTTGAGCAGCTTGTAGTGGGAATCCGAGTCCGCCTTGGCCCATATCTCCTTCGCGCCCAGCTCCTTGACGTGGAGCGTGCAGATCACGCTGGTCTCGACATCGTCGTCGACAGCGATGACGACGACATCGTAGGCGTCCAGCGAGAGCTCGCCCAGCGCCTTGTCGTCGGTGAGATCGGCGATCACGGCATGATCGAGGACATCCGAGAAAGCGTCGACTCGGGTGTCGTCCGAGTCGACGCCCAGCACCTGGTTCTGGTGGCGCTTCAGTTCGCGCGCGACGGTACTGCCGAAATAGCCCAACCCCAGAATGGCGAAGTGCCGGGACATCGGAATCTCCTTGCGAAGCTCTGCCTGGAATGAAACACCCACCGAACGGGTTGGATCATCGTCGTGTGCCAAGCTTTGCACAAGCCCCGGCATCGCACCAACCATGAGGCGGTCGCGCATAGGCCTCGTCGACGCTACAATCCCCCGCCGCATTGCCCGTCATCGGGACACTTCCGCCCGTCATGGGCGACTCTTTGCGCCGGATCCGGGCTTGATAGGGCCTGACTCGATCAGGCCTTCCACTGGAACGACGAGGAAGCATGACCGCAATCGCATCACCCAAGAACCTGTGGCTGGGACGCTGGGGCTTCGTCCTGGCGGCGACCGGCTCTTCGGTAGGCCTGGGCAACATCTGGAAGTTCCCCTACATGACCGGCGAGTATGGCGGCGGGGCGTTCGTCATGGTCTATCTGCTGTGCATCGCCGCCATCGGCGTGCCGGTGATGATGACCGAGATTGCGCTGGGGCGACGCGGGCGGGGCAGCCCGATCGACGCCATCCGCCGGGTGGCGAGAGAATCCGGGCGCAGCGGCCTGTGGTCGGGGCTCGGCTGGATGGCGATGCTGTGCGGCTTCATGATCCTGTCGTTCTATGTCGTGGTCGCCGGCTGGGCGGTCTCCTATCTGTGGAAGTCGCTCAGCGGCGGCCTGAGTGCCGATAGTGTCGAAGGCATGGCGGCGATCTTCGGCGCCAACAACGCCAACCCCTGGAACCTGGGGTTCTGGAGCACGCTGGTCACGCTGGCGACGATGGCGATCGTGGGACTGGGCGTGCAGGCGGGTATCGAACGCAGCGTGCGCTGGATGATGCCGGGGCTGGTGATCATGCTGGTGATCATGATCGTCTATGCGTTCTTTTCCGGCAGCTTCGGGGCCGGGGTGCATTTCCTGTTCGCCTTCGATCCCGGCAAGCTCACCGGACAGGCGGTACTGGCCGCGATGGGGCATGCCTTCTTCACGCTGTCGCTGGCCTCCGGCGCCATTCTGACTTACGGCGCCTACCTGCCGGCCGGCCAGTCCATCGGTCGTACCACGCTGATGGTCGCCATCTGCGATACGCTGGTGGCATTGATGGCCGGGCTGGCGATCTTCCCGGTGATCTTCGCCAACGGCATGGACCCGGCTTCCGGCCCCGGCCTGATCTTCATGAGCCTGCCGCTGGCGTTCCAGCAGATGCCGCTGGGTGGCGTGATCGAGACGATCTTCTTCCTGATGCTCACCGTGGCCGCGCTGACCTCCGCCATCTCGATGATCGAAGCCACGGTCGCCTGGCTGAACGAAAGTCATGGGATTTCGCGCGCCAGGGCAGCCTGGGGCGTCGGTATCCTGTTGTGGGTGGTGAGCACCCTCGCCATGCTGTCGTTCAACGTCGGCGCGGACTGGAAACTGGCGGGGCGCCACTTCTTCGACTGGCTCGACTTCCTGACCTCGCGCTTCCTGATGCCGCTGGGCGGGCTGGGAACCGCGCTACTGGCCGGATTCGTGTTGCGGCGGGAGAGCCTCGAGGAGGAGCTGGGGCTGCCTTCGGCGGTTCACGCGCTGTGGCGATTCGCGATCCGTTACGTCTGTCCGCTGGCCATCGTGGTGGTATTCCTGGACGCGCTCGGCGCCCTGGGGGCCGGGTTCGACTGGCGCTGGATCGCCGCCATTCTCGCCCTGGCGCTGGTGGGGGAGATCGTGCTCGGTCGCGCAATGCGGCGGGCATGAGTTCCGTTTAGCCGTCTGTGGCGTCAAAAAGGGGAGCGCGAGGGTTCTCCCTCGCAATGACGCGCGAAAGGTTGGTTAACACTCGGTCAGTAGTCAGCTGGCTCTGCTTGAATGTATTACTGGATAAAGGGATTTGTAACGGCTTCGGGCGGGCTTCAGCGCCCGCCCGAACGACATCAGTCGTCGATTTCCCAGATCACGCTGACGCCCGCATCGATACTGATCTCGCCACTGCGATACTCGGCCGAGCTGCCGCTGCTGTCGGCCTCGGCGGCGCGCATCATCATTTGCGGCTGATAGCGGGGCGCGGTGGTCTCCTGGATGTTGACGACGTCGCCCAGATCCACGTCCAGCGTCTTCGCCATCATCCTGGCCTTCTGGCGCGCCCGCTCGAGGGCCTGCTCGAGCGCTCGGTCGTCGGCGGCGTTGCTGTCCTGCAGCCCGTAGCTGACACCGTCGAGGGAATCGACACCGGCGGCGGTCAGGGCGTCGAGCACGCGCGGCAGCCGGTCGAGCTCGTTCAGCGTCAACGACACCGAGCGTTCGACCTGGGTGCGTACCTTCGGCGGCGCATTGTCATCGCCCCGGCTGGCGGTCTGCACATAGTCGGGGCGCACGCTGAGCGAGCCGGCGCGGATCTGCTTGCTGTCGACACCGGCGTTTTCCAGCGTCCGTATCAGCTCGCCGGTGCGGGATTCGAGTCGGTCCCGCGCTTCCTTGATGGCGTCGCTGTTGCCCGATGTTTCCTCTCCCTGGACCTGGGCGGGCGTTCGCTCCCACAGCCGGGCATTCAGCGTCGCCTGGTCCGGCGCGACATCGATCGTCGCGTTGGCCTGAACCTGAATCTGACGCGGTGTCTTGTCGGCGAGTGCCGGCGTGGCGAGCGTGAGCGTCGCCAGCGCGCCGGCCAGACCCAGGCCGATGGCGCGGCCGAGCGCGCCATGGCGTTTCAACGGCCGGGCGGCAACCCGTGAGTGGTTGAGCGTGGAGAGAGACATGGCATTTCCTCTGTCGAGAAACCGGTATCGAGAAGCGTCGTTCGCGCGGAGGCGAACGTTGCATGGACGCCTGCAGCGCCATTCGGTTCCCATGCTATGCTCGCCTGCGCCATTAACCCAACCCGCCGAGTCGATGATGCGCTGTCTTTCCCTATTGCCGAGCCGATCGAGATCCGCCGTCGGTCGTCGGTCGCCAGGTTCGTTGCTGGCGGTCCTGCTGGCGCTGGCCGGCTGGCCGCTCGCCTGCGTCGCGGCCGGTGACGCCGAGGCCATCAGTGTCGAGGATGCCAGCGGTCATACCGTGACGCTGGCGCAGCCGGCCGAGCGCGTCATCGCGCTGGCGCCGCATCTGGTGGAGTCGAGCTATGCCGTCGGCGCCGGCAGCCAGCTGGTCGGCGTCATCGACGGCAGCGATTTCCCGCCGGCGGCGCGGCAGATCGATCGTGTCGGCAGCTATCGCGGCATTCCGCTCGAACTGATCGTCGCCAAACGGCCCGATCTCGTGCTCGCCTGGGGAAGCGGCACGCCAGCGTCGCTGGTCGAGCAGTTGGAGCGGCTGGATATTCCCGTCTATCGCAGCGAGCCGCGCCGGCTCGGCGAGATCGCGGATGAACTGCGGGATATCGGCCGGCTCACCGGACACGCCGCGAAAGGGGAGCGCGCCGCGCAGCGTTTCGAGGCGGCGCTGGACGAGACCGCCCAACCGCTCTCGCCGCCGCCGCGGGTGTTCTATCAATTGGGGCAGTCTCCGCTGACCACGCTAGCGGGCGGCCAGATCGTGACTCAGGTCATTCGTCATTGCGGTGGAGTGCCACTGTTCGACGACGCTCCGGTGCTGGTCCCGCAGATCGGCTGGGAATCGCTGATCGAGGCGCAGCCGCAGGTGATTCTGGCAGCGGGCAACGACGATGGCTGGCAGGCCTTCTGGGCCAGCCACGACGAGCTGCCGGCGGTACGCGACGGCGCGCTCTACACACTGGAACCGGACGCCATCAGCCGCCCCGGGCCGCGCATGATCGAAGGCGTGCGCGAGGTATGTCGAGCACTTGCTGAGGCGAGCCGCTAGGGTCTGTTGACGTTTCAGCGCGAACCGCGTTGCTGCGCCAAATGGCGCCAGGCCAGGCGCGGGATGCAGAGAAGGGTGGTTCCCTTTTCCAATCCCGCAACGCCGCATGGCGCCATTTGCCGTGCAACCCGAAGGGCCGGGCCAGTTTTTGCACGGTGCTGCGTTATTCGTCGTTCATTTGGAATGACCAAACTACGCTCCTCACGCCTTGCCCCGCACAAAAACTGGCTCCGGCGCGGCCGTGCATGAAACGTCAACAGACCCTAGCCGACGAGTCGATAGCCGAAACGGAACTATTGGCCGCGTTTCATAGCTCGTGGCCCTTGGTCCTTAGCTCTTGGCCCGCAGCTCTTAGCTCTTAGCTCGCAGCTCGTGGCTCATGACTCGTGGCTTTAGTAGTCGATGCCGCGACGCGCTTGAATTCCTGCATTGAAGGCGTGCCGGGTCTCTTGCATCTCGGTGACGGTATCCGCCATCTCGACAAGCTCGCGGTGCGCATTGCGCCCGGTGACGATGACGCTCTGCTCCGGCGGACGGTTGGCGATGGCGCGCCTGACCGTTTCGAACTCCAGATAGCCGAACTTGAGCATGTAGGTGAGCTCGTCGAGCACCACCAGATAGACGTCGGGATCGGCGAGCATCCGCTCGGCTTCCCGCCACACTTCTAGACAGGCCGCGGTGTCGCTGTCGCGGTTCTGGGTCTCCCAGGTGAAGCCCGTGGCCATCACATGGACTTCGAGACTGGGATCGTCGATCAGCCGGTCGCGCTCGCCGCACTCCCACAGTCCCTTGATGAACTGGATCACGCCGACACGGTAGCCGTAACCCAGCGCGCGGGTGACGGTGCCCCACGCCGCCGTGGTCTTGCCCTTGCCGTTGCCGGTGAAGACCAGCAGCAGGCCACGCTGCTCGGTGGCGGCGGCGATCTTTTCGTCGACGTGGGATTTGAGTTTCTGCATGGCTTGCTGGTGACGCTGCTGGCGATCACTCATGGGGAGCTCCAAACGGTATCGATTGCCTTTGCCGGGCGGTGCGAAGAGAGAGCCGGACTCAGGCCCCGGGAAGCGGATAACCCAGGGCTTCGGCGATCTCGCTGGCGTGGCGTTCCAGCCAGGCCGGCGAGATCGGCCCCCAGTCGCGGATCACGTAGCGCCCGATCTGGTGACGCTCGCCCTCGGACTGTTCGAATTCACAGCGGATATCGAGTTCGCCCAGCGCTGCCAGGGTGTCCTGGGCGGTACGACGCGGCATGCCGCTGATCTCGACGATGGCCGGCACGCTCGCGGCGAGGCCGGTGTCGATCAGGTGGGCGACATAGAGGCGGCGGTAGAAGCTGGTGCGGGTCTTGCTCAGGGGCATGCGCGGGCTCGTCGAATGGGCATCAGAGGCCAGATGCTACGCCAATGCGGCCCGTTCGACGACCGTTGACCGCGTGAGGGGACGCGGCTCAGGTGGGCATCGCTTCCAGCATGAGCTCGCGATAGTCGAGCAGCCAGGCAACGAAGCGATCGATGCCCCGCTCGAGAGAGACCTGAGGCGTGTAATCGATGACCGACCGCAACTTGCGGGTATCTGCCCAGGTGCGCTCGACGTCGCCCGGCTGCATCTGCTTGAAGTGTCGGGTGGCAGTGGCGCCCAGGCGCTTTTCCAGCGTGTCGACGAAGTCGAGCAGGGCGATCGGCTTGCCGCGGCCCAGGTTGTAGATTTCGTGGGGTGCCGAACGATCCGGGCCGGGGCCGGGCGCGTGGGGCAGCAGCCGCACGATGCACTCGACCACATCGTCGATATAAGTGAAGTCTCTCGCCATGCGGCCGTGGTTGAAGATCGCGATCGGCTCGCCGCGCAGCAGGCTGGCGGCAAACAGGCAGGGCGCCATGTCCGGTCGCCCCCACGGGCCGTAGACGGTGAAGAAGCGCATGCCGGTGGCCGGCAACTGGTGCAGGTCGGCGTAGCTGTAGGCCATCATCTCGTTGGCGCGCTTGGTCGCGGCGTAGATCGAGGCCGGCTGATCCACGGGGTCCGTTTCCCGAAATGGCAGTGTCTTCTGGCGACCATAGACCGAACTGGAGGAAGCGTAGAGCAGATGCTCGATCCCGTGGCGCTTGCAGACATCGAGCACGTTGAGAAACCCCGTCAGGTTGCTGCGGCCGTACTCGTGGGGATGGTCGACGGAATGACGCACGCCGGCCTGCGCTGCCAGATTGACGACGTGGGTGAAGCCCTCGCGCGCGAAAAGCGCATCCAGCGATGCCAGATCCGCGATATCCAGATGGTGAAAGGGGACGCCCGTTAACCGGTCCACGCGCGCCTGCTTGAGCGAGACGGCGTAGTAGTCGTTGAGATTGTCCAGCGCGACGACCTCGTGACCATCGCGAGCGAGGCGGTTGGCCAGGTGGAAGCCGATGAACCCGGCGGCGCCGGTGACGAGTATTTTCATGCCAGTTTTCTATCCTTAAACGAACCTTCACCGCTTTAGCCGCTGGTGAGGATTGAATGTCATCCATCACACGCGGGTATCCGGGAAGCCAGCGATAGCGCCCTGACGGGGACGATATCCAGCTTACCTCCACGATAATCGAAGACGTGAGCAGCACCGTCGTTGGCGATCAATGAACGAAGATCGCGGTCGCGGCCCACGATCCAGCCGTCGGGCGCCCGGCGCCTGAATTCACACAGCTCCGCAGGGTCTCCGCTCAGCGTGGCGAGCGGCCTTTTCAACCGGCCTGCAAACTGGAAGGTCGCCTGGTAGCCGTCGCCATCGAAGGCGACGGGCACGCCGTCGAGTTCCAGCCGGGCGAGCAACTGACTGGCGGCACTGACGTCGTAGCGGCTCCAGAGCGGTGCCAGCATCAACTGGGTGGCGATCAGCACCGCGATACCTGTGCCGAGGGCGAGCCCTCTTGCCGCCTCGGCGCCGCCATGCCAGCGCTGTCGCCAGAGAACGAGGGCGAAGGCGATCAGCACCAGGATGCCGAAGGGCGACACCATCGAGCGGGTCACGGCACCGGCGCCGAAAATCTCCAGCGCAAGGGCTATCATGGCGAGCAGAACGATGGCTGTCGCCGCCAGACGAGGACGCAGTATTTTCCGGGAGGCGACACGGCCAAGGCCGTCCATGACGAGCAGCGCCAGCGCCGGCAGTAGCGGCATCAGGTAGTGAATCTGCTTGCCACTGATCAACGAGAAGGCGAGCAGTGGCCCGGCCAGCCAGATCCAGGCCAGCCGTTGATGCCGATATGTCGGGAGCCGCCACCAGGCGCCAGGCGACAACGACCAGGGAAACGCCAGCAGAGCAAGCCAGGGCAGATACCACCAGGTGGGTCTGGCATGAGCCATGGCGTGCTGCAGGCGATCGACGCTCTGGCCCCAGAGCAGGTCCTGGGCATAGTCGCGCCCGCCGATCCAGGCGGCAGGTAGCGCCCAGGCCGCCAGCATGGCGATGCCCAGCATCAGGACCAGGGCAAGGTGGCGCCGGCCCGACGGCCCCAGTGGCGCGGCTCGCCATAGCGGAATCGTCAGCAGAATCGGGCCGAGGGTCACGAAGGCGGCCGGACCCTTGGCGAGCAGGGCCAGCCCCAGCCAGAGCCCGCTGATCGATGCCTTGCGCAGGGTGAACTCACCCGCGATCAGAGGGGAGATGGTGCCCAGCAGGCAAGCACTCAACAGCACATCGAACATCAGGGCGCCGCTGTAGAGCTGCCACATCAGCATGGCGCTCAGCACCATGGGTGCCAGCCGTGCCTGGCTGCCGGCGTAGCCCAGACGACGGGCGATACGGTAGAGATGCATCATCGCGACCAGCGATGCCAGCGGCGAGATCAGCTTGGGCCACCAGTCGTTGACCCCGAACAGCGACCAGCCGGACTGGATCAGCCAGAACAGCAGCGGTGGCTTGTCGGCATAGGCTTCGCCGTTCATCAGCGGCAGCCAGAAGGCGTGGGCGTTCCACATCTCCCAGGCGACCGAGACGTAGCGGGTCTCGTCGATGGGTGTCAGCGGCCTGGCCAGGGCGCTGGCGAGCGCCATTGCCCAGAGCAGGGCGATGACGAAGGTATCCCGGTATCTGGCTTCCCACTGCAGGAGCGATAGAGTGTGCGAGAGTCTGCGGGTGGTGATCATCAGATCGCGCCCCAAGATGGCTGAGGGAGGCTACTTTGATGGCGTTCCCTTAACGAAACATTATCGGGAACGGAAGGCGATCGGCGGCCAGCCTGGCGCTGGGCGCCGGTGGCATGAATGAGGCGCAAGGCGCGATAAGAAACCGTTAAGGTGGGTATGTCTCAATAGGATCGAATGGGCGAGTTCCTGTCGAGCTCCCTGATGGTCAACGAAGACGGAAACCGCAATGCGCGTATTGTTGGTGGAAGACGACCCCCTGCTGGGGGACGGTATCCGGACCGCTCTGATCCGGGAAGGTTACGTGGTGGACTGGCTGATGAAGGGGCGCGAAGCACTGGAGGCGGTGCGTGTCGAGCCATTCTCGCTGGTCGTTCTCGATCTGGGCCTGCCGGATATCGATGGTCTGGACGTACTCAGAAGCATCCGGCGCCAGCATCCGCTACCGGTATTGATCCTGACGGCGCGGGATGCGGTCGAGCAGCGGATCGCCGGGCTGGATGCCGGGGCCGACGACTACGTGCTCAAGCCCTTCGACCTGCAGGAGCTGCTGGCGCGAATGCGGGTCGTGACGCGGCGTGCCGAGGGCCGCTCGACCCAGTTGCTGTCGATCGGGCAATTGACCATCGACGAATCGCAACATGAAGTCAGTTGGAAGGGCAACGCGATCACCCTGGGACGCCGGGAGTTCGCCCTGCTGCTCGAATTGGCCAGAAACAGCGACAAGGTCATGTCGCGGCCCAAACTGGAAAGCCTGCTTTACGGCTGGGGAGAAGAGGTCGGTTCCAATGCGCTGGAAGTCCATGTCCACCACCTGCGCCGCAAGCTGGACAAGCATTTGATCGCCACCGTCCGCGGGATCGGTTATCGATTGGACAGCCGCGCGGCATGACATCGATTCGCCGCTACCTCAACTATATGCTCATTGGGGTCCTGCTGGTGGTCATGGCGCTGGCGGTGACCGCCGCCTACCTGATTACGCGCCACGAGATGGAAGAGATCTTCGATGCCCAGCTCAGCCTGCAGGCACGGGTGGTCGCGGCACTGGTCGATGTGGATACGACGCCGCAGGAGTATCGGGCGGTCGCCGAGAAGCTGTCGCAACCGGGGCATTTCGCCCGCTGGTATGGCGAGACCGACAATCCCATTTCGCAGGTCGCCAAGCCGAAGCTCTACGACCATGAAGAACGAATGCTGTCGCTGGGCTTCTGGGGTGCCGACCGTCAACCAATCTTGATGGGAGCGCGCTGGGATGCCCGGGACGAGGAATTTCCCCCGCCCGACAAGGAGGGGCACCGCTGGGTCAGTTACGGTGACCATCGCTGGCGTGTGTTCAGCATGCCGATCGATGGCGGACGCTGGATCAGCGTGGGCCTGCGCGAGTCGTTCCAGGATGAACTTTCCAACAAGGTCGCCTGGGGCAACTTCGTACCGCTGCTGCTGGCGCTGCCGATCCTGATCTGGCTGATTGCCAGACTGATCCGGCGCGGGCTGAAACCGATCGATCATCTTTCCCGCCAGGTTCAGACCCGAGACGAAAGAGATCTCAGCCCGATCCGGGTAGACGTGCCGCAAGAGCTGCAGACACTGCGCGGGGCGCTCAACGATTTCATCGAGCGTCTGGGCCAGACGCTCGAGCGCGAGCGGCGCTTTACCGCCGATGCCGCGCACGAGCTGAGAACCCCGCTGGCGGCGATGAAGATCCATCTCGACAACGCCCGCTTCGGCGAGCCCAGTGCGCTGGACAAGGCCTACAACGGGATCGAGCGCCTGCAACGGGTGGTCGAGCAACTGCTGCTGCTGGCGCGCCTGGATATCCGCCAGGAGCGTCCGGCGCCGGAGAGGGTCCGGCTGCCGGCGCTGGTCATGGATCTGGCCGCCGATCTCTGGCCGCTGGCCGAATCCCGGCAGCAGACGCTGGATATCGTCGAAGGCGAGCCGGTAAACGTCGTCGGCAATGCCACCGAGCTGGGGATTCTGATCCGCAACCTGATGGACAATGCGCTGCGCTATACCCCACCGGGAGGCGAAGTGAGCGTGGCGGTCGGTGTCGATAAACGTCACCCATGGCTGACTATCGACGACTCCGGCCCCGGCATTCCGGAACCGCTGCTGGAGGCCGTGACGCAGCGCTTCCAGCGGGCTTCCGACCAGCGTATCAGCGGCAGCGGGCTGGGGTTGTCGATCGCCTCCGAGATCGCCGAGCGGCAGCGCTTGACGATGACGCTTGCCAACCGCGAGGGCGGCGGCTTGCGGGTTCGGCTGGACTGGCTTGATCCCGTCGTTTGATCCGCCGCCCGGTGGCGTGATCGACTCCTCCAGCGAGCTTTTTCCTGCATTCCTTTCGCTTGCGTCCGTTTCTTCTACACCCGAGGCGCGCTGCCGGTCTCGTCCGGCAGCGTCGTCGGCGCCACGAAGATCGGCGCTGCCGCTTCGTCTCCCCGGCACTCGCCGACGGCGGTGGCCGGCACCAGCCACCAGGCGTCCCCGTTCTGGATGCCCATGTCGTGAATCCGGGTCTGGTCGATACAGGCGTAGTCCTCGGCCTGGCGTTTCATCGCGAACATCCAGCGGCTATCGTCCTGCTGCAGCCACGCGAAAGCGCGCAGGAGCTGGTCTTGGGCCGGGGTCTTGTCGCCGAACTGGATGCTGGGCTGGCGCGACTGCAGCAGAAACTCCTCGTCGTAGTCCGGCAGGGCCAGCCAGGCTCCGGCACCGGTGATCGATTCGACCTCGGCCATCATGTCGCGAGGCGAGCGGGCGTGGTCCTGCAGGGCGTAGCCCCAGGTCGACCAACTGATCCAGAACACCGCCAGCCAGCTGCCCAGCGCCCACAGCCCGCGGCGGGGCCGCATGACGACCAGCAGCCCGACGGCGACGGCGCCGATGACGATCCACCACGCCCAGGGCGATACGGCATGACGCTCGGCGATCTTGGTCAGTGCGGGCAGGCCGGCGAGACCCAGGATGCCGGCGATCAACAGCAGGCCGCCCAGCAAGGCCAGCAGGCCGAACCCCAGCCAGTGCAGGCGCTTCCTGGCGATCAGGCCGGGCAGCAGCGGCGCCATCGCCAGCACCAGCAGCGGCACGGTCGGCAGCATGTAGACGCCGCGTTTTCCGGGTGACAGGGAGAAGAAGGTCACGATCAGGACCACCGAACTGAGCGGAAGCCAGATCCGCGCGTCGGATCGCCGCAACCGTCGCCACCAGGCCGGAATCGCCCAGGGGAACGCCAGAATCAGCGGCATCCAGGCCCAGGGCAGCACCTTGACCAGGTAGTAGTACCAGGGCTCGAGATGGGCCCAGGAGTCGGCATAGCGCTGGCCGGTCTGCTTGAACAGGATATTGTCCCGGTAGGCGGCCAGTGAAGGGTCGTCTCCCCAGGTCGCCATGAGGACCATCGGCACGGCCCAGGCGGCCACGCACAGCAGCATGACGCCAATGCCCCGAATGGCATCCTTGAGCGTGATGCGTGTGATTTTTCCGCGAGCGTTCTTGCGAAAATCGCCGAGATAGCCCATCCAGAGCCAGGCTGGCAGCAGCGTCAACGGCAGGATGCCGACGCCCTTGGTGATGATGCCGAGTCCCATCGCCGCCCAGCCGATCAACCACCAGCACCGGTCCGGCCCCAGCAGCGCGTGTCGCAGCAAGCCGTAGGACGCCAGCGTGGTGAAGAAGGTCAGCATCATGTCGATCTGCGCCGTCTTGGCCTGCAGCACGAACTGGAAGGCCGTCAGCAGCGCCAGGCCGGACAACAGCGCGACGCGCCGACCGTGCAGACGCCGACACAGATCGACGACCAGCAACAGCGTGCCGACGCCGGCCAGCGTCGTCGGGATCAGAAATCCCCAGCGCACGGAGCCGGTGAGCCAGATGCTCAGGGCCGAGGCCCACATGAATACCGGCGGCTTGTCGGGATAGAGTTCGCCACCGCGATGCGGAAACCAGAATTGCCCGGTGCGCAGCATTTCCAGCGCGTTCAGGGCAAAGCGCGGCTCATCGGCCGGCCACGGATCGCGCAGGCCGATGCCGATGCCCAGCAGCACCACGGTGAACAGCAGCAACAGTAGCCAGGCACGCCGATACCGTGCCTGTGACGGGTCGGTCAGGAAGCGTCGCATGGAGGGAATTTCCGTTCAGGAGTTCGAGACATCTTCCGGCGACGCCGTCTGCCGCTGTTCTCGCCGGATCAACATCAGATTACGGATGTAGATGATCAATCCGGCGCCCTGACCGGCAATGAACACCGGATCGCGCCGATAGATGGCGTAGGCCAGCAGCGTCGCGCCGCCGCCCAGGCTGAAAAACCAGAACGCGATCGGGATGACGCTGCGTCTGGCGCGTTCGCTGGCGAGCCACTGAATGATGAAACGCGCCGAGAACAGCGCCTGGCCGATGAAGCCGATGGTTACCCACAGCCATTCCTGATTCATGGCGCCGGCTCCACGTCGTTCGAATCCGTGCGACTCTCGAGGGGCGCCGGCTCGGAATGGACCGACTCGACGATGGCCGCCGGCAGCCGGCTTCGTCGCCGTAGCCACATCACCCCGACCATGTCCACCAGGCCTACCCATAGGCGGTTGTTGAGGCCGTAATGCGACTCGCCTGCGCCGCGCGGGCGGTGATTGACGGGGACCGAGACGCACTCGCCGCCCTGGGCGCGCACCAGCGCCGGCAGGAAACGGTGCATATGATCGAAATAGGGCAGCAGCAGGAAGGCGTCGCGGCGCACCACCTTGAGGCCGCATCCGGTGTCGGGCGTCGCGTCGTTGAGCAGCGCAGAGCGAACCCGGTTGGCGACCCTGGACGAGACGCGCTTGATCCAGTCGTCCCGGCGGTTGGTGCGATGGCCGGCGACGAGTGTCACGTCGCCACGCTGGGCGCGTTCGAACAGCCTGGGCAGGTCGGCCGGATCGTTCTGACCGTCGCCATCCAGCGTGCCCAGCCAGGTGCCGCGGGCCGCCCAGGCCGCCTGCCAGACCGAGGTGCTCTGTCCGGCGCTGGTTGCATGCCGCAGCGGGCGCAGGCGGGCATCCTTCTCTGCGCGCTGTCTCAGCAGCTCCCAGGTGCCGTCCTTCGAGGCGTCGTCGACCACGATCACTTCGTGGTCGATATCGGCGAGTGCCAGGCTGATTTCATCGAGCAGGCCGGGGAGATTGCCGACTTCATCCTTGGCCGGTATCAGAATCGAGAGCAGGGGGGACTGAAGAGACGAGTGCATCGATCGAAAGTTCCTGGCAATGGGGCTGGCAAGCGCGGTTCGCCCCGTCACGTGCAACGACGTTGCGGATGGAGCGCTTCTTCATGCGCGAAAGGCACGTTTCCGCTTGATGAAATGGGCTTGATGAAACGTCGCGTGCGGCCTTCATGAAAGTGTCGTCTACCAAAAATAAGCCAGACGCGGGCCGACCGCAGTGCGGGGGGCCAATATGGTGGGCAATGGTCGCGTTTCAGACTTAAAGAAAGCTTAAGGGGCTCGGTATCTCAAGAGGTTCGATATCCCCTAGCCGGATATCGGCCATCGCAGTGCGCCGCCTGGAGGGCCCACCGCAGGATCAATGCTGGTGGACGGCGGCGGATCTGGCTCGACAATTGGCGCTCTGGGAGCGCTGGTAGAGGGCCTCGGGCTGCAGAATGCGAAGCTCCCGGCCGTCGAGCGCTATCAACGACTGCTGCTGCAGTCGGCCGAGTATCCGGCTCACCGTCTCGAGAGCGAGCCCCAGGTAATTGCCGATATCGGTGCGGGACATCGGCAGGCGAAAGCGCTCGGGGGAGTAGCCGTAACGCTCGAAACGTCGTGCCAGATCCAGGAGAAAGCTCGCCATCCGTTCGTCGGCGCTCTTGCAGGTCAACAACCGGATCAGGCGATGTTCGTCACCCATGATGCGGCTCATGCTGCGATAGAGCTGATTGCGCAACTCCGGCATTCGCTCGGCGAGGGCGTCCAACTGATGAAAGGGAATTTCGCAGGCCGTCGAGCGTTCCAGGGCAATGATGAATCCCGCGTGGCTTCCTTCCTCGATGCTTTCCAGGCCCATCAGCTCGCCCGGCAGGTGGAAGTGGCTGATCTGTTCCTCGCCATCCTGATCGAGCACGACCTGCTTGAAGCTGCCGGAGCGAACCGCAAAGATCTGCGTGAACGGTTCCCCCTGGCGGCAGAGCACTTCGCCACGCACCAGCGGCGCCCGTCGCCTGATGATGGCATCGAAGTCTTCCATGGCCTGCGCGTTCAGAGCCAGGGGCAAACACAACGAACTGAGGCTGCAAGTACGACAGTGAGTGCCGGGACCGGGGCGGCAGGGCCCACCAATGGGTGATAAGGACATGACGCCACCCCTCGCTTCGTGACTTGTCGATGTGATCAAGTCTGGCCTTGTGACAGTGAACGACGGCTTGCGCGAACGTGATGCGTAACGGCGGTAGTAGAGCGAGAAAAGGCGGGGAGTTCAACAGTGATGATGTAAGCGTGCTGTCGTCGCGAGCGAGGTTTATTTACATTCGGTAAGACCGGGCAGTTACGGCATGTTCGTCGTTCGATCAGGCGTCTTGGTCGCCATCATCGTTCATCTCCCGGCCTGCCTTTTACACCCGCCGGTAGCGCGCGGAATTGATCCCGGTCAAGCCGCGGCATCGAACAGCGGTATACCTTCCGACAGGTGGCTATCCACATCCTCCGGAGCGACCATAGGCCCGACAGTGGCGGTTTCCGTATCGAGCATTTCGGTTCGGCAGTGAAGGAGCATGCACCGTGACATCACCGTACGAACTGCCCGGGGAGGCTATCGAAGGCTTCGATACCCTGGTCGAGCTGGCGCTGGATCTGAGCGGGACCTGGAAGCATGCCACCGACAGGATCTGGCGGGAGCTGGATACCACTCTCTGGAACCTGACGCACAACCCCTGGGCGGTGCTGCAGGCGGTATCGCACGAGAAACTCGCCCGGACGCTGGCCGATCCGGAGTTTCGGAACCGGCTGGATCAGTTGGTACGTCTCGGGCGCGAGCAGCACGTCGGCCCCAGCTGGTTCGAGCAGAATCACCCCGGGGCGCCTTTCACCGCCGTGGCCTACTTCAGCATGGAGTTCATGGTCAGCGAGGCCCTGCCGATCTATTCTGGTGGGCTGGGCAACGTGGCAGGCGATCATCTCAAGGCAGCGAGTGATCTTGGTGTTCCCATGATCGGTATCGGCCTGCTCTATCAGCAGGGCTATTTCCGCCAACTGATCGACAGCGACGGTAATCAGCACGCGCTGTATCCCTACAACGATCCCGGACAACTGCCCATCACGCCGCTGCGCACCGCGAATGGCGAATGGCTGCGCCTGCAGATCGTGCTGCCGGGCTACTCGGTATGGCTACGGGCCTGGCAAGCCCGCATCGGGCGGGTGACGCTTTACCTGCTGGACAGTAACGACATCGCCAATTATCCCGCCCACCGCGGCATCACCAGCGAACTCTATGGCGGCGATGCCGAGCTCCGGCTCAAGCAGGAGATGGTGCTGGGCATCGGCGGCTGGCGCTTGCTCGAAGCCCTCGATCTCCATCCGCAGGTCTGTCATCTCAACGAGGGCCATGCGGCGCTGATCGTGCTGGAGCGGGCGCGCAGCTACATGCAGCGCACCGGCACCGACTTCAAGACGGCACTGACCATTACCCGTGCCGGCAATCTCTTCACCACCCATACCGCGGTCGCCGCCGGCTTCGACCGGTTTTCTCCCGCGCTGATCGCGCAGTACCTGCAGCACTACGCCGAAGAGAAATTGAAGATTTCGCTGGCCGACCTGCTGGCGCTGGGGCGTAGCCGCCCAGAGGATGATGACGAGCCTTTCAACATGGCGTGGCTCGCCTGCCGGGGCAGCGGCTTCATCAATGGTGTCAGCCAGCTGCATGCCAGGGTCAGCCGTCATATCTTCCAGCCGCTGTTTCCCCGTTGGCCGACGCCGGAGCTGCCCATCGCTCACGTCACCAATGGCGTCCACATGCCGAGCTGGGATTCGGCGCCGGCCGACGCGCTCTGGACCCGCGCCTGCGGCAAGGAGCGCTGGCTGGGATGCAGCGAGCCGCTGGCGATGAGCATCCGCCATCTCGATGATGCCACCCTGTGGCAGTTTCGGACCGAGGCCAACCGGGAGCTCGTCGAGCAGCTTCGTGAGCGCCTGGCACACCAGCTGGCGACGGCTGGCGCTACGCCGGAGGCCATCGAGAGCGCCCGGCAGGTGTTCGAACCGCGGATCATGATACTGGGCTTCGCCCGACGCTTTGCCACCTACAAGCGCCCCAACCTGCTGCTTCACGATCCGCAGCGCCTGAAGGCGTTGCTGACCCATCCCGAACGTCCGATGCAACTGGTGCTTGCCGGCAAGGCACATCCGGCGGACAGGACGGGGCAGGCGTTGATCCAGCAGTGGGTGCGGTTCATTCGGGAGGAGAATGTCGGCCATCGGGTGGTGTTCCTGGCCGACTACAACATGCAACTGACCGAACAGCTGGTGCAGGGCGTCGACGTATGGCTCAACACCCCGCGGCGTCCGTGGGAGGCCTGCGGTACCAGCGGCATGAAGGTGCTGGTCAACGGTGGGCTCAATCTCTCCGAGCTGGATGGCTGGTGGGCCGAGGCGTACGCCCCCGAGGTGGGGTGGGCGCTGGGCGACGGCCGCGAGCACGCGGACGACCCCGGCTACGATGCCCAGGAGGCCGAAGCGCTTTATCACCTGCTCGAGCACGAGGTGCTGCCCGCCTTCTATACCCGCAATGAAGAGGGCATCCCGGTGGGCTGGGTGGAACGCATGCGCGAGAGCATGGCACGGCTGACGCCGCTGTATTCCACCAACCGATCGCTTCCCGAGTATGTCGAGCGGTACTACATTCCCCTGGCCGAAGCCTGGCGTGACCGGACGGCCGATGACGGCGCCCGGGGACGCCGGATCGTGAATCGTCGCCGGCAACTGGATCGGTACTGGTCCGAAGTCGCCTTCGAATCGGTGGAGACGGAAAGCGATGGTCATCAGCATCGATTCCGGGCATGCGTTCGGCTGGGCGAGCTCACTCCAGAGGCGCTTCTGGTCGAACTCTATGCCGATGGCGTCAGTGGAAGAGCCGCGATTTGTCAGCCGATGATCCAGAACGTGGACTTTTCTCGCAGCGGCGAGGCGATCTACGAAACCCGGATCACCAGTTACCGGCCGGTGACCGATTTTACCGTGCGGCTGCGTCCTGCACCCATCGACCTGATTAGTATCCTCGAAGACCCCCGGATTCTGTGGCAGGGCGGCTAGAGAAGTCGGGTAGAAAAGTCGGGTAGAAAAGTCGGGTAGAAAAGTCGGGTAGAAAAGAAGCGATGAAATGCCCGGCTCATCGCTTGATGGCGTTGCGATAGAGCCGGGCCGACCGTCATGGCGTGATGGCGACCTTCAATACCCCGTCACGCTGGTTCGCGAACAGATCGTAGGCCTCGACGATATCGTCCAGGGCATAGCGGTGGGTGACCAGCGAGGCCGTATCGATCCGGCCAGCCTTGACGATGTCGAGCAGCCGGCGCATGCGCTCCTTTCCGCCCGGACACAGGGACGTGACGATGCGATGATCGCCGAGACCGGCGCAGAAGGCGTCGAGCGGAATGGTCAGATCCCCGGAATAGACGCCGAGACTGGAGAGCGTGCCGCCGGGCTTGAGCACCCGCAGGGCAGCCTCGAAGGTGGTCTGGGTGCCCAGCGCCTCGATGGCGGCATCGACGCCACGACCGCCGGTCAGGCGAAGGATTTCGCTGATGACATCGACCTGGTGAAAATTCAGCGTGATGTCGGCGCCCATGTGGCGAGAGATATCCAGCCGTTGGTCGATACCGTCGACGACGATGATGCAGCTGGCGCCGCGCAGCCGGGCACCGGCAGTGGCGCAGAGTCCGATCGGGCCCTGGGCGAAGATCGCGACGGTATCCCCGATGCCGATATTGGCGCTTTCGGCCCCAACGAAGCCGGTCGACATGATGTCGGGGCACATCAGCACCTGTTCGTCGCTGAGCCCGTCCGGAATCGGGGCCAGGTTGGCCTGGGCATCGGGCACCAGCGCGTACTCGGCCTGCACCCCGTCGATGGTATTGCCGAAACGCCAGCCGCCCATCGGCTTGTAGCCGTGGCCCTGGCAGCCACCATCCTGCGCCGGATGGCCGCCCTGGCAGGCGTAGGAGGTGAAGCCGGGGCAGATCGCGCCGGCGATCACCCGCTGCCCCACGTGATAGCCATGCACGTTGTCGCCCAGCTCCACGATGGTGCCTACCGGCTCATGGCCGATGGTCAGTCCGGGCTTGACCGGATATTCGCCCTTCATGATATGCACGTCGGTACCGCAGATGGTGGTGGTCGTGATGCGCAGTAAAGCGTCATTGGGGCCGATGGGGGGTATCGGCTTTTCGGTCAGCTCGATGCGACCGGGCTCGACATAGATGGCGGCTTTCATCGTGGACATGGCTGTCTCCTTCGTCTGATGGGCGCTATCCGGTAAGGACCATGGTGGCGAAATCAGTATCCGCCGGATTCCAGCCAGCGACTTGATTCAGATCAAGCTTGAACAGGTCGATAGGGAGCGGTGGTTTATTTGGGGTATTCATCGGTCGCGGAAGATGTCACAGGCGAAGCGATCGGCTCGCTTTTTTCGAGAACCTTGACCCAGGTCAAGCTCGGATTCGTGCGGCGGTACACACTGATATCCGGCTTCGGCCATTGTCATCGTCTTGAACAGGGAGCGCACAAGCCATGGAACTCACCACCTGGAATCCTTTCCGCGAAATGGAAGCCTTCTTCGATCGCTACGACCGTAATCGTCCTGCAACATTCCGCGATGTCTGGGCGCCGACGGTGAATATCAGCGAGACCGAAAAGGAATACCTCATTACGGCGGAACTGGCGGGGATCGACAGCAAGGATGTCGAGATCACCGTGCAGAATAACGTGCTGACGCTCAGGGGAGAGCGGCACGACACGAAAGAGAGTAAGGACACCAAACGCCATCTGATCGAAACCAACTTTGGTCGCTTTTCGCGCAGTTTCTCGCTGCCATCCGATGTCATCGAGGAGCGAATCAGCGCCAAGGGCAAGGACGGCATGTTGACCATTCATGTGCCGAAGGCGGAAATCGCCCCAGCCAAGAAGATCACAGTGAAGGCGGAATGAGCAGGAAGCTCTAGAGCGCAGGGTTGCCGCATCGTCGAGCAGGCGATGCGGCTTTTTTTCGTGCTCTCAGGCAAGCGAGCGGCGCAGCCGAAGCAGGGCGACGAGGAAAAAGGCCGTGCCGATCAGGGCCAGCGCCAGCAGTTGAGGCCAGACGGTTGCCAGGCCGGCATCACGGAACAGGATGTTCTGCCCGAACTCCACGAAGTGGGTGTTCGGCGTCAGCAGCATGAGATTCTGCACCACCTCCGGCATGCTCTCCCGCGGGGTCATGCCGCCTGACAGAACCCGCAGCGGAATCAATGTTAGGATGATCAGCAACCCCAGCTGCGGCATCGAGCGGGAGACGGTACCGAAGAAGATGCCCATCGAGGTGGTGGCGAACAGGTGCAGTATCGCGCCGACCAGAAATAGCGTCATCGAGCCTTGAAGCGGTACACCCAGCCAGTCACCGACGACGAAGCGCAGCGACAGGAGGGCGGCCGCCAGCACCACCAGCCCCATCGACCACACCTTGGCCGCCATGATCTCGAACGTGGTCACCGGCATTACCAGCAAATGCTCGATGGTGCCGTGTTCGCGTTCGCGAATGAGCGCAGCGCCGGTCAGGATGATCGACAGCATGGTGATCTGGTTGATGACCTCGTTGACGGCGCCGAACCAGGATTGGGTGAGATTGGGGTTGTATCTCGTGCGGATCACCGCCTGCACGGGCTGTGTCGATGGCATGTCGCTGTGCTGCAGGAATGACGCGACCTCGTCGTCGATGATCTGCTGGATGTGTCCGGCGCCGGTGAAGGCCTGGCTGATCTGGGTGGCATCGACATTCAACTGGATCGAGGGTTGCCGACCGCGCAGCAGGTCTTGCTGGAAATCGGGCGGAAAGTCGAGGGTGAAGGTATAGCGCCCCTTGTCCATGCCGATGTCCATGTCGGCATGGTCGGTCAGCATCGGTTCGAGGAAGTAGGGTGCCTGGAAGGCGTCGATGATACGTTGCGTGATGGGCGAGCGATCCTCGTCGACCACCGCGATACTGGCCCGATGGGGCGTTTCCGGAATGCCGTTGGCGCTGGAGTAGACGCTCAACGTGAAGGTGTAGGCGATCAGCAGGAGCATCGCCGGATCGCGTGCCAGGGTGCGCAGCTCCTTGATGCCCAGTTGCAGGATGTTCGAGAGCGTACTCAACTCACTTTTCCTGCTTCTTCAGGCCGGCCACGCTGGCCAGCAATAGCAGCGGAGACGTGACCAACAAGGCCAGAAAACTCGGCCATAGCTCGGCGGCACCGAGCGCCTTGGAGAAAATGCCGCGAGTGATGATGAGGAAGTGGCTGGTCGGGTAGAGATGGCCGATGACCGCGGAAGCGCCTTCCAGGGCTGAGACCGGATACAGCAGCCCCGAAAACTGGATCGCCGGGACGACGGTGCCGATGGCCGTGCCAAACACGGCGGCGATCTGGCTGTTGAACAGTGCCGAAACCAGCAATCCGAAGCCGGTGGCGCAGAACACGTAGAGCAGGGCCGCCACGCTGAGCATCGGCAGGCTGCCCTTGAGCGGCACGCCGAAGACGAAGACCGAGAGCAGTACCAGCAGGAAGAAGTTGAGCATTCCCATGACCACGTAAGGCAACTGCTTGCCGAGCAGGAACTCCAGGCGGGTGACCGGGGTGACGTAGAAGTTGGTGATCGAACCCAGCTCCTTCTCCCTGACGACGCCAAGAGCGGTGAGCATGGCCGGGATCATCATCAGTAGCAGCGGAATCATCGCCGGCACCATCGCCGGCAGGCTTCGCACGTCCGGGTTGTAGCGGTAGCGCAGAGCGACCTCGACCGGCCGGCTGTCGTCGTTGCCGGAGGCCTGGGCCAGTTGCTGCAGATAGGTGGCATGGATTCCCTGCACATAACCGATGATGGTCTGGGCCCGGCTCGGCATCGCCCCGTCGACCCAGAATGCGACCTGGGGCGAGGCGCCACGCTTGAGATCTCGCCCGAACCCGGGCGGAATCTCCACCGCGAGGCTGATCTCGCCTCGACGCAGGCGCTCGTCCATCTCTTCGTAGCTCTGCAGGGGCGCCTTCTCCTTGAAATAGCGCGAGCCCGAAAGGTTGAGGACGTAGTTGTCGCTGGTGGTGGTCCGGTCGCGATCGAGCACCGCAAAGGAGAGGTCCTCGACATCCATGTTGATGCCGTACCCCATGATGAACATCAGAATCAGGGTGCCTGCCAGGGCCAGGGTGGCGCGGATCGGGTCGCGCCGCAATTCCATGCTCTCGCGCCGGGCGTAGCTCGACAGTCGGCGCCAGCTGAAACGAGGGGGAGCGCCCTTTGCCGCTGCGGCTGCGACGGTGATGCTCTCGTTCGCCGCCGGAGGAGCCGCCGCCTCGCTGGCGTCTTTGAATTCGTTGGCGTCTTTGAATTCGCTGGTGCCCTTGAGCTCGCTGGCGTCCTTGAGATAGTCGATGAAGGTCTGTTCCAGGTTGTCGTGCCCGCGTCTGGCCATCAATGCCCGGGGCGTGCCGCTGTCGAGTACCTTGCCGGCGTGCATCAGCGAAATGCGGTCGCAGCGCAGCGCTTCGTTCATGAAATGGGTGGAGATGAAGATCGTGACGCCATCTTCGCGCGACATCCGCACCAGAAGCTCCCAGAAGCGGTCGCGGGCCACCGGGTCGACCCCGGAAGTGGGCTCGTCGAGGATCAGAATTTCCGGTTCGTGCAGCATGGCCACGGCCAGGGAGAGACGCTGGCGGATACCGAGAGGCAGGCTGCCCGGCAGTTGCCCCTCGACGCCCTGCAACTCGAACTGTGCCAGCAATTGCCGGCGACGGATGGCGTGTCGCTGTGGCGAAAGACGAAACAGCCGCGCGTGCAGGTCGATGTTCTGGCGCACCGTCAGCTCGTTGTAGAGCGAGAACGCCTGCGACATGTAGCCGACCCGGCGCCGGGTTTCGATATGCTCGGGGGCGACCGGCTGTCCGAACAGCCGCGCCTGCCCCTCGTCGAAGGGCAAAAGGCCCGTCAGCATTTTCATGGTGGTGGTCTTGCCGCAACCGTTGGAGCCCAGGAAGCCGAAGATCTCCCCGCGTTCGATGCGGAAGTCGACATGATCCACGGCGGTGAAATCGCCGAAGCGCTTGGTCAGACCGTGCGCTTCGATCGCCACCTCATCGTGGGCCTTGCGGGGCGGGATCTCGAGATCGGTGTGTCCCGACCGCTTCTCCGCCGGCAACAGCTGGATGAAGGCGGCCTCCAGCGAAGCGCATCCCGTCCGTTCGAGCAGCGTCGCGGGCGCGCCCTGGTCGAGCACCTTGCCGGCGTCCATTGCGATCAGCCAGTCGAAGGCCGAGGCCTCGTCCATGTAGGCGGTGGCGACGATCACGCTCATCCGGGCCTGCTGGTGGCGTATTCGGGCGATCAGTTCCCAGAACTGGCTGCGCGACAGCGGATCGACCCCGGTGGTGGGCTCGTCGAGGATCAGCAGGTCGGGATCGTGGATCAGCGCGCAGCAGAGCCCCAGCTTCTGCTTCATGCCGCCGGAGAGCTTGCCCGCCGGGCGCTCGGTGAATCTCTCCAGCCCGGTACTGGTCGTCAGGTCGTGGATACGCCGCTCGCGCTCCTCGGCATCCTGGCCGAACAGCCGGGCGAAGAACTCGAGGTTCTCGCGCACGCTGAGCGTGGGGTAGAGATTCCTGCCCAGACCCTGGGGCATGTAGGCGATGCGCGGGCCGGTCACGCGACGCTGGGTGGCGCTGGCCATGTCCGCGCCAAGCACCTGGACCTGCCCCGACTGGATCCGCCTGGCGCCGGCGATCAGCGCCAGCAGGCTGGACTTGCCGACCCCGTCCGGCCCGATCAGGCCCACCATGCGGCGGGCGGGAATGTCGAGCGTCAGCTCCTCGAGAGCCGTGCGCTTGCCGTAACGCAGGGTGACCCCGGACAGCGCCGCGACCGCGTCGGTGCTCATCGGGAGACGTCCACGCGCAGTGCTTCCGGCCATTCGGCTGCCGGGTCCAGCTTCAGGTAGGCTTCGCCGGGCAACCCTGTCTTCACTTGGCGGATGTGCTCGCGCAGTAGATCGGAATCGATACGGGCGCGGATGCGGAACATCAGCTTTTCCCGTTCGCTTTCGGTCTCCACCGTCTTGGGGGTGAACTGCGCTTCGCTGGAGACGAAGCTGATCCGGGCCGGCAGCACGTAGTCGGGCAGCGCATCCAGGATCAGGTGGGCGTCGTCGCCCAGCGCGACCCGCCCGGCCTGGCTGGTGGGCAGGAAGAACGTCATGTAGACGTCGGTCAGGTCGATCAGGTTGAGCACCTTGCCGCCGGCCGCCAGCACTTCGCCGGGTTCGCTCACGCGATATTGCACCCGGGCCAGCCGGTCGGAGCGCAGCAGGCTGTCCTCGATGTCCGACTGGACGCGCTCGACATTGGCCTGGGCCGCGTCGATCGCCGACTGGGCTTCGATCACCTGGGAGCGGGCCGCTGCCACGCTGGCCCGGGCCGCTGCCACCTCCGCCTGGGAGGCTGACAGCGCGGCGCGGGCGCTCTGCATCGTCGCGCGGTCGTCGTCCACTTGCTGATACGAGATCACGTGGCGCTGAAGCAGCGCGCTGGAGCGCTCGAAACGTTTGCGGGCGGCGTCCAGCTCGGCTTCACGCTGATGCACCGTCGCTTCGGCGGCTGCCTGGTGACTCTCGTTCTGGGCCACCCCGGCACGGGCGGTCTGCAAGGCGTTGCGGCTGCGCTGCAGCTCGGCCTCGGCCTGGCGTCGCTCGGCTTCTAGGCTTCGGGTATCCATGCGCGCCACCACCTGATTCGGTTCGACGAAGTCGCCCTCGTTGACCAGGATCTCCGCCACCCGGCCGGCGAGCTTGGTGGCGACGTCGATCTCCGTCGCTTCGATGCGGCCGTTACCGCGGGCGAAGGCGTCGTCCAGCCCCTCGGGCTGGAGCCAATACCAGAGCGTGACGCCAGCGAGGAGCAGAGCGGCGCCGATGACCAGCCAGCGCAGGATGGCAAAGGGGAACGGAGGTTTCATGCGCCGGTGTGCGGCTGGCCATGAACGCTGATGACTGTGCACCCGGCGACATGGCTGACCTTGTGCGAGACGCTGCCGACCAGCAAGCCCTTGATGTCACTGAGCCCCCGGCTGCCCATGACGATGGCGTCGACACCGAGTCGCTCGGCTTCCTCGATGATGGCTTCCGCCGGGGAGCCCAGACGCAGCAGGGTCTGTACGCCGTCTTTCGGCGCGCCGTCCGGCATTAGCGCCACGGCGTGGTCGAGAATGGCGCGTCCTTCCTTTTCGGCGTTGTCGTTGACGGCTTCCCGCACGATCTGCTGCACCCGGTAGTCGCCGCCGTATTGCATCGGTTCGAAGGGCTCGATCACGGTCAGCAGATGGATCGTGCCCTGGGCCGGTTCGGCCAGTCGACAGGCGACCCGTAGCGCAGCCTGGGCGTAGTCGGAACCATCGACGGGAACCAGCAGTGACCTGAACATGGCTTGCACCTCGCGGTTGGTAACGGGATGTCGACTGTATGGAGAGGTTATCGGGCGGATCGACGGGCAGATTTGATCGGCATCAAAAAAGCGTCGAATGGCCGGGGATAGGCTGAGCGGCAATGATCGCACCCGCGCGATCATGCCTGAATCCCGGGTATCCGACCCGAGGGTCGGCCCTTCGGGAGATGTCGTGATGGAGCCCAGACAGTGGCATGCCCTGGCCACGGACAGGGTGTTGAGCGAGCTGGATTCGGCCATGACCGGATTGAGCAGCGATCAGGCAGGCATCCGTCTGCGCAGCGAGGGGGCAAACCGGTTGCCGGCGCCTCCGAAGCGCAGCCTGACCAGGCTGTTCCTGTCCCAGTTCCACAACGTGCTGATCTACGTGCTGCTGGGGTCGGCGCTGATCACGACACTGCTCGGTCATGTCGTGGATACGACGGTCATTCTGGCCGTCGTCGTCATCAATGCCGTCATCGGTCTGATTCAGGAGCATCGTGCCGAGCGGGCGCTGGCCGCCATACAGGAACTGCTGGCGCCATACGCGACGGTGCTGCGCGACGGCGGGCGGTGCCGGGTGAAAGTCGAGACCCTGGTGCCCGGGGACATCGTGCTGCTGGAAGCCGGGGATCGGATCCCCGCCGATCTGCGGCTTTTGCAAAGTCATGGGCTGAGCATTCAGGAATCGATGCTCACCGGCGAATCGACGGCGGTGGAAAAACATACCGACCCGGTTCCCGCCTGGATGGCGCTGGCCGAACGTGGCTGCATGGCCTTCGGCGGCACGCTGGTGGTCGGCGGTCAGGGGCTGGGCGTCGTGGTGGCGACGGGCATCGCCACCGAGATGGGCCGGATCAGCCGGCTGCTGGCCCATGTCACGCCCAGGACCACGCCGCTGGTCAGGCAGATGAATAGCTTTGCCCGCTGGCTGACACTGATCATTTTGATGCTGGCGGCTGCCGTGATGGCGTTGGGCCACTTCCTCTGGGATTACCCCTTCGGCGAGCTGTTCACCGCTGTCGTGGGGCTGTCGGTGGCGGCGATTCCGGAAGGGCTGCCGGCGGTACTGACCATCACGCTGGCGCTGGGGGCCCAGGCAATGGCGCGGCGCAACGCCCTGGTACGCCATCTGCCGGCGATCGAGACGCTGAGCAGTGTCTCGGTCATCTGCACGGACAAGACCGGCACGCTGACGCGCAACGAAATGGTGGCCACCGAACTGGTGACCGTGGATGAGCGCTTCACCATCGATGGCGTGGGGTACGCGCCGGATGGGGCGATCCAGGGGGCTGCGCCCATCGATCTTCAGGCCAGCCTGCGGCTGCGGGAACTGGCGTGGGTCGCGGTGCTGTGCAACGACGCCGCGCTGCAGCACAGCGACGGTATCTGGCGGGTCGAGGGCGATCCTATGGAGGGCGCGCTGCTGACGCTGGCTGCGCGAATGGGGATGAGCCGCCCCGAAGCCCAGCGCTGCTGGGTACGTACCGACGTATTGCCGTTCGATGCCGAACATCGCTACATGGCGACCCTGCATCACGATCACGAGCGCCACGCCCGCCTGTTCATCAAGGGCGCCCCGGAGCGGGTGCTGGCGATGTGCAGTCGAGTTCGCACCGCTGAGGGCGGGGAGGCGATACTGGAGCACGCCTGGTGGCACGCCCAGGTCGAGCAGTTGGCTGGCCGTGGCCTGCGAGTGCTGGCCCTGGCGACACGCAGGGTGCCGGTCTCGCAGACCGTGCTCTCCCGCGCCGATGTGGAAGGCGGCATCATTCTGCTGGGGCTGGTCGCCTTGATGGATCCGCCGCGCCCGGAGGCCGTGGCCGCCATTGCCGAATGCCGGCGTGCGGGGATCGGTGTGCGCATGATCACCGGCGATCACGCCGCCACCGCGGCGGCCATTGGGCAGATGATCGGGCTGGAGCGCACCCGGCGGGTCATCACCGGTGCAGAACTGGAGACGATGAGCGATGACGAGCTCAGCGCGGCGGCAATGGAAACGGATGTCTTTGCCCGCACCAGTCCCGAGCACAAGCTGCGGCTGGTCATGGCACTGCAGGCGCGAGGCATGACCGTGGCGATGACCGGCGACGGGGTCAACGATGCCCCGGCGCTCAAGCGTGCCGATGTCGGCATCGCCATGGGGCGCAAGGGCAGCGAAGCGGCGCGGGAGGCGGCCGATATCGTGCTGGCCGACGACAACTTTGCCTCCATCGTGGCGGCGGTGCGTGAAGGCCGCAACGTCTACGACAAGATCGTACGGGTGATCGCCTGGACCTTGCCGACCGATGCGGGCGAGGCCGCCACCATCGTGACGGCGCTGCTGTTTGGCATGGTATTGCCGGTCACGCCGGTGCAGATTCTCTGGGTCAACCTGATCACGACCGTCACGCTGGGTCTTGCCCTGGCCTTCGAGTCCGGCGAGACGGGTGCGATGCAGCGTCCGCCACGCTCGTCCGATGCGCCGCTGCTGGGGCTGGCCTGGCTATGGCATATCGGGCTGGTGACGGCGCTCTTTCTGCTGGGCACGTTCGGTATCTACGCCTGGGCCATCGAGCGGGGCCACGACATCGCGCTGGCGCGCACCATGGCGATGAATACCCTGATCGCGATGGAAATCAGTCACCTGTTCTTCATCCGCAGTATTCACGACTCGGCCTTCAGCCTGCGGATCCTGCGCGGTACCCGGGCGCTCTGGGTGGCCATCGGTATCGTCGTGGCGGCGCAGTGCGCCATGAACTGGCTGCCTCCGGTACAGGCGGTGTTCGAAACCCGCACCATTCCGCTCCTCGACGGGATGGCGATTCTGGCCGTGGCCGTTTTGCTGCTGCTGGCGGTGGAGACCGAAAGGCAACTGCGGCGCAAATTCAAGACGGGCCGTCGTGACGATACCCCACCATCCGACGAGCAAGAGGCAATACGCTGATGGAAACCGACCTTCGGCTGTTTCTGGCAAACGCCGGATACCGCGGACGCGGATTTCGTGTCGGCCTGCAAAACGTCGGGCTATTGGCGTTGTTGTCGCCCGACGTCGCAGAGCAGAAAGGGGAGATGGATTTTTTACCCGGCACGGCGCTGATGGATGCTGATGACCATGCAGTGGGCGACATGGGTGACCTTGTGCGACACGCTGCCGACCAGCAACCCTTTGATGTCACTGAGCCCTCGGCTACCCATGATGATGGCATCCACCTCGAGTCGCTTGGCTTCTTCGATAATCACCTCGGCTGGCGAGCCTTGCTTGACCAAGGTATCGAACTCGTTTTCGTAGCCTGGCATGGAGGTAATCTCTCTCAGCGCCTCCGCGATGATCGCTTCTCCCTCCTTTTCGGCGAGCTCTACCGAAACTGCCTTGATCGCGGCCGCGACGGTCAACATTTCACCCTGATGGAGATCAGGATAGGGATCGCGCACGTTCAATACATGGATCTTGCCTTGAACCGGAGCCGCCAGTTGGCAGGCGATCTTGAGCGCGGCGTGGGAGTCTTCCGATCCATCGATCGGGACCAGCAGTGAGCTGAACATGGCGCGTACCTCGCAGAGGGCGATGGGTTACGAACTTGGCTTGCTTGAGCCAAGTTATCCGCTCGACCACTGTTCAGCTTGACCTGTATCAAGAAAGCATCGAATAGCCCGTGGACGGCATGCCTCCTGGTCATGTCGGCCAGACAGGAGACATCAACCGAACAGATCCTGCTGGGCATGAGGCGCACGGAATCGCGTGGTGTCCAGGCCCAGATCGGCGCGCCGTTCCAGCCCCAGGCGAGAGGCCGCCCGGCGAAAACGCTGGCCGATCATGTCCACGAACAAGCCGTCGCCGTGCATGCGGTGGCCGAAGCGGCTGTCGTTGCTTTGGCCCCCGCGGGATTGGCGGATCAGGCTCATCACCTTGCCCGCGCGCTCCGGGTAGTGCTCCTCGAGCCAGGCTTCGAACAGCGGCGCCACCTCGCGGGGCAATCGCAACAGCGTCCAGCTGGCGGTGCGGGCGCCGGCGTCGGCGGCACGAGTCAGCAGCGTCTCGATCTCGCTGTCGTTGATGGCGGGGATTACCGGCGCCACCAGCACACCCACCGGTACCCCGGCTTCATGCAGCTCCCGAATGACCTTGAGCCGTGCCGCGGGAGAGGCAGTGCGCGGCTCCAGGGTGCGTTTCAGTTCGTTGTCGAGCGACGTCAGGCTGACGAACACCCGGACCAGCCGCTCGCGCGCCATCTCGGCGAGCAGTTCCCGATCGCGCAGAATCAGCGCGCTCTTGGTCACCAGCGTGACCGGGTGGCGGCACGCCAGCAGCAGCTCCAGCAGCGAACGCGTCGTGCCGTGCTGCGCCTCGATCGGCTGGTAGCAGTCGGTGTTGCCGGAGAGATTGATCGGCCGGCAGACATAACCCGGTTTGCACAGCTCCTCGCGCAATCGATCCGCCATGCCGGTCTTGGCGATCAGGCGCGTCTCGAAATCGATGCCGGGCGACAGATCCCAATAGGCGTGGCTGGGGCGGGCATAGCAGTAGATGCAGCCATGCTCGCAGCCGCGATAGGGGTTGAGCGAGCGGTCGAAGCCCAGGTCCGGCGACTGATTCCAGGAAAGCGCCGAGCGCGGCGCCTCGAACTGCACGTGGGTCGAGATGCGCTCCGGCAACGCCTCCTGCCACCAGCCGTCGTCCTCGACGGTGCTATGCGTCGGCTGGAAACGGTTGTCCGGGTTGTAGGTCGCGCCGCGGCCTTTCAACGGGCCGGGTCGAGAGGGAGACGACATGGCAGCGACTCCTGATGACTGTTTATATATACAGTATCACTCCACGCAGCCGGGGAGAAACTGTTTAAGAGGGAAGAGGGAAGAGGGAAGAGGGAAGAGGGAAGAGGGAAGAGGCGGCGCCGTGGTATCGGCGCCGCTGAAGGAGAAAGCGGTTAGAAGCTGAGTTTTACGCCGCCTTCGAGGTAACGGTCCTGGGTGTTGTAGCCATCGACCAGTTGGTAATCCTTGTCGAAGGCGTTCTCCAGCTTGGCCGACAGCTCGACGGTCGGCGTGACTTGCCAGGCCGTGCGCAGATCGACGACGCCGTAGCCGGAGGTAGTGGTAGGGCCGTAGGGCGCATCGAACTGTACGTCACGACGGTCGCCTGCAGCTCTCAGAGTGCCGCCAAAGGACCAGTCCGCCACGGCGTAATCGGCATCCAGGCGACCAAAGACGTGGGCGCGACGCTGGAGTCGCTCTCCGGTCTCGCGGTTCTCCGGGTCCTGATAGGTGAGACTGGCGCGCAGATCGAGACCGCCACGCTCCCAGCCGCCACTCAGCTCGACGCCACGGATCCTGGATTCGTTGACGTTATAGGGAATGAAAGTGGCGTTGTCGTAAGTGATAAGGTCGTCCATACGGCTCTCGAACGCCGTCACGCGGGCATTCCAGGCCTGTTGGTCCATCGCCCAGAAAGCTTCCCAGGTCCTGGACGTCTCGGCGTCCAGGTCGGGATTGGTGCCATAGGGGCCGTAGAGATCGATCAGGTTCGGCGCCTTGAAGGCGGTGCCGTAGCTCAGCCCGATGCGCTGCGCCGCCGTCAGGTGGTAGGCGTAGCCGGCGTTGCCGGTGGTCTTGTCGCCGAAGCGGGAATCGTCATCGTAGCGTAGCGATCCCGTGAGCTCGTGGTCTCCGTAGCGACGCTGCATCGAGCCGTAGATGCCGTAGTTTTCCCGGCTGTCTTTCTGATAGCTCGAGCCAGCGGCATAGTCGTCATAGTCGATGCTTTCCTCTCGATAGTCGACGCCGAGGGAATCCACGCCGTTGCTGCGCGTGAAGCGGTGCTGGAGGCCGAGCTCGTTGCGATGCGACTCGATACGACTGTTGCGGACGCCGTCGTAGTGCTCGTCGCGCTGTTCATCGAAGTGGCCGCCGGTGACGATCATGTCCCAGTCGGACTCGAGCGCGACATCGAGCTGTGCCCCGAAGGTCTGGAGATAGCCTTCGGTCCGGCAGTCGGCAGAGGCCGGGTAGGAGCAGTTGTCGTAGTCGGCGTCGAAGTCTTCGCGCATGGCGCTCAGGTTGAGGTCGACACGGTCGCTGAATCTGTGGGCCAGTCCCAACTGTCCGCCCGCGCGGCGGAACCCGTCGCGCTCGCCGCTGGTGTCGGAGGAAGTGGCATTGAAGCCGTCGCTGTCGCGATGGAAGACTGTCGCGTTGAGTCGCGTGTCGGTGTCCCCGGCGGAGACGTGCGCGCTCTGCCTGGACGTGCCGTGTTCCCCGGCCCTGAGGTCGAGGGAGCCGTGAGTGCCCGCACCGCCGTTGCGAGTGAATATCTGGATGACGCCGCCGATGGCATCCGAGCCGTAGGTCGCGGCGCGCGGGCCGCGCACGACCTCGATGCGCTCGATGGCGTCGACCGGCAGGAACTCCAGGCTGGCGCCGCCACTCGTTGCCGATGTCACGCGAACACCGTCCACGAGCACCAGGGTGTGATCGGACTCGCTACCGCGCATGAACAGGGTAGTCAGACCGCCTGGCGTTCCGGTCTGCACGACTTCGATACCGGCACGGTTTTGCAGCAGCTCGACCACGCTATTGGCCTGGCTGCGTTCGATCTCGTCGCGATCGATGATGGTGGTGCTGGCCAGAACGTCGGCCTGTGATTGCGGCAGGCGATTGGCGGTGACCTGGACGTCGCCGAGCTGCTGCCGGTCTTCGACGTGTTGCTGGGCCTGGGCCGACAGCGTGGCCATGGCCATGGCGAGCGCGACGCCCGAGGCGACGGTATTCTTCTTGTAACGCATGTAATGTGATCCCCAACTGCGTTGTGCCCCGCGATTCACCGGCGCTGGGGCCGGACGCGATGACACGGAGTACTCGAAACGAGTACCGAACGAATACGCAATGGGAGGACGGACGTGACGATGCCCGCCTCGGACGCCATGGAATCCGGGCAGGGGGAGCCGCCACTGGATGAGCCCTCCGCATCAACCAGTGAAGAGAAACGCGCCGGTCTCCGGACTCTCGCGCGATGACCCGGGCGATAGACCCTGGGTCATCCGACACGCACGCCTTCCCATGTCGATGGACGTTCCCTTGAAGTTCCCTCGAAGGGCAGTCCATGCGATCACAGTGGCTGGATGGCCTGACGGCGCATCCGGTGGTGTCGAAGAAAACGCTATGTTTTCTAACGCAATTACCGTTGCGGGGGCAGTGCGGGGTTCTCACCCGCTTCCCGAGCACACGTCTCTCGACGCGCCGGATTGTCGCAGCTTCCACGCGACAAGTGAATTCCGGATCAGGCAATCGGCGCTGGGGCCTTCGTGATGGATCGGGCAGCGGCAACCCCGCGACGGCGCGAGCCGTCACGGTGTCGGCGAGCTGGGCTCCTGCAGTACCAGCTCCACGCGGCGGTTGCTGGCGCGGCCGGCCGGGGTGTGGTTGCTGGCCAGCGGGTGCGTCGAGGCATAGCCGATCGCTCGCAGCCGCTCGCCATCGAGGCCGGCCTGGCGCAACACGCGCACCACCGCCGAGGCGCGCGCCGCCGACAGTTCCCAGTTGGAGGGGAAGCGGGAGGTCGAGATCGGTACGCTGTCGGTATGGCCTTCGACGGAGATGGTGCCCTTGAACTCCTGCAGCATCGGGATCAGCTTTTCGACCAGTTGCCTGCCGCTATCGCTGAGCCCGACGGCGCTGCTGTCGAACAGCAGGTGATCCTGAATGCGCAGGTTGAAGCCGTGGGGAATCGCGGTGACCTCGACACCGTCGATCTGCGGCAATACGGGCGCTGGTTCGGGATCGGGCAGGTCGAACAGCGGCACGCTGAACGCCAGCGGTGGCATGGCGAAGATCTCGGCAGGCGCCGGCTTCGGTGCGGGCGAGTAGAAGCCGGTATCGCTCGCCAGTGGCGCCGGCTTGAGCTGACGCGGCGGCTGATAGAATTCACCGATGTCGGCCAGCGGCAGTCTTGGCGGCGGCTTCAACGCCGGGATGTGCAGCGGCAGCGCCGTGACGGGCGGCGCCCCGGCCGCGTCCCGGTCGATGAGCTGGCCGCCGTAGAGCGCCAGCATCAGCACGAAGAACGTGATCAGCAGCATGAGCATGTCGAGGTAGCTCATCAGCCACGAATCGCTCTCGCTGCTCCGCCCGCTGTCGACCAGGGGATCATCGTCGAACAGCAGGTCGGCAAAGGGGCCGCCGGGGGAGATCGCGGCCTGGCTCATGCGGACTCGACCGACGCGTCGGCGCTCTGCGGTCGGCGGGCATCGCGCATCTCGTCGCGGTGCTCGGCGCGGTAGGTGTTCAGGGCCTCTTCGATGAACGACGGCAGGCGGCGCTTGCTGACCATGACGACGCCTTCCAGGATCAGCGTCATGGCCATCAGCCGGGCCTCGGTGCGGCGTTCGAGCTTGACCGCGATCGGCTTGAACACCAGGTTGGCGAGCAGGATGCCGTAGAAGGTGGACATCAACGCCACCGCCAGACGCGGCCCGATTACCGCCAGGTCACCGGCCTGGATCACCTCGAGCATGTTGATCAGCCCGACCAGGGTACCGAGCATGCCAAAGGCCGGCGCGTAGACGGCCATGGTTCGCAGGATCTGCGCTTCGGCTCGCTCCTTGGCCTTGACTCGCACCATGCGCCAGCGAAGCATTTCGCGAATCTCTTCCTCGCGGGTATTGGCAATCACCATCTGCATGCCGGTGCGCAGGAAGGGGTTGGTGGTGCTCTCCAGCGCGCCTTCGATGGCGCGGATGTTGCCGCGGCTCCAGTGGCGGGACATGTCGATCAACTGATCCAGATCGTTTTCCAGTTCGCTGGCCTGGGGTTCGCGCCGGAACACCACGGCGACCTGGCGGCACAGCCGCTGCATCTCCTGAAGGGGGTAGCTGATGAAACTGGCCGCCAGCGTGCCGGTGAGCACGATCGCCAACCCCGGCAGGTTGAAGAAGCTACTCGGGGCCTGGGCAGTGAACAGCACGACGGTCGCCAGCAGCAGAGCACTGGCGATGATGCCGATGAGCGTGGAAGGATTCATGAACGGCTCGCAACCTGGTGAACGGGCATGGTGCCCATCTTAAGCCCGGGGCTCCACCGTCAAAGGCGCTAATTGGCGCGTGTATCAGGCGCTTATTGTCGACGGGATGCATCGGCGAGCGGTGATCGACGCGACCAATCTCAGGCGTCTTCGTCCGACCGGCGTGCTGCCGCCTCCCTGGCGTGGGTGACGAAACGCGTCGGATCGTCGCTGATCACGCCGTCGACACCCCAGTCCCAGAGCTTTTCGAAGGTGACCGGGTCGTTGGCGGTGTAGCAGAACAGCTTGATCTCTTCGTCGGCGATCTCCTGCGCCCGCTTGATCTTCAGCTTGCGCCAGTCGAGGTGGAGACTGTAGGCGGAGAGACGTTCGGTTTCCAGCCACCAGCGCTTGGGTGCCTTGTCGTCCAGCACGCCGAGGCGCAGGCGGTCGGGGTCGGATTCCAGCGCCCGTGCGGCGGTCAGCGCATGACGATCGAACGAGGAGACGATCAGCTTGTCGGCGGGCAACGCTTCCAGCGTCGGCGGCAGGGCGGCCTGGACGAGTTCGATGGCGTTGCGGCCGCGGCACACCTTCAGTTCCAGGTTGAGCCCCATGCCGAGTCGCTTGATCAGCTCGAGCATCGCCTCAAGCGTGGCGATCGGCTCGCCGCGATACTGGGCGCCGAACCAGCTGCCGGCGTCCAGTTTGGCGGCGCTTTCGGCATCGAGCTTGAACAGCTTGCCGCGACCGTCGGAGCAGCGCTTGAGACCGGCGTCGTGCCAGATGACCGGTGTTCCATCGCCGAGCAGTTGAACGTCGAGTTCGACCCATTGGCAACCGGCATCATGGGCGGCCTGAACCGCTGCCAGGGTGTTTTCGGGGGCACGCGCGGAAAGGCCGCGATGGGCGATGTAGCGGGGCGTGTCGGTGTCGGTGTGATCGGCGCTATCGGCGGGGCGCGGCTGGGTCATGCGGTCAGGATCTCCGTCGAACGCTGGGGCGGGCGTTCATCACTGTCGAAATGGCACAGATTCAGGCGGCTGTGCGTTGGCGTCATCGCCAGGCTCAGACCTTCGACCACCGCGCGCGCGCAGTCAAGGCAAATCACCCGTCATGCCGTATGGCGAACGTGGATATCCGTTGTGTGGCACCCGGATTCCCAGGCTTCCAGGTTCCCAGGTTCCGGGCAGTTTTCGTACCAAGCCTAATGCCGCCGCCGTCTTGCTGTGCCGATAGCGATACCGAGAAGTACGGCGGCACCCGCGGCGAGGCCTATCTCGCGACGATGGGCCGTCATTTGCAGTTGAAGGCTGTTGGCATGTGCCTGGTGATTGAATCGCCCGCGAGCGCCGTGGTCTCCCTTGGCCGGGTGCCACAGGTTGTCGGCGCGATCGGGCGTCTCTGACTCGGACGTCTGCTGGCCATCGACCGCACTGTGCGCCAGATAACGGTCCATCAGGGCGGGACACAACTTGTTGCCCCAGATCGTCAATAGCGACGAAATGCCTACATACAGCTGACGGCGCCGGTGATGCGCAGCCCAATAGATGGCACGGGCACCGACTTCTGGCTGATAGATCGGCGCAACCGGACGGGCGCGCCTGGGCAGATGGCTCTTGCACCAGTTGAACTGCGGCGTGTTCAGTCCCGGCATTTCGACGATCGTCATATGCACATGGCTGCCTTCGCTGAGCAGTTCGCAGCGCAGCCCTTCGGTATAGCCCTTGATCGCATGCTTGGCGCCGCAATAGGCAGTCTGCAGCGGGATCGGCCGATAGGCGAGCGCCGAGCCGACCTGAACGATGGTGCCCCGGTCACGTGGGCGCATGCGCTTGAGCGCTGCGCGCGTGCCGTTGACGTTGCCCAGATAGGTGACTTCGGTCACGCGCTTGAACTCCTCGGCGCTCATCTCGTAAAACGGCGAGAATACCGTGGTCATGGCGTCGTTGACCCAGATGTCGATCGGGCCGAGTTCGGCTTCGATACGCTCGGCAGCCTGTTCGACCTGCGCAGCGTCGGCGACATCGGCGCTGATCGCGACGGCATAGCCACCGAGGGCTTCCACCTCGCTCTTGACGGCCTCCAACCGTTCCTGGCCGCGTGCGATCAGGCCGAGTCGTGCGCCGTGACGGGCGAATTCACGCGCGGTGGCGCGTCCGAGCCCAGCGCCGGCGCCAGTGATGACGACGACTTCCTGATGTTGAGATCGCATAGAGACTCCTTTCCGCTGTCGAAAACACCTCATTTGGCAGGCATTCAGCCCCGACGGCCTCGACTCAGTTTCCATAACAGCAGTCCGCCGGCCATCAACGCCCCAGTCGCCAGCGCGGCACGTTGGTTGGCCTGCTTCTGCACTGCTGCCCGGCGATGTTCGATCTCTTGCTCCGGCGGGCCGGCAGTGGCCGGCCCACGATGCAGTGCCATGCGCAGCACTTCGGCAATGTGCAGGGCGCGCCGCTCGGTGGTCTGGGCGATCTGCTCGCGACAACTGAAGCCGTTGGCGATGATCAACGTGTTCTGGTCGGCATCGCGGACCTTGGGTAACAGCACTCGCTCGCCGGCACCGATCGAGACGTCGTACTTCTCGCGCTCGAAACCGAACGAACCGGACATGCCGCAGCAACCCGAGTCGAGCACTTCGTAGTCGAGCCCCATCTTCTCGAGCAGTTGCCTTTCGGCGTCGAGATGGACGATCGCCTTGTGGTGACAGTGGCCGTGTACTAGCGCCTTGCGCTTGAGTTGCGGCGGTTCGTAGTCGTCGGTGTGGTGGATCAGGAATTCGCTGAGCATGAAACTGTTTTCCCTGAGCCGGTTGGCGCGGTCATCGTCGGGAAACAGATTGGTGAGCTCATCGCGGAACACCGACACGCACGACGGCTCGAGACCGATGATCGGCATGTCGTTGTCGATCTGCTCGCTCAACGTATCCATGACGTTGTGCAGGTATTGCTTGGCGTTGTCGAGCATGCCGAAGTCATAGAACGGTCGCCCGCAGCACATCCCTTCGGGGGGTGGCACTACACGGTAGCCCGCCGCTTCGAGCACCTCGGTCGCCGCCTGGGCGGTATCGGGATAGAAATGGTTGTTGAAGGTATCCACCCATAGCATGACAGGCGTTGCGTGCTCGTTGACGATCGGCCGCTTGGCGAACCAAGCCTTGAAGGTTTCGGGGGCGTACATCGGAACCTGGCGCTGCTCTGGCATCGACACGACGCGCTTGGCAATGGAGCGCAACACCAGCGTCCGGGTGACAAAGTTGGTCAGTGCAGGGAGCTTCGAGGCCAGCCGCGACCAGCGATCGATGAAGCCGAAGGCGTAGTGAGACATCGGCCGCAGACGCCCCTCGTAATAATGCGAGAGAAATTCGGCCTTGTAGGTCGCCATGTCGACGCTGACCGGACAATCCCCCTTGCAGCCCTTGCAGGCCAGGCAGAGATCGAGCGACTCCTTGACCTCTTCCGAGCGCCAGCCTTCCTTGATCACGCCGCCATCCATCATCTCGAACAAGAGCCGCGCCCGCCCGCGGGTAGTGTGCTTCTCCTCGCGGGTGACCCTGTAACTGGGGCACATGATGCCGCTCTCGTCGCTGCGGCATTTGCCGACGCCGACGCAGCGGATCGCGACCTCGGAAAATCGGCGCGAATCCTCGGGAAAAGCGAACCGGGTTTCAGGTTCGGTGGGATGGTAATGCACCAGGCGCAGATTCTCGTCGAGGCGATAGGCGTCGACGACCTTGCCGGGGTTCATCTTCCATTGCGGGTCCCAGATGCGCTTGAATTCGCGAAACGCCTCGACCAGTTCCTTGCCGTACATTCTGTCGAGCAGCTCGGCGCGTGCCTGGCCGTCGCCGTGCTCGCCGGACAGCGAACCGCCATAGGACATGGCGAGCTCAGCGGCGTCTTGCATGAAGTCGCGAAATTTATCGACCCCTTCTTCGGTGTGGAGATCGAAGCTGATGCGCGAGTGAATGCAGCCCTGGCCAAAGTGACCATACAAGGCTCCGACATAGCCGTATTTGTCGTAGAGCTTGTGAAGATCGCGCACATAGTTGCCGACATCCTTGGGTGAAACCGCGGAATCCTCCCACCCCGGCCAGTGCGGATGCTTGTCCGGTGGCGGAAAGGCCGTCGCGCCAAGCCCGGCTTCGCGCACCGTCCATAGCTGGTCGGCGTGTGCCTTGTCATCGATGATCTGGTAGCCGGTGGGGGCGCTCTGGGTCTTTTTCAGTTCATCGATCAACTGCCTGGCCTTGGCGTCGGTTTCCTCGGGATCATCGCCGCCGAACTCGACCAGCAGGTAGGCGCAGCCTGCGGGCAGCTTCTTGAGCACCCCTTCGTGCATGTGCTGCTTGATTTCGTCATTGAACAGCCGATGGTCGATGCCTTCCACCGCGATCGGCCGGGCTTTCATGATCTCGGCGGCATGATCGCCGGCAGCGGCGATGTCCTCGAAGCCGATCACCACCAGCGTGCGGTGCCTGACGTTTTGGGTCAGTTTGAGAGTCGCGTGCAGTACCGTCATGCAGGTGCCTTCGGTGCCGCACAGGGCGCTGGCGAGATTGAAGCCGTTCTCGGACAACAGATCGTCGAGGTTATATCCCGATACGCGCCGCGGCACGTCTTCGATCCGGGGATAATACTGGCGGATCTGGTCGGCATAGTTGTCACGCAGCGCCTTTAGCTTGGCGAATATTTCACCCTTGCGCCCGCCGGCGCTGATGGTCGCGTCGATCTCGTCTTCGCTGTAGTGATCCTTGAGCGTCATGCGCACGCCGTCGTAGGTCAGAATATCCAGCGAATGGACATTGTCGCTCGAACGGGGTCCGTGACCGTAGAACTGGGCCTGCACCGAATGCATGCCGCAGGAGTTGTTGCCGACATTACCGCCGATGGTGCACCACTTGTGCGTCGATGGATCGGGAGGGAAGACGAGGTCGTAGGGGCCAAGTGCCTGGTTGACCTTGTCGTTGATTGCGCCGGGCTCGACAGTGACGAGGCGCTTCTCGGCATCGATGTCGAGGATCCTGTCCCGGTACTTGGAGTGATCGATGACGACAGCGTGGTTGACCGTTTCCCCTGACAGGCTGGTGCCGGCCCCGCGTGACAGGATCGGTACGTCGTGGGCGCGGCAAAGGCGGTGAATGGCGATCACGTCGTCGACCGTTTTGGGCAGGGTGACGCCGATCGGCGGCTGGCGGTAGTTCGAGGCGTCGTTGGCATAGAGCGCACGACTGCCGGCATCGAAGCGGACTTCACCGTCGATCGCGGCGGCCAGTTCCTGGGCAAGATCGCGATGATCGCTTGCCGGTGCCGGCGGTTCGCCGTATGAAGCCGCCTGTGATGTGCTGGTTCGTCGGTCTGTCATCGCTGACTCCTTGCGATGTCATTGCTCTTCCGAAAGCAACACTGAGGGAATGAAGTGATGGCGGTCAGGCAAGGACGCTATGGCCGGTGCGCTTTCGATAAGCGGAGCTTTATTAGTTCACACGTTCATTCGTTCATTCGGCCCTTGGTCGGTATCGCTCGGCTTCCTCGCGCTTGAGTGTCAGGCCCAGCCCGGGGCGTGCGAGATTGGGCTGCAATGCCCCATTGACGGGACCGACGATGCCATCGAACAGCATCGCCTCGATCCGTGCGTGGTCATGAAAATATTCCAGATGGCGCACCTGGCTGGCACAGCAGCCGGGGTGCATGTGCAGCGCCGGTGCCGTGTGCGACGACAACGGTACGTGGTAGGCATCGCACAGCGCGGCGACATCGAGAAAGCCGGTAATCCCGGCGCAGCGGGTAGCGTCCGCTTGCATTACGTCTACCGCCTCGGCTTCGAGCATATGCCGGAAGTAGGTCAGGTCGTAGCCATATTCGCCAGCGGATATCTCGATGCCGCCGGGCACGCGGTTGCGCAACAGACGAAGTCCCGCGAGGTCGTCAGACGATACCGGCTCCTCGTACCAGCTCACGCCGTATTCGTGAAAGGCCTCCGCCCTGGCCAGCGCCTGCTTGCGTGAATAGGCACCGTTGGCATCGACGTACAGCTCGGTCTCTGGGCCGATGGCCTCGCGTGCCGCACGGATACGCGCGAGATCATCATGCGGATAACGGCCGATCTTCATCTTGACCCGTGGTATGCCGGAAGTCACCCAGCCGGCCAGTTGTTCGCGCAGGCGTGTCTCCGAATAGGAAGTGAAGCCGCCGCTGCCATAAACCGGCACCGAAGAACGAACGCCGCCGAGCAGGGTCACCAGAGGCAGTTCGAGCAAGCGCGCTTTCAAATCCCACAATGCAATGTCGACGGCGGCGATGGCCATCGAGCAGATGCCGGGACGACCGAGATTGCGGATCGACTCGACCATCGCCAGCCAGCATTCGCGTGTCGCCATGACATTGCGCCCTTCGACGACATCCGCCAGCTTGCTCTCGATCAGGGCGGCGCAGGCGGGAGATCCATAGGTATAGCCGAGCCCGGTCTTGCCGCCAGCGCTGAGTTCGACCAGCACCATGCCGGTCGAATCCCAGGCGAGCGTACCGTCGGATTCGGGTTCGTCCGTGGGTATCTCATAGGCCGCGACCTCGATACCCTCGATCGGGACATGCGTCATTTCCAACATGGCGGCGTCTTCCTGATGTTCGTGAAACAGACGCTCATGAATCAGTGCTTGCGGAGCTTCGGCACGACATCGCGCGAGAACTGTCGGAACGACGCCTTGATGATACCCAGCGAGTCGGGATCGCCATGCAGCAGCGCCGACATGTAGGCCTTGGCCTGTTCGCGCTTGATATGGGGTGGCAGTGGCGGCACGTCGGGGTCGGTGACCACTTCCAGTACCACCGGGCGATCGGCATTGAGCGCGCGGTCCCAGGCGCCGGCCAGTGCCTCCGGCTCGTCGACCTTGATACCCTTCAGGCCGATCAGATTGGCGTAATCGGCATAGGGGAAGTCGGGCAAATCCTGCGAGCCGGTGTATTTAGGGTCGCCGACCTGAACGCGCATTTCCCAGGTCACCTGATTGAGGTCCTGGTTGTTGAGCACCATGATCACCAGGCGCGGATCGCTCCAGCGTTGCCAGTACTTGGCGATGGTCACCAGCTCGGAATTGCCGTTCATTTGCATCGCGCCGTCGCCGACCAGGGCGAGTACCACGCGGTCGGGATGGGCAAACTTGGCGGCGATGGCGTAAGGCACGCCATTACCCATCGTCGCCAGCCCGCCGGAAAGCGATGCCTGCATGCCCCGGCGCAACTTGAGATCGCGTGCGTACCAGTTGGCGGCCGAACCGGAATCGCTGGTGATGATGCAGTTGTCGGGCAGCTTGGGCGAAAGCTCCCAGAACACGCGTTGCGGATTGATCGGATCGGCATCGGCCAGGGCGCGCTGTTCGAGCATTTCCCACCACTGGGAGACACTTTTCTCGATCCGTTCACGCCACTTGCGCTCCGATTTGCGTTGCAGATGCGGAATCAGAGCCTGCAGCGTTGCCGCGCTGTCACCGGTCAGATTGACTTCCATCGGATAGCGCATGCTCAGCATGCGACCGTCGATATCGATCTGTACGCCGCGTGCCTGGCCTTCCTCGGGCAGAAATTCCGAATAAGGGAACGTCGAACCGATCATCAATAAAGTGTCGCAGTTCGCCATCAGCTCCCAACTGGGGTTGGTGCCGAGCAAGCCGATCGAGCCGGTGACGTAGGGCAGGTCATCGGGCAGCGCCGCGCGCCCCAGCAGCGCCTTGGCGACACCGGCACCGAGAATGTCGGCGATCTCCATGACTTCGTCGGTAGCCTGCAAGGCGCCGGCGCCGACCAGGATCGCGACTCGTTCGCCAGCGTTGAGCACCTCCGCGGCGCGTTCGAGATCATCCTGGTGCGGAATCGTGCGCGGCGCAGCATAGCCGACACCCGAATGCACCGTGCCATGCGCATGCGGCGGTGTCTCGACGGCGGGCTGGGTTTGCAGATCGTTGGGAATGACCAGCGCGGTGACCGTACGTTCGGACAAGGCGATACGCACGCAACGGTCGATGAGATGGCGGATCTGGCCGGGTGTGGTTGCCATGTGCACATATTCATTGGCTACGTCCTTGTACAGCGAGACCAGATCGACCTCCTGCTGATAGTCGCCGCCCAATGAACTGCGCGCCTGTTGGCCGACGATTGCCACCACCGGCGTGTGATCCTTCTTGGCGTCGTACAGGCCATTGAGCAGATGGATCGCGCCCGGTCCTGATGTGGCGAGACAAACGCCCACTTCGCCGGTGAACTTGGCATGGGCACAGGCCATGAATGCGGCCATTTCCTCATGACGGACTTGAATGAAATCGAAGCGGTCGCCGGCGCGGTCGAGAGCTCCCATGATGTCGTTGATGCCATCGCCGGCGTAGCCGAATATTCGCCGGATGTTCCATTGCGATAGACGCTTGAGAAGAAAATCGCTGACCGTTTCGCTGCTCATTTCCTGGCCTCCACGCTTGGATCGGTTACTGAGAACTTGGATTGGTTGCTTGAGAAGAATGTCGGTTTGCTGAAAGAAATAGTGGCGCTATGGTGAAAACACTTTTCAAGGTGGTACATCAACGTGGCTTTGAGCAAGACGAAATCCGGACGAATCATGGCTATGATTAACAAACGAATAAAGAGACATCGAGTGGCTGAATCGATCGGCTGAATTTTGATTAATCTCCGTTAAAAATGATGCATGTTTACCGCTTTTTGGCGGAAAGAACGCCAATGGCATCATAAGGAAACGGCATTTCCCTTCTGACGGCGGAAAAGCGATTACGAGGAAGCAGGACATGGATGAATCGAACAAGATCGAGGATTACGGCCTTATCGGTGACATGCGTACCGCCGCATTGATCGATCGGAATGCCTCGATCGAGTGGTTATGTCTGCCGCGCTTCGATTCCGATGCCTGCTGTGCGGCCTTGATCGGCAAGCCTGAAAACGGTTACTGGCAATTGTCGCCGGTGGCGAAGGTGGTCTCCCGTTCGCGTCGTTATCGCGGTGAGACGCTGGTACTGGAATCCGTGTTCGAAACCGAGTCCGGCAGTGTGGCCGTCATCGATTTCATGCCGTTGCAGCACGATGACGAAACGACGGTCGATCTGGTGCGCATCGTGGAAGGGCGCGGCGGCGAAGTCGAGATGCGCTGTGATGCGCTGTTCCGCTTCGGTTACGGCAAGGTATCGCCCTGGAAGCGGTGTCATGAGGCAGGAATGTCTGCCATCTCGGGACCGGATGGCTTGCGTCTGCACACGCCGGTGAAGCTGGAGGAAAGAGACGGCCACACTGTCGGCAGATTCCACGTTGGCGAGGGTGAGCGTATCCCCTTCGTGCTGACCTGGTTCCGTTCGTTCTGCGAGGCACCGTCTCCTCGCGATGCCGAACGTGAACTCGACGAGACCGAACAATGGTGGCGGACATGGAGCGCCCGTTGCGACATCGGCGAAGCGTTCCGCGAGCCCGTGGTGCGTTCACTGGTCACGCTGAAGGCCTTGACCGACAATCTGACCGGCGGCATGGTCGGCGCCGCCAGTTGCTCCCTGCCCGAGAGCATCGGCGGCCAGGATAACTGGGACTACCGATACACCTGGCTGCGTGACGCCACGTTCACGCTGTATGCATTGCTCTCATCGGGATATCAGGAAGAGGCGCTTGCGTGGCGGCAGTGGCTGCTGCGCGCGGCATCGGGAGATCCAGGTAATCTTCAGCCCATCTATGGGGTCGCTGGCGAACGTCGCGTGCACGAGCATCAACTGGACTGGCTCGAAGGATTCAACGGTTCACGGCCGGTGCGCATCGGTAATGGCGCGTTCGAGCAGATACAGCTCGATATCCACGGCGAGGTCATGGATGGCCTGCATTGCGGGCGTCTTCATGATTTCGAGCCCGACGAAGAACTATGGAAGATCCAGCGTGAGCTCGTCGGGTATCTGGAAACACATTGGCGGGATGCCGGCGCGAGCCTGTGGGAGCTGCGCGGCGAATACAAGCATTACACCTATTCTAAGGTCATGGCCTGGGTCGCCTTCGACCGGGCCATCAAGGGAGTCGAACGTTTCGGTCTGGAAGGCGATGTAGAACGTTGGAAAGCGCTGCGTCAGGAGATTCATGATGAAGTTTGTGAGCGGGGCTTCAACCGAAGGCGCAACACGTTCGTACAGCACTACGAGACGGAAGCTCTGGATGCTTCGCTGCTGTTGTTGCCTCTGGTCGGCTTTCTGTCTGCCGACGATCCCCGCATGCGCTCGACCATCGAAGCGATACAGCGGGAGCTTACCTATGACGGTTTCGTCTACCGTTTCGCGAGTGACGACAAGCGCGATGATCTCACTCGGGGCGAGGGCGCCTTTCTGATTTGCGGCTTCTGGCTGGTGGATAATCTGATATTGCTCGGACGGCAAGACGAAGCCCGCAAGCTGTTCGATCAATTGCTGGACGTGCGCAACGATCTCGGCCTGTTATCGGAAGAATATCATCCGCTGCAACGGTGTCTGCTGGGCAACTTTCCGCAAGCCTTCTCGCACGTGGGCCTGGTCAACAGCGCACACAACCTTCAGCGGGCCGAATCCGATGGGCAGCGGCCGAGCCCGGCGGAGTCGCGACGGCGGCACTAACGTAGCTGGATTTCGACTTCTTTCGAATACCGGCCGGAGGCGGACGGACGGGGGCCAGCGACGTGACGATATGATAGGCTGCGCGGCTTATTACACCGGCCCGAAGCCGCCGGCAGCGCGCCACAAGGCAACAAGTCAGGAGAAGCATGATGAAGGTCGTTCACGTCAAGAACCCTGAAACCCGCGAAGCGTGTCTCGCCAAGCTGTGTGCCAGTGTCTATGGACAGGAAGCGGGCCTGGCCCCGCTGGTGACGTTCGCCGGCACCCAGGGCGTGCTGTTCGAGCAGGAGGCGGCGCGGCTGTTCGCGCTGACCGAAGACGACGGCACCATTCTTTGCCTGGCGCTGATTTCCTCCGATGTCGACGGCGGGACCATGGAAGTCGGCATGCTGTCGACGCCGGAGGGGAAAGGCAACACCCGGCATAGCCGGCAACTGGTCAGGACCCTGGCGGAGAAGGCGCCGCTGCGCGTGACGGCCAGCGACGAGGCGGGAGAAACATTCTTCCGGCGTTGCGGCATCGAGCGCTGGGTGGATGGCGAAGAGGGCCTGCGCATCGGTCTGGGGCCGCTGCATCCGGCGCCGGTGAAAGGAGCGCTGCCCAACATGGTGCGCTTCAACGGCGACGGTATCGTGCGTACCTTCAAGGAGCAGCCGAAGACCTTCGAGGAGTACAAGACGCGCTTCGTTGCCGCCCTGGAACGTTACTCGAATAGTTTGTAAAGCCGGCTTCGACCAATGTCTGACGGCCGCGACGCGTGCCGCTCCTGACTTGACCCGCCTCGGGAATGGCGCTTGGATGTCAGACCGAGAGTCATCACCCAACAAGGAAACGTCATGGCCAAGCGTATTCAGTTCGCCCGTACCGGCGGCCCGGAGGTTCTCGAAACCGTCGAATTCGAACCTGCCGCCCCCAGGGCGGGAGAGGTCAGGGTCAAGAACCACGCCATCGGACTCAACTTCATCGATATCTACTTCCGCACCGGTCTCTATCCGGCGCCCTCCATGCCATCCGGTCTGGGCACCGAAGGGGCCGGGGTGGTGGATGCGGTCGGCGAAGGCGTGACCCACCTCAAGAAGGGGGATCGCGTCGCTTACGCCCAGGGGCCGCTCGGCTCCTATTCGGAATATCACGTGCTGCCGGCGGACAAGGTTGTCCAGTTGCCGGAAAGTATCTCCTTCGAGACCGCCGCGGCTGCCATGCTCAAGGGATTGACCACCCAGTATCTGCTGCGCCAGACATTTCCGCTGGAAGGGGGTGAAACCATCCTCTTCCACGCTGCCGCCGGTGGAGTGGGGTCGATCGCCTGCCAGTGGGCCAACGCCCTGGGTGTCAAGGTGATCGGTACCGTCGGTTCCGCCGAAAAGGCCGAACTGGCGAAGAAGAATGGCGCCTGGGCAACGATCAACTACCGCGAGGAAAATGTCGTCGAGCGCGTTCGCGAGCTGACTAGCGGCGCGATGGTGCCGGTGGTCTATGACTCCGTCGGCAAGGATACCTGGATGACCTCGCTGGACTGCCTGGCGCCGCGAGGCTTGATGGTCAGTTTCGGCAACGCTTCCGGCGCGGTCGAAGGTGTCAACGTGGGCATCCTCAACCAGAAGGGCTCGCTCTACCTGACGCGCCCCAGCCTCAACGGTTATGCCGATACGCGGGAGCGCTTCGAGGAGATGTGTCTCGACCTGTTCGACATGCTCGAGAGCGGCAAGGTCAATATCGATATCGCCCAGCGCTTCAAGCTGGAAGAGGCCGGCAAGGCGCAGGAGGCGTTGGCCTCACGCCAGACGACGGGATCCACGATTCTGATCCCCTGAGCCATCGCTACCCATGCAGAGGCCGGCGTCGTCCGAACGGGCGACGCCGGCCTTTTGGTTCCCTGATCGCGCGGCGGTCGCGACGTGGGGCGATCATTCCATCGTGTTCACTGATCATCGTACCCACTTATCGTACTCACTTATCATCACGTTCACTTATTTGGCCGCTTTCGTGAGCGAACAGCGATTGTCGTTGTCGTAGTACGACGATGGCGCCCGTATTCCGCCAGTTTCCCCGCGGGGCGTCGAGGCCAGATGATCCATGCCAGGTCAATCATGATGACATTCGATACCACCGACGACAGGTTCTCGCCGGCAAGGCCGGCATTCTCTCGAGAGCGCCGCGTTCGCAAGACGCTGTTCGCCGCTGCCATCGCATCGGTTCTGCTGGCGGGCTGTGCGTCGCCCTATCACCCGCAGGGCTGGGAAGCGACTTCGTCACCGCCGCCGGTGGCCGCGACCGGCAAGTCCGGTAGCAAGCCCGGCAAGAAGGAGTCCGCCAGGCGAGACGCCAGCATCAAGCGCAAGGCCGCCGACACGCGGGCCAGCGCATCGCCGATGGGCAAGCCGCGTCGGGGCGAGGCGACCTACTACGCCTCCTACTTCGAAGGGCGGCCGACCGCCAGTGGCGAACCCTACGACAGCCAGGCGATGACGGCGGCGCACAAGACCTTGCCGTTCGGGACCAAGGTGAAGGTGACCGCGCTGGATTCCGGCGAGACGGCCGTGGTGCGCATCAACGATCGCGGCCCGTTCGTCGACGGTCGCATCATCGATCTTTCCCGAAAGGCGGCGGAGCAGCTCGGCATGGTTCATGAGGGTGCCGCCGAAGTGCAGCTGCAGGTGTTGGGGCAGTAGATCGTAATCCGCCATCAGCACTCGTATCGGGTCGTAAAGCGAGGGCTGTTTGATAATCAGCTTTTTGCCAAGGCAATTTGCCCCTTCGACGTAAGCTTACCACTGTCGAAACCTTACCTATCCTATCGCGCATGATGACGAGGGGGCTTAACGCTCGCCCCCTCGCCGCTCCCCCTCTTTTCGCGCCACAAACCGTGAAACCCTGGCCGATCAATCGCTGCGCTTAGGGTCGGCATGCAAGGACATCCCTGTCCCGGCATGCCTCTTGCGACATCCATGTCGCAAGACCCAGCTTCGCGATTATCGTCCAGTACGGTCTTGAAAGGCGCTTGGGGTGGCTCTGGCGAAGCTCGAAGATTTTTTCATCAAGCAGAGACTCCCCTCGACAAACAGAAGCCCCGCTCGATGAGCGGGGCTTCTATGGTCTGGCGTGTATGGTCTGGCGGGGTCAGGCGACGGTTTCGTCGGTCTGGTGGCTGGCACTAGCGCTTTGCTGCCGCATCGCGAAGGCGTCGAAGGCGAAGTCGTCCACCGTCAGCATGTCCAGCACTTCGGCTTCATGCGCGCGCATGAACGCGGCGTCTTCGTCGTTCAGCAGCCCGGTTTCGTGGGCCGCGTCGATCCACTGTTCGGGATGCAGCGCGACCTCGGGCAGGGCCTTCTTGACCCGTGCCTTGTTGAGCGTGCGATAGATCGTCTCGGCGCGCTCGGCGTTGGCCAGCAGCGCGTTGTAGCGTGCCAGCGGGTTGTCCTTCTGTCCTTCCTCCCAGGTATCCCAGGTATTGCGCGTCAGCTTGTGGCGCAGCGCGCTGTCGGTAGAGATCGCTCTGGCGATCTCGCGGGTCAGCGTATCCTGCGGCTTGTGCCAGCGACGCCTCAACGGTTGCGTGACGAACGACAACGTATTGGCCAGCGCCCGGTTGGGCAGGTTGTCGAACAGATCGATCAGCGCCTGTTCGGCACGGTTCAGCAGCAGCCGACAGCTGTAGTGGAACAGCGCGGCTTCGTTGTCGACGCGGTCGGTTTCGTGCCACTGCTTGAGCACCATCGACAGCAGGTAGAGATTCGACAGCACGTCGCCGAGACGCGCCGAGATCATCTCGCGCTGCTTGAGCTTGGAGCCGAGGCTGGCCATGGCCGCATCCGCGCACAGGCTGAAGGCGGAAGAGAGCCGGGCGGCATCCTGCGCGTAGGGCGCGGCGATCGCGTCGAAGGGCACCTTGGGCCGGCCGAGACCCAGTGCCTGGGTGAAGGCACGCGCGCCGTTGCCGAAGATCAGCCCGATATGGCGGAAGAACAGGCGATCGAAGGCCGCGAAATCGTCGGCATCCTTGGCGGCCAGCTCCTTGAGGACGTAAGGATGGCAGCGGATCGCACCCTGACCGAAGATCATCAGGTTGCGGGTCATGATGTTGGCGCCTTCGACAGTGATGGAGACCGGGTTGGCGCTGTAGCCGATGCCGAGGTAGTTGCGGGGGCCGAGCGTGACCGTGCGGCCGCCGTGGACATCCATCGCGTCGGCCAGAACCTCGCGCTGGAATTCGGTCAGCTGGCTCTTGAGAATCGCTGACGGCACCGCCGGCTTGACGCCCTGGTCGATGGTGTTGGCCGTCTGCATGACGGCGGCCTGGGAGATGTAGGCCTTGGCGGCGATGCGCGCCAGCGGCTCCTGGACGCCTTCCATGTCCGCCACGGCGATGTTGAACTGGCGACGAATCCGCGTGAAACCGCCGCTCCAGCCCACCGCGTAGCGGCCGATGCCCGCGGCACCGGAAGGCAGGGTGATGCAGCGGCCCACCGAGAGGCATTCGACCAGCATGCGCCAGCCTTGGCCGGCCATGTCGAGCCCGCCGATCAGGTAGTCCAGCGGGATGAACACGTCCTTGCCGCGAATCGGGCCGTTCATGAACGGGCTGCCGATCGGATGGTGGCGGCGGCCGATCTGCAGGCCTTCCGTCTCGCGGGGAATCAGTGCGCAAGTGATGCCGATGTCGCTCTCGCCACGCTCCAGCAGGTTGTCCGGGTCGAACATGCGAAACGCGAGACCGACTACCGTGGCGATCGGCGCCAGCGTGATCCAGCGCTTCTCGAAGGTCAGCTTCAGCCCCAGCACCTCTTCGCCGTTGTGCATGCCGCGGCAGACGATGCCGACGTCCGGGATCGAAGTGGCATCGCTGCCGGCGCGTGGCCCGGTCAGCGCGAAGCAGGGGACGTCACGGCCATCGGCGAGGCGCGGCAGGTAGTGATTCTTCTGTGCCTCGGTGCCGTATTTCAGCAGCAACTCGCCGGGGCCGAGCGAGTTGGGTACGCCGACCGTGCTCATCAGGGTCTCGTTGAAGGCGAGCTTCTGCAGCACGGCGGATTGCGCCTTGGCCGAGAATTCGAGACCGCCGTAGGCCTTGGGAATGATCATGCCGAAGAAGCGTTCCTTCTTCAGATACTCCCACAGCGCTTCCGGCATGTCGGCACGCTCGCGGGCGATTTCCCACGCGTTGCACATCCCGGCGGCCACGGAGCACTGGTTGTCGATGAACGCCTGCTCCTCTTCGCTCAGGCCGGCGTTATTGAAGTCGAGCAGCTTCTGCCAGTCGGGGCGACCGCTGAACAACTCGCCATCCCAGGCGACGGTGCCGGCATCCAGCGCGACGCGTTCGGTTTCGGAAACGCGCGGCGCGATCTTCTTGAATAGCGAGAACAGGCGCGGTGATAGCCACAGACGGCGAATCGGCTTGAGGCCACAGGTGGCAACGCCGATCGCCGCGATCAGCAGCAGCGTGCCGATGACGCCGGCATCCAGCGCCAGCCCGACGAGACCCAGCACGACAAGAACGGCGATTGCCGCGAGCGCGCCGGCTTCGCGACGCATGACGACCAGACAGCCGATGGCGGCAAGGACGATGAGCAGCAGTGTGATCATGACGAGCTCCGAGAGGAAAACGAAAATTCAGACGAGCGTTTGAATTTGGTTTTCAGACTAGCCGATCCCGTGACGGCTGACTAGAGCCGCCGGGATCATCCTTTGGGACTATTGGCCACGAGCTACGAGCTACGAGCTACGAGCTACGAGCGCTCACGCTTCGCGGGTCTGTGTCGACTCTATGTGCCGGGGTCGCAGCCGACGATGCAGCCGATCGAGATAGAGATAGACCACCGGCGTGGTATAGAGCGTCAGTATCTGGCTGACGATCAGCCCGCCGATGATGGTGATGCCCAGCGGCGCCCGCAGGCCGGCATTCTCGTCGGTGCCGAGCAGCAGCGGCAAGGCGCCGAGCAGCGCCGCCAGCGTGGTCATCATGATCGGCCGGAAACGCACCAGCGCGGCGTGGCGAATCGCGTCCTGCGGCGTCATGCCCTGATCGCGCTCGCAGACCACCGCGAAGTCGACCAGCATGATCGCGTTCTTCTTGACCACGCCGATCAACAGGATGATGCCGATCAGCGCGATCAGGGTGAAGGGCGTATCCAGCACCATCAGCGCCAGCAGCGCGCCCACCCCGGCGGAGGGCAGTGTCGACAGGATCGTCAGCGGGTGGATGTAGCTCTCGTAGAGAATCCCCAGTACCAGATAGACGGTGACCAGTGCGGCCAGGATCAGCCACGGCATCGCCTCGATACCGCTTTGGGCTGCGCCGGCACTGCCCTCGAAATCGATCTGCACGTCGGTAGGCAGGTGGAGCGCGTCGACGGCCTGACGAATACGCGCCGTGGCGTCGCCCAGCGCAACGCCGTCCTCCAGATTGAACGAGATCGTCGAGGCGGCGAACTGGCCCTGATGGTTGACGCTGACCGGCGTGGTGCTGCGCTCGACGTGGCTGAACGCCGAAATCGGGATCATCTCGCCATCGCTGCCGCTGACGTAGAGATCGCCGATCGCGTCCGGTGCCTGACGATAGGGCGCAGCCACCTCCATCACCACGTAGCGCTGTTCGTCGGCGTCGTAGAGGCTCACCACCTTGCTCTGGGCGAAGGCGTTGCCCAGCGCGGTATCGATGGTGCGCATGTCGACGCCGAGACGCGAGGCGGTCTCCCGGTCGACGACCAGCCTGGCGGCCAAGCCCTCGCCACGATTGTCGCTGTCGATGCCGGTGATGCCGTCGACCTGCTGCATCGCCTGCTGGACCTTGCCGGCCCAGTCGCCGAGCAGATCGAGGTCGTCGCTCTTGAGCGTGATCTCGTACTGGGAAGCGCTGCTGGAACGGCCGCCAACGCGGATGTCCTGCAGCGGAAACATGAAGGTGCTGACCCCGGTCAGGCCCTGCAGGCTCGCCATCAGGCGATTGCCGATGGCCTGCGTCGAGCCCTGGCGGTCGGCTTTCAGGGTGATGAACAGCGTCGCCGAGGAGCCGCCCCGGCCCGGGCCGCCGCTACCCATGAAGCCCAGCACGCTCTCCACTGCAGGGTCAGCCTGCAGCCGCTCGCGAACCTGGCCGAGCTTGTCCGAGACGGCCTCGAACGACAGCGCCTGGTCGCCGCGCATGGTGCCGAGCAGGCGGCCGGTATCCTGATCGGGAATGAACCCCTTGTCGACGGCGGTATACAGGTAGCCGTTGAGGACGATCACGGCAACCAGCGAGAGCAGCGTCAGCCGGCGATGCTTCAGCGCAATGTCCAGCGACCTGGCGTAGCCGCGCACGAACGCATTGCCGATCGCGGTCAAGGCCCGTTCCCACCTGGGCTGGCGCTGACGTTCGGGATGCGGCTTGAGCCAGCGCGCACAGAGCATCGGCGTCAGCGTCAACGACACCAGCAGCGAGACGCCGATGGCCAGCGACAAGGTCACCGCGAACTCGTGGAACATCCGGCCGATGAAGCCGCCGAGCAGCAGCAGCGGAATGAACACCGCCACCAGCGAGACGCTCATCGCGGTCACCGTGAAGCCGACCTCCCGGGCACCCAGCAGCGCGGCCTGGAAGGGCTTCACCCCCTGCTCGATATGCCGCGCGATATTCTCGACCACGACGATGGCGTCGTCGACCAGAAAGCCGATCGACACGATCAGTGCCATCAGCGACAGCGTGTCGAGCGAGAAGCCGAACGCCCACATCATGGCGAAGGTGCCGACCAGCGACACCGGAATCGCGACGCTGGGAATGATGGTGGCGCGAGCGTTGCGAAGGAACACGAATACCACCAGCACGACCAGGATCACCGCCAGCAGCAGCGTCAGCTGGGTTTCATGCAGCGATGCCTGGATGCCCGGCGCGCGGTCGAGCTGCACGCTGAGATTGATGTTCTGCGGCAGCAGACTGCGGATCTCGTCGAGTCGCTCCCTGACGCCGGCGATGGTGTCGATGATGTTGGCCCCGCTGGCGCTGCTGATCACCAGCAGCACGGCGGGCAGATCGTTCTGGAAGCCGACGTTGTAGCGATCCTCGACACCATCGGTGATGGTGGCCACGTCGCCCAGGCGCATCTGCGAGCCGTCGTCGCGGGCGATCACGATCTGGCTGTAGTCGCTCGCTTTCAGCAACTGGGAATCGGTCTGCACTTCCCAGCGGTGTTCGACGGTCTGCACGAAGCCGGTGGGGGACTGGGTCGTCGCCGCCCGCAGTGCGCCGGCCACCGCATCGAGCGTGATGCCGGCATGATTGAGCTTGCGCGGGTCGATCGACACTCTGACCGCGGGGGAGGAGCTGCCACCGACATTGACGTCGCCGACCCCCGGCACCTGGGCGATGGGCGGCGCGATCTTGCTGTCGGCGAGACGATAGAGCTCGCTGGTGGGCAGGGAGTCCGAGGTCAGCGAGAGGATCATCACCGGCGCCGAGGCCGGGTTCAGCTTGCGATACTGGGGGCGGCTGGTCATGGCGCTGGGCAGCAGCGGCTGGGCATCGTTGATCGCGGCCTGGACCTCCTGCGCCGCCACGTTGATGTCCTTGTCGAGATCGAACTGGATGACCACGCTGGTGGAGCCGTCCGAACTCGACGAGGTCATCTGGGTAATCCCGGGGATTCGGCCCAGCGAGCGTTCCAGCGGTGTCGCTACCGTCGAGGCCATGGTTTCCGGATTGGCCCCGCTCAGGCTCGCCGAGACCAGAATGGTCGGGAACGACACATTGGGCAGCGGGGCCACCGGAAGGCGCTCGTAGGCGAGCGACCCCAGCAGCACCACGGCCAGCGCCAGCAGAATGGTCGCGACCGGTCGGCGAACGAAGGGCGACGACAGACTCACGATGTGGCCCCGATCGCGGTTTCGTCACGCTCGGCGTCGTCATCGTGTCGCCAGCGCGAGGCGAGACGATCGAAGAACAGGTAGATCACCGGCGTGGTGAACAATGTCAGCAACTGGCTGAACAACAGCCCGCCGACCATGGTGATGCCCAGCGGCTGACGAAGCTCGGCGCCGTAGCCGCTGGCGAACATCAGCGGCAACGCACCGAGCAGTGCCGCGCAGGTGGTCATCATGATCGGCCGGAAACGCAGCAGCGCGGCGGTGTGAATCGCCTTCTCCGCCGACATGCCGCGCTCGCGCTGCGCCTCCAGGGCAAAGTCGATCATCATGATGGCGTTCTTCTTGACGATGCCGATCAGCAGAATGATGCCGATGATCGCCACCAGCCCCAGCGAGTAGCCGCTGATCTGGAGCGCCAGCAGGGCGCCAATGGCGGCCGAGGGCAGCGTCGACAGGATCGTCAGCGGGTGGATATAGCTCTCGTAGAGAATCCCCAGCACGATGTACATGGTAACGATGGCGGCCAGGATCAGCCAAAGGGTATCGCTGGTGGACTGGGTATAGGCCAGCGCCGAGCCGCGATAGTCCAGCGAGGTCTGGTCGCTCAGCGTCTCGGTCGCCGCCTGGTCGACCGCCTCGAAGGCGTCCGACAGCGAGTAGCCGTCGGCGACGGCGAACGACATCAATGCCGAGGGGAACTGGTTCTGGCGCTGCAGCGACAGCGGCGTGGTGCGCTCGGTCAGCGTGACCAGCGTCGACAGCGGCACCAGCTCATCGTCGTCGTTGGCGACATAGAGGCGAGACAGCGCCTGCGGGCCGTCGCTGTCGGTTGCGTTGGCGGCGAGCACGACGCGATACTGGCTGGCCTGGGTGAAGATGGTCGAGATCAGGCGCTGGCCGAAGGCGTCGTAGAGCGCGTCGTCGATATCGGCGACGCTGATGCCGAGCTGGCCGGCACGAGCGCGATCGATGGTGACCTCGAGCTTGCGCCCGGCGTTCTGGACATCGCTGCTGACGTTGGCGATGGCCGGCGACTTCTCCAACGCCGCGAGCAGTTTGGCGGCATCATCGTTGAGCACCTCGCGGTCGCCCTGGGTCAGCGCGAACTGATACGGGTAGCGGCTGATGGTGTCTTCCAGCGTCAGATCCTGCACCGGCTGCAGGGCGAGCGACAGGCCGGGGATATCGTGGCTTTCGCTGCGTAGCCTTGCCAACACGCTATCCAGGTCGTCGCGCTCGTCCAGCGGCTTGAGATTGATCGAGAGGCGCCCGCCATTGAGCGTGGTGTTGGTGCCGTCGATACCCACGCTGGAAGAGAGGCTTTCGACGGCCGGGTCCTCGAGCAGGCGGTCGACCAGTTGCTGCTGGCGGGCCGACATCGCCTCGAACGAGGTCGATTGCGTGGCGGTAGTGACGCCGCGAATGACGCCGGTGTCCTGTACCGGAAACAGCCCCTTGGGCGTGGCGACGAACAGCAGGGCGGTCACGCCCAGGGTGGCGACCGCGACCAGCAGCGTCAGCGTCTGGTGCCGCAGGATCCAGTCCAGCGCGTGCTCGTAGCCGCGCGTCACGCGACCGAACAGCCCCTGGCGGTTGCGCACCATGGCCTCGTCGTCGTTCTCTTCCTCGCCGCGGTCGGCGGCGTCGGGTCGATGTTTCAGCCAACGCGCGCAAAGCATCGGCGTCAGCGTCAGCGACACGAAGGCGGAGATCAGGATCGAGATTGCCAGGGTCAGTGCGAATTCCCGGAACAGTACGCCGACCACGCCGCTCATGAACACCAGCGGAATCAGCACGGCGAGCAGCGAGATCGTCAGCGAGACGATGGTGAAGGCGATCTGCCGGGAGCCCTTGAGCGCGGCCGCCAGCGGTTTCTCGCCCTTCTCTATGTAGCGGGTGATGTTTTCCAGCACCACGATGGCGTCGTCGATGACGAAGCCGGTGGCGATGGTCAGCGCCATCAGCGTCAGATTGTTGAGGCTGAACCCGGCCAGGTACATCGCGCCGAAGGTGCCGACCAGCGACAGCGGTACGGCCAGACTGGGAATCAGCGTGGCCGGAATGTTGCGCAGGAACAGGAAGGTCACCATCACTACCAGCCCGATGGCGAGGATCAGCTCGAACTGCACGTCTTCCACCGCGGCGCGAATGGTCGTGGTGCGGTCGGTGAGCACCTTGACCTCGACACTGGCCGGCAGCGTGTTTTCCAGGGCCGGCAGGCTCTGCTTGATGGCGTCGGCGACACCCACCACGTTGGCGCCGGGCTGACGCAGCACATCGATGAGAATTGCGCCTTCGCGGTTGGCCCAGGCCGAGAGATAGGCGTTCTCGGCGCCATCTTCGACGGTGGCCACGTCAGACAGGCGCAGCACCGATCCGTCGTCGGTCTTGAGAATCAGGTCGCGATAACCGCTCGCCGACAGCAACTGGTCGTTGGCGTCGATGCTGTAGGCGCGGTAGGGGCCGTACAGCGTGCCCTTGGCCTGGTTGACGTTGGCGGCATCGACGGCGCTGCGCACCGCCGCAAGGTCGAGCCCGTAGGCCGCGAGCTGGCGGGAGTCGACGGTAATCCGCACGGCCGGCTGGTGGCCACCGGCCAGCTTGACCTGGCCCACGCCGCTGATCTGGGCGATCTTCTGCGCCATGCGCGTGTCGACCAGATCGTAGACCTGGGTCAGCGGCAGGGTGTCCGAGCTGACGGCCAGCGTCATGATCGGCGTGTCCGCCGGGTTGACCTTGCTGTAGCTGGGCGGGCGGGGCAGGTCGTCCGGCAGCAGCGTCTCGGCCTGGCTCAACGCTGCCTGCACCTCCTGCTCGGCGACGCCCAGGTCGGAATCGAGCGAGAACCGCAGCGTGATCAGCGAGGCGCCGCCGGTACTGGTCGAACTCATGTCCTCCAGCCCCGAGATTTCGCCGAGCTCGTCCTCCAGTGGCGAGGTGACGTGGGAGAGCATCACGTCCGGGCCGGCGCCGGGGTAGAGCGTGGTGACCTGGATCGTCGGGAATTCCACCTCCGGCAGCGACGAAATCGTCAGCAGCCGATAGGAGAGGGCGCCCGCGATCAGGATCGCCAGCATCACCAGCGACGTGGCGACCGGGCGCAGGATGAAGAGGCGAGACGGATTCATGACGCGCTGCCGTCACCGCCGGCCTGTTTCGCCACGTCGCTGCTGGCCGGGTCCGCAACCTCGTCGCTCGATTCTCCCGGCAGGGCATCGCTGACCACCCGTACCCTGGCCCCTTCCCGCAGGCTGTCGACGCCGTCCACGACTACGTGCTCGCCGGCCTCGATGCCGGATGAGAGCGCGCTCTGAGAGTTCTGGGTGGCGACCAGCGTCACCGCGCGGCGGGTGACGGTGTCGTCATCCTTGACCACGTAGACGTAGTTGCCGTCCTGGCCGGTCTGTACCGCCGGTTCCGGCACGATGACCTGATCGCGCAGGATCTGCGACACCAGGCTGACATCGACGTAGGCGTTGGGATAGAGACCGCCGACCGGATTGTCGAAGGTGGCGCGCAGCCGAATCGTGCCGGTGGCGCTGTTGATGTTGCTGTCGATGCTGCTCAACTGGCCCGAGTAGGTTTCGCCATCGGTGCCGGTCACGCTCACCGCTGGATGATCGCCGGCGGCCAAGCGCCCACGGACCGTGTCGACATAGCGGCTGGGCAGCGAGAAGATCACCGAGATCGGGTCGAGCTGGGTGATGGTGACGATGGGCTCGTCGTCGCCAAGCTGGATGATGTTGCCGGGGTCGACGTTGCGAATCCCCACCACGCCGGTAATCGGCGCGACGATGTCGGTATAGTCGAGCTGGACCTGTGCGCTCTGGACGCTGGCCTGATCGCTGGCGACGGTGCCCTCGTACTGACGCACCAGTTGACGTTGCTGTTCCAGTTCCTGCTGCGAGACATAGTTGGAATCGATCAGTTTTTCGTAGCGAGCCAGGTCTTCGCGGGCGGAGGCTAGCTGGGCCTGATCCTGGGCGAGCTGGCCCTTGGCCTGATCCAGTTGCGCCTGATAATCGCGCGGGTCGACCTGCGCAAGCTGCTGCCCTTTCTGGACCGTCTCGCCTTCCTCGAAATTCACCGACAGCAGCTCGCCTTCGACGCGGGGGCGCACGGCGACGCTCTGAAGCGGGCGTACCGTGCCCAGCGCGGTCAGCTCGATCGGCAGATCGCCTTGGCTGGCGGCCACGGCGGAAATGGCAGTCGTCATCGCGCCGCGCCCACCGGCTTGCCCGGCGTTGCCATCGGGTGCTTGCGAGTCTTCGCCTCGGCCGAACATGTAATAGGCAACGGCGGCCACGATGATCACCAGTAACAGCAGCCACAGCCAGCGTAGCGGTCGACGATTCTGAGGCGACGAAGAGGAAGAGGGCATAACGGGCAACGGTCCTTGTACTTGCTTTATGACGAACTCACGACAGAGGCGGGGCTAGCGTAAAGACGAACCCAGTGTAACGGAACACTGTTCGAACAATGCGCAATTAGCGCGCAAATCATCTCCGCGGGCAAAATCATCTTCACGGACGAAATCATCTTCGCGAATAAAATCATCTTCGCGACCAAGAATGTGAACGTTGCATCAGCCGTTTTCGAAGCGCAACCGCCCCGAATGGCGCCGAGACGATGCCCGGCCCAGGCAGTGCGGGGCAGGCAGAAAGCGCGGGAAGGGCATCTCAGCGCGGCAATGGCGGTCAGGCAGGTGCACGCCACGGAGCGAGCGGACGTCGATCAGGGGCGCGTCGGCGCCCCGTGATTCGTCAGGCGCTTTTGGCCGGGGTCTGGCGGGCCGGGGCGCCGTTGGCCACGTAGTAGGGGGCATCGGAGCGTGGCAGCGGCTCGCGGCCCCGCACCCGGTCGGCGAGCTTCTCGGCGATCATGATGGTGGTGGCATTGAGGTTGCCGGTCACGATCTGGGGCATGATCGAGGCGTCGATGACGCGCAGGCTTTCGATGCCGTGGACACGGCCTTCATGGTCGACCACCGCATCGTCGCCGGTGCCCATGCGGCAGGTGCCACAGGGGTGGTAGGCGGTCTCGGCGTGCTCGCGCACGAAAGCGTCGAGCTGCTCGTCGGACTGCACGTCCGGCCCTGGCGAAATCTCCCGGCCGCGATAGGCATCCATCGCCGGCTGGGCGATGATCTCCCGGGTCAGGCGGATCGCGGCGCGAAACTCTTCCCAGTCGCGCTGGGTAGACATGTAGTTGAACAGGATGCTGGGTGCGCTGCGCGGGTTTCTGTCCCGCAGCTGGACGCGACCGCGGCTTTCGGAGCGCATCGAGCCGACGTGGGCCTGGAAACCGTGCGCCTGGACCGCGCTCTTGCCGTTGTAGCTGATCGCGATCGGCAGGAAATGGTACTGAAGATTGGGCCACTCCTCGCTGTCGTCGGTGCGGATGAAGCCGCCGGCCTCGAACTGGTTGCTGGCGCCGACGCCCTTGCCCAGAAACATCCATTCCGCGCCAATCTTCGGCTGGTTGTACCACTTGAGCGCCGGATAGAGCGATACCGGCTCCTTGCACTCGTACTGGATGTACATCTCCAGGTGGTCCTGCAGATTCTCGCCGACGCCCTTGAGCGGGTGCACGACCGGAATGCCCAGCTTCTCCAGCAGCGCCGGATCGCCCACGCCCGAGCGCTGCAGAATCTGCGGCGAGGCGATCGCGCCGCCGCACAGCAGCACTTCGCGACGCGCCAGCGCCTGGCGGGGCTGGCTGTTGTTGAGATGGTCGTGCAGGTAGTTGACGCCGATGGCACGCTGATCCTCGAACAGGATTCGATCGGTCGTGGCGTGGGTGACGATAGTCAGGTTCTCGCGCCGCTTGGCGATATCCAGGTAGCCGCGGGCTGTCGAAGAGCGCCGGCCGTTGGGCGTCGTCGACCGATCCATGGGGCCGAAGCCTTCCTGCTGATAGCCGTTGAGGTCGTCGGTACGCGGATAGCCCGCCTGCACGCCAGCCTCGATGAACGCCTGATACAGCGGATTGTTGCCGGCCTTGGGCGTCGCCACGCTCAGAGGGCCGTCGCCGCCGTGGTAGTCGTTGGGGCCGATATCGCGGGTTTCCGCCTTGCGGTAGTAGGGCAGGCAGTCGCGATAGGTCCAGTCCTCAAGACCGGGCTGCTTGGCCCAGTTGTCCAGATCCAGCGCGTTGCCGCGGATATAGCACATGCCATTGATCAACGAGGAGCCGCCCAGCCCCTTGCCGCGCCCGCACTCCATGCGACGGTTGTCCATGTGTGGTTCCGGGTCGGTCTCGAACGCCCAGTTGTAACGCTTGCCCTGCAGCGGGTACGCCAGCGCTGCCGGCATCTGGGTGCGGAAGTCGGCGCGATAATCCGGCCCGCCGGCTTCCAGCAGCAGCACGCTGACCGCCGGATCCTCGGTCAGGCGGGTGGCGAGCACGTTACCCGCCGAACCGGCACCGATGATGATGTAATCGAATTCCTGAGCCTGTTGCATACACACGCTCCTTCAAGAGAGAAGAGGGGGAGAGACAAGAGCGAAGAGACCAAGCGGTCCGAGGCGGTCGAATGCGCCGCCCGAGGACGGCGCGAGCGACGATCAGACAAGGCGTCTCCCGGCAAGGGCGCGGAACTTACTGGGTGCTAAGTGAGCAGCCCGAGCCGAGAGACAACGCCGTATGATCGAGCACAGCCCGTTATCGGTCAGAAAACCGAGGCGAACGGCCCCATCTCGATCTGCACGGATTTGGTCTGGGTATAGTGCGCCAATGTCTCGATGCCGTTCTCTCGGCCGATGCCGGACTGCTTGTAGCCGCCCACCGGCATTTCGGCGGGGGAGTCGCCCCAGGTGTTGATCCAGCAGATGCCGGCTTCGATCCGGTGGATGACCCGGTGAGCACGGTTGAGCCCTTCGGTGAACAGGCCGGCGGCCAGGCCGTATTCGGTATCGTTGGCGCGGCGGATCACCTCTTCCTCGTCGTCGAAGGACAGGATCGCCATGATCGGCCCGAAGATCTCCTCGCGGACGATGCGCATCTCGTCCTGGCAGTCGGTATAAACGGTCGGGGCGACCCAGGCGCCGCCGGCGAAATCGCCATCGGTCATGCGGTTGCCGCCTACCAGCAGGCGGGCGCCGTCCTGCCTGGCGGTCTCCAGGTAGCCGGAGACCTTCTCCAGATGCTCGAAGCTGACCAGCGGGCCGAAGTTGGTTTCCGGATTCAGCGGGTCGCCGGCCTTGATGCGATTGACGCGCTCGACGATCTTGGCTTCGAACGCTTCCTTGACCGAGCTGTGCACGAACACGCGGGTGCCGTTGGTGCAGACCTGGCCGCTGGAGTAGAAGTTGGCCATCATGGCGCCGTCGGCGGCACGATCGAGATCGGCATCGTCGAAGACGATCAGCGGCGACTTGCCGCCGAGTTCCATGGTGACTTGCTTCAGCGTGGAACTGGCCGCGGCGGACATGACCTTCTTGCCGGTGCCCACTTCGCCGGTGAAGGTGATCTTGGCCAGGCCCGGATGCTCGGTGAGCATGGCGCCGACGCTACCGTCGCCGTGAACGACGTTGAACACGCCGTCCGGCAGGCCGGCTTCGGTAAAGATTTCCGCCAGTTTCATCGCGGTCAGCGGCGTGACTTCGCTCGGCTTGAACACTACCGCGTTGCCTGCGGCCAGGGCCGGGGCGGCTTTCCAGCAGGCGATCTGGATCGGGTAGTTCCACGCGCCGATGGCGCCGATGACACCCAGCGGCTCGCGGCGGGTATAGACGAACGAGTCCTCGCGCAGCGGGATCTGCGTTCCCTCGATGGTTGGCGCCAGCCCGGCGAAGTACTCCAGTGCGTCCGCCCCGGTCACGATGTCGACGCTGGCCGTCTCGCTGATCGGCTTGCCGGTGTTCAGCGTTTCGAGCTCGGCGAGTTCGTCGTTGCGTTCACGCAGCAGGGCGACCGCCTTGTGCAGGATTCGCGCCCGCTCCATCCCGGTCATCGCCGCCCACTGGCGTTGGGCACGCTGGGCGCTGTCGATCGCCTTGTCGACATCGGCCGCCGTTGCCTGCTGGACGCTGGCAATGATCTCGCCATTCGCCGGATTGACGGCGTCGAAGGTTTCGTTGCCACTGGCCGGCGTGTGGCGACCGTCGATGTAAAGTGTCTGCGTTTCGAGTCGTGCCATGATGACTCTCCCTTCGGATGGCGAATGAAATAGCGTTGCTGAGGGGCGCCGCTTCAAGCGTAGTCGTTGGCGCGCGTCCGGGTGTTCCTCGCGGCGTCGAGCTGCATTCGAACGTAGTCGTAGGCCAGTCGGCGGGCGCGCTCCACGTTGAGCCCTTCCGGAGCCAGGGCGCCACGCAGCCACAGGCCGTCGATCAGCGCCGCCAGGCCTCGGGCGGCATCTCTCGCTTCCTGTTTGGGCAGCACGCGCCGGAACTGACAGCTCAGGTTGGAATAGAGCCGGCGATCGTTGACGCGCTGCAGCCGCTGAAGCGGGCGGTGGTGCATGCTGCTGGCCCAGAATGCCAGCCAGGTCTTCATGACCGATTGGCTGGTCTGGCTGCGATCGAAGTTGCCATCGATGATGGCGCGCAGGTGGGCTTCCGGCGGCGCATTGCCCAGCGCCGTGCGGCGCTCCAGTACCGCCGTGCCCAGGTCGTTGAGAACGTGACGCATGGTCGCTTCCAGCAATCCGTCCTTGCCGGCGAAGTAGTGGCTGATGATGCCGGTAGAGACGCCCGCGCGCTTGGCGATGCGCGCAATCGTGGCGTCGGCCAGCCCTACCTCGTCGATCGCTTCCAGCGTTGCCTGAATCAATTGTCGGCGACGAATGGGCTGCATACCCAGTTTCGGCACGGCGCTCCTCCTGAATCGGGGCTGAGGGGATCAGAATCTGCGAGTCGCCCGCTTCAGGCGGCGTCCGAAGACGGTTCGAGCATGGCGCTGAACAACCTAGCGCCCATCCATTCCGCTTTCATTAACTTCGCTTTTATCCCCAGCGAGCCATCATTATGGGAATTTTTTATTGAACGGTCAATCAATAAAAACTACTGTATTGTGCTATCGAATGAATAATTCGGCATTCGATAAGCAGTGATTATTGACGATAACCTACAAGACGATCAGGGAGTTGAAGCATGAAATACTCGACCATTCTCTGGACCCTGGCCGGCACCAGCCTGGCGGCAATACCGGTGGCGCAGGCTCAGGCACAGGCGCAGGAACCCGAAAGCTGCCAGAGCGTCCGTTTCGCCGAGGTGGGCTGGACCGACATTCAGGCCACCACCGCGCTGGCCAGCGTCGTGCTCGAAGGGCTCGGCTACGAAGCGACTTCCGATACCGTCTCCGTGCCGGTGGCCTACGCGGGCATGAAGAACGGCGACTTCGACGTCTTCCTGGGCAACTGGATGCCGTCGATGAAATCGATCAGCGACCCTTACATCGAGAAAGGTCAGGTCGATCGCCCCCGCCCGAATCTCGAAGGGGCCAAGTACACCCTGGCCGTGCCGCAATACATCATCGACGCTGGCGTGACTTCGGTCGCCGACCTGGACGAGCATGCGGACCAGTTCGGCCACAAACTGTTCGGCATCGAGGCGGGCAACGACGGCAACATGATCATCCAGCAGATGATCGATGACGATGCCTTCGGTCTGGACGACTGGGAGCTGGTCGACTCCAGCGAAGCCGGCATGCTGGCCGAGGTCAAGGCGCGCACTCAGAGCAAGGACTGGATGGTATTCCTGGGCTGGGCACCGCATCCGATGAATACCAACTTCGATATCGGCTACCTGTCCGGCGCGGACGATTACTTCGGCCCGGATTACGGTGGGGCAACCGTCTACACCAATACCCGTGCCGGCTACATCGACGAGTGCGGCAACGTCGGCCAGTTCCTCCAGAATCTGAGCTTCACGCTGGATATGGAGAACGAGGTGATGGGCAGCATCATGGACGACGGCGAAGACGAGAAAGACGCCGCTCGCGCCTGGCTCAAGGCCCATCCCGAAACGCTGGACGGATGGCTCGAAGGCGTGAAGACGGCCGACGGCGAACCGGGCTTGCCGGCAGTCAAGCAGGCGCTGGATATCTAACGACGCCGGGGGCGGCGCGGAAAGGATGAGGTGCAGCAAAAATTCGCCTCGATTTTCACTGCGGGCTTGTCCTTAGGCGAGCTCGCAGGTATAGTCCGCCCCCGTTGTCGCTCGGCGACGTCTGCAGTACAAGTAACATCGTTGGCTACGTAGCTCAGCTGGTTAGAGCACATCACTCATAATGATGGGGTCCCCTGTTCGAATCAGGGCGTAGCCACCAACGATTCTCTTCTCGCTTCAACGATACACGCCTTATCGATCTCCGATCCGTTCCTTGTCGCACGGTCCGGCTGCGCGTCGTTTTTCACGCTCATATATTGTCTGTTCGAACGCCGCTCGTTGATGCGTTTTCCGTTCGAGTGCCGTTCATGCGCCGTGTCGTGTCCGTTCGCTCGGCTTCCATGCCGAATCGGCGATAGACGCTGACTCCGCAGCGTATTGATTGCGCTAGATAATTCGTTTCCATTCTTTTGAAGATTCCTGCGTATCGGCCTTGACGCAAAAGACTCAGCGCGTATACTACGCCGCGTGCTGAAGGATGGTCCCCGATAGCTCAGTTGGTAGAGCAAATGACTGTTAATCATTGGGTCACAGGTTCGAGTCCTGTTCGGGGAGCCATCGCTATCATCGCGTCGAGAAGTGCTCAAATCGATCCCTGATAGCTCAGTTGGTAGAGCAAGCGACTGTTAATCGCTGGGTCGCAGGTTCGAGTCCTGCTCAGGGAGCCAGCTGGACGCTTAGAAAGACATCCTGCTATGTAATACCGCCTCTGCACTCATTCCAATGACTGACGGATGAGGTGCAGTTATGCGTGTTTCAGCAACGGTTTGCTCCAAGGGTGGCGTCGGGAAAACCACCACGACGGCCAATCTGGGCGGTCTCCTGGCAGACGCCGGTCTACGGGTCCTGCTCATCGACCTCGACTCCCAGCCAACCCTCTCCTCCTACTATGAGCTGTCCCAGCCTGCCCCTGGTGGGGTGTACGAGCTGCTCGCGACAGAATTGGTCGACCTTGACCAGATCATCTCGCAGACCGCTATCCCCAATCTCGACATCATTGTCTCCAACGATTATCGGAACCAGTTGCAGCAGCTGTTGCTCAACGCCCCGAATGGTCGTTTCCGGCTGATTGACCTCCTCGATCGCTTCGCCGATTGCTATGACGCCATCCTGATCGATACCCAGGGTGCGCGCTCGGTGATTCTCGAGATGGCCGTCATGGCCGCCGATCGGCTGATCTCTCCCATCGTTCCCGAATTGCTCACCGCCCGCGAATTCGTGCGCGGCACTCAGGGCATGCTCAACGAGCTGCGCGAGCTGGCACGCTATACCCGTTTCGAGGTGCCGCCGGTCTCCATCCTGCTCAACAAGATGACCGACCAACTGCGCGATGCCCGCGACATTGCCGACAGCATTCGCACCATGTATGCCGAGGTCGAAGATCACTGCATAAGCGTGCTCGAGACGCCGCTGGTCAATCTCTCAGCCTATCGTTCGGCAGCGCTGCAGGGCTTGCCCGTCCACCGGGTCGAGCCGCGCAAGCCATACAGCCGCAAGGCTCCGGCCTGTGCCGACCAGCTCAAGGCCGTGGCCATCGATCTCTATCCCGAGTGGGCCGATGCCATCCGCGCGGTGGGCACCAATGCACCGAGCGGTAAATCCGGCACCGGGAAATCGGGAGTGGGTCATGTCCATTGAAGCCGCATCCCCGGCATCCGCCGAAGCCGAGGCCAGGTGGCTTCTGCCACCGCATAGCATCGAGGCCGAGCAGTCCACGCTAGGCGCGTTGATGCTCGATAACACAAAGTGGGATGACATCTGCGAAATCGTCGATGCCGGCGCGTTTTATCAGTACCCGCACCGGCTGATCTTCAAGGCGATGGAAGCGCTATCCCATGACGAAAAGCCGCTGGATGTGGTGACGCTCTCCGAAGTTCTGGAGCGCGATGGGAATCTCGAGACCTGCGGCGGCTTGTCCTACCTGGCCGAGCTGGCCCGTAACACGCCGTCGGCAACCAATGTGGTCGCCTATGCCGGCATCGTTCGCGAGCATCAGCGTCGCCGGCAGCTGGTCAACATGGGGCGTGATCTCAGTCAGCGGGCGCTGGATGGACAGCAGCTCAGTCAGGCGTTGGTCGAAGCCACCGAGCGTCAACTGTTTGAGCTGGCCGAAAATCGGCAGGGCAAGGAAACCGGCATACGTCCAGCGTTGACCGCAGCGATCGATACTATTGATCGTGCCTTCAACGCCAAGGATGGCATTACCGGCACACCCACCGGTTACCAGGACCTCGACGCGCTCACCTGTGGCTGGCAGGCCTCGGACCTGATCGTCATCGCCGGTCGCCCATCGATGGGCAAGACCACGCTGGGGATGAACCTCGTCGAGAATGCGCTGGTTGCCACGGCGGGTCGCACCGAATTGGCCACCGCACCGATCTTCGTCTTCTCGCTCGAGATGCCCGAGGAGCAGCTGATGCTGCGTCTGATGGCGAGCATGGGGCGGCTGGACCTGAGCAAACTCCGCTCTGGCCAGTTGGGCGACGGGGGCTGGGAGAAGCTGACCTCCGCCACGAATCGCATACTGGGCTTCGAGGAGCGTCTGTTCGTGGACGACTCCAGCGGGCTCTCGGCAACTTCGCTCAAGTCCCGCGCCCGTCGGCTGATGCGCCGCCATGGCAAGCCGGCCCTTATCCTCATCGACTACCTGCAACTGCTCGAGGAGCCGGGCTGCGAGAACCGCAATAACGAGATTTCGGCGATCTCGCGCATCCTCAAGGCCACCGCCAAGGATCTCAACTGCCCGGTGGTGGCGCTCTCGCAGCTCAACCGCACGCTGGAAAATCGCCCCAACAAGCGGCCCTGCATGGCCGATTTGCGCGACTCGGGCGCGATCGAGCAGGACGCCGACGTCATCGGCTTCGTCTACCGCGACGAGGTCTACAACACCGATAACCCCGACAACAAGGGGCTGGCCGAGCTGATCATTGGCAAGCAGCGCAACGGTCCCACCGGCACGGTGCATCTGACGTTCGTGGGCTCGAGCACCCGGTTCGAATCACTGGCGTGGAAACAGTTACAGGAGTCGCGGCCATGAACTGTACAGCTCACGATCTCCAGGATCTTGAAACTCGCCTCGCTGAAAAGCGCGAAGAACTCGCACGGCTTAATCGCGAGTGTCGTGTGCTTCGAGATGAGCGGGAGCAACTGATCCTGTCGCTGGAGGGGCAATTGGATCTGTTTCGTCAGCAGCTTGATCACACCGATCAAGTCATCGGGGAGGTGACCCATGCCTGATGCACTGCCAATCCGCTGCTCGACGCGCGCCCTGAAGCGCGTGGTGCGTTACGCCGTGACTCATGGCTGGAACGTCGAGCGTACCCGAGGTGGCCACGTTCGTTTCATTAAGCCGGGCTGCCCGCCCGTATTCACCGGTTTTTCACCCAGCGACGCGCGTGCCGAGAAGAACGTGCTGGCACGGCTGCGCAGGGTACAGCGACAAGAGGGGGATGAGGCATGATTCCCGATCGCATCCTTCGCAAGATCGAGCGCTGTCTGGCGCTGTCGCACTCTGCCAACGAGCACGAGGCCGGAACGGCCCTGCGTCAGGCGCAGCATCTGATGGACGAGTACGGCGTCAGCGAGATCGATGTCGCGGCATCGACCATCGACCGCGTGGCCGTCAAGTCCCCGGCCGGGCGCAAGCCGCCGCGCTGGCTCGATCATCTGGCCAGCCTGGTCAATGCCGCCTTCGGTACCGCCACGGTCTACGAACCGCGTCCTACGTTCGAGAGCTGGCAGGGGTACTTCGCCTTCCTCGGTGAGGCGAGCCAGGTACGCATCGCGGCTTATGCCTTCGAGGTGCTGCAGCGTCAGCTGCTCAGCGATCGCAAGGCATTCCTGAACGGCATGCACAAGCGCGCGAAGCGCGTCACCAAGATCCGTCGGGCAGACGCCTATGCGCTGGCATGGGTCGCCGGGGCATATGAGCACATCGTCCCGGTGCAGAAGACGGAGGCGTCGGTCGCGGCGATCGAGCACTTCCAGCAGCGCTTCTATCCCCAGCTCGAAGCGATGGAGGCCATCGATCGCGGTCAACGCCGTGACGATCAGCGGGCAATGGCCCGGGGGTACGCCGCTGGCCGTAATGCGCGTCTGCATGGCGGCGTCGATCGCGACCAACACAAGGAGCTGTCCCATGGCTGAGATCATCACGTTTCCGACACGCGCCGCGACCGACCGGGGTATGGAGCGCTATCTGCAGGGCCGGGAATGTCTGGCCCTGGGACTGCTCGATCCCTTTGCCGGCTGGGTCGAGACACTGGAGTCCTGGTTCGCCGCGCATCCCCAGGCGCACAACAAGCGCAACGATGCGCTGCGCTCGCTGCTCATCGATACCTGGCTGGTCTTCCATATGGCCTGCGACAAGGCCAGTCGGCTCGAGATGGAGCCCCACCACAGCCTGCGCTGGGCACAGCTCCAGTATTTCGACCTCAGCGATTTCGAGCTGCTGGTGATCGTCAACGACAATCTTCTCGATCTGCGTCGTGGCCTGCAGGCGCTGTGCCAGCAGCATCCGCCGCAGACGCGCAGCGACCTGAGCCTACACGGGTTGACCCAGAGCATCGGTCGTCTCAACCAGCAGTTGAACCATTTTTTCGATTCTGATGGCTGCGCCTCGCGGCAGCCGGAGTGGACCTCATGAGTAAACCATCCGTTACCCCCGACCAGATCACGGCCAAGCTGAACCAGCCGGGGCCGACGCTCAGGAGCCAGCCCACCGATCGGCTGCCGGCACCAACCCGCGAACAGGCGATGTCGCTCACGCTGGATCAGCTGCGTCCCTACGACCGCAACCCCAGAACCCATCACAATCCGAAGTTTGATGAGATCAAGGAGTCGATCAAGGCGGTCGGGCTCAAGCAGAAGTTGACCGTCACGCAGCGTCCCGGCGATGACCGCTACATGATCTCCGACGGTGGCAACACCCGCTTGACCATTCTCAATGAGCTGTACCAGGAGACGGGCGATCAGTCCTTCTATCACCAGGACTGTCATTTCATTCCGTGGCAGGGGGAGATCAACGTGCTCGCCGGCCACCTGGCCGAGAACGACAACCGAGGGCAACTGAGCTGGATCGAACGCGCGCGCGGGATCTTCGAAGCCAAGCGCATGATCGAGGAAGACGCTGGCGAGACCATCTCCCAGCGTGAGCTGACCAAGCGGCTACGCGTCCTGGGTTACACCATCAACCACAGCCATATCTCGAAAATGCTTTACACCATCGAGCATTTTCTGCCGACCCTGCCGCTGACGCTGGATGCTGGTATGGGCAAGGGACAGATCGAGAAGCTGATCTCCTATCGCCAGTTCTGCGACGAGTGCTGGATCCGATGTGCCGACTACTGGATCGAGCACGCCGATGACCTGGGCGAGGGTGAGCGCTGGGCCAACAACGTCGTCGAAGGCGATTTCGCGCTGGCCTGGCATGAGGAGATGGCCCAGCTCGATCACGAGGGGCAGACCGAGTTTCGCTGGAACATCGTCGAGGATCGCTTGAAGGGCATGCTCAACGAGCACACGGGCCTGCACTTCAACCCCATCGACATGGCGTGGAAGAACTGGTTCACCGTGCGCAAGTATGCCCGGGCGGCAACGGACGAGGAGCGCGCGGATATCTGGACCACCGTCGATAGTGAGCTGGAACGACTGCGTCATCCCCAGGAGCGCCACCTCTATCCACCAAAACCGGACACCTCCCCGGATGGCTCGTCATCCGGCAAGGCGTCGGGCGCCCCCTCGCTGCCATCGACCGCCAAAACCTCTCAAGGCCGTGGCGAGCCCACCGGCGGCGACGGTGAACTCGACCCCAATGATCTGACATTCGGCGATGGCCAGAGCGACCTCGATCCCACGCCGGAACCGTCGCCGACGCGCGGTGTGCCGGATACGGGCGGGGTGGGCGAGTCGGTCGCCATGAAACAGATGCGCGCCCAGCTCGAACAGCTCGAGCAGCGCAACGCCGAACTCGAGGCTCAGACTCAGCGAACACCGGTGGCCCCACAGGGCGGCAGCTTCGATGACGACTGGAACGACAACACTGGCGGGCTGCTGGACACCGATGGTCTGTTGCAGGAGCACACACCTCAGCCGACGCGCTCTGCCGAGGAGCAGGCGACCATCGCAGCCGATCTGACCCTCTCTCCCCACCACGAGACGGAAGGCCATCGCCAGTTGCGTCACTGGCAGGCGAAGGAGCACGGCGAGGAGGCCATCGACTTCGAGGCAGCGGCCCTCAAGAGTGTGCCGCTCCAGGACGGTGGCCGTGTCGCCCCGATCACGGATCTCTGGCATGTGCCGACCTGGCGTCGCAACGCCCAGGATCTGCGCATGCAGGTCGGAGAAGTGGTCCAGGTGCTGGCCAGCTGGGCGGGAATCGAGGCCAGCGGATCCAGCGAAGTCATTCGCCTCAACGCTCGCGACGGTATCGGTTACGAACTCAGTCCGCTTGAGGGAGCTCCCAGCCGCCGCGCTCAGCTCGTCTGGCAACTGCTGGCCGGTCTCGAGGGCAACATTGATCCGGTGATGCCGAGCGATATCTCGCTGCTGGGTGAACTGGTGGGCAGTCATGGTGACGACGCCGAGATGCGTCTGCCCGACGGTCTCTTCGTTCGTGTGTTCTGGCTGACCCGGCTGATCCGGGTGCTGCGTGACGTGCTCAATGCAGAGGGGGATTCGTGATGGCAACACCGCAACTCAACCATGCGCTGTTCAACCAGGCGCTAATCCTGATCCGTGAGGGCGACATGCGACGAGCTCGCGCGCTGGGCTTCCGCGACGACGAGCTGCAGAGCCTCAGTCGTCTGCGGGCCAGCGAGATCGAGTCCCTGATCCACGAGTTTCCGGGCGTGGCCCGGTTCGAGCTGGATCACGACACCTTCAAGGCGGCGCTGCGCCGAGTCGATCGCGACCAGGATCGCGACGGGCTGGTCGATCACTGCATTCGACACGGGGCCAGCGTGCACATGCTGTCCACCTTCTTCGGTCTGACCCCGAACGACTGCTCGGCGCGTCGCACGCTGCTGGGCGTGCCGAGCCGGCAGGGACGCTTGCCCATGCCGGAAGAGAAGGTAGAGCACGAGGCGTACCACCGCTGGCAGACCATCTCTGATGACCCGGCTGGCCCCGGTGCCGTGGAAGACATTCGCGGCATGCTGGTGTTGGCCGAAGAGGTCGCGCTGCCCTTGGCGGTGATCTGGACCCTGATCAAGCAGTGGACCCAGCCGGAGCAGGCGCGACAGCAAAGCCTGCCTGCCGAGGATGAGGGCGTGGTGCGTGAAGGGGTGGCGTGATGAAACATTTTGACGCGCTCATCGGGCGCGCCGCGTCATCCATGACTCAACGCCGAGGCGATGCCGCCTCGGCGTCAAACAGTCAGGAAGATGCGCTCGACGGCCTGCTGTTCATGGGGAACCCCCATGAAACCGTTCCCCGAGCCCTGCTGCTCGACCAACGCCTGGGCGCGGTCGACGTGCTCGGCTGGCAGATGATCCGGCTGCTCTCGAACGCCGATCGCACCACTGCATTTCCCACCTATGACGAACTGGAGCCGCTGCTGCGTTCCGGTGCGAACCGCAAGGCGTCACGCAAGACCGTGGCGCGTGTCATCGCGATCCTCAGGCTGACCCGGTGGATGACCCTGGGCATGAAAGCTCGCAACACCGGTAACGGGCGCATGATCGGCAACGTCTACGTGCTGCACGACGAGCCGTTGGCACCTGCCGAGTCGCTGTCGCTGGATGCCGAGTACATCGAGTACGTCATCCGTTGCACCCGTCATCACAACCGCGATGTGGCCGAGGTGGCGCAACTCGTCCGCGACGAGCTGGCCGAGGGCGGAGTGCTCGAGCTGCCGACCCGACTCGATGTCATCGACCAGCGTGCCGAGCGGCAGAGGCGTGCAGAGTTTCCAGCGGAAACTCAGTCAGCCGGCGCCCAGTTTCCGGCAGAAACTCAGCCAGATTCGCCCGGTTTCCGGCGGAAACTCGGGCAGTTTCCCGAACCCGAAGATCCCAGTTTCCAGCGGAAACTCATGCGTGAATCAGGCACTTGCGACACAGTTTCCGATGCGGCTCGCCCTACAGTACGTAGTTATACAAACAGTGTTTGTAAAACCACCGCGCGCGAGCCGGGCGACACCTCGCTGGTCTGGAGCTGGCCGCTCGAACTGACTGCCGACGAGCGGGAATCGGTCACGTTCCTGCTGACGGGGTTGTCGACCGAGATGCAGCAGGCGGTGATCGACGAAGCCGCCGGGCGGGTCGATGCCGGCAAGGTCAAGAACACCCTGGGCTTCCTGCACACCCTGGCCAAGCGTGCCGCCTCGGACAATTTCCAGCTGACGAACTTCGGGCGCGGCGTCGCCAACAAGCGGCGTGACCAGGCCGAAACGAGTGATGAACAGAACCGGGTCGTCACCGCGCCGGTGGTGGCGATGTCGCCGCCAAAACCGGCCGAGCCGGAACCGCAGCCGATTTCGGCTGCAACCGAGCAGGCGCGAGGGGAGATGTTCAAGCGCCTCGGACTTCGGCGCTAGAAACCCTTGAGATCGCGTTTAACATTTTCGGTAGGGCAATGCTCAACGACCCCTGATGCTGGCATCCCATCCAGTGCATCGACGACTCAGGAGTGATTATGGCCAGCACTGAGCCACGTGTAGGGCAGCTACGCAGCAAGATCGAGATGACCCTGCACACCTATCCGGCAGTGCTTGCCTGGCACGGGCGCGGAGTCGAGAGCGGAAAACCCCAGGTGGTTGGCCTCAAGCAGTTCCTGTCGCTGGCCGGTCGTGTTCACCAGGCAGCAGGCCGGGACGACCCCTATGCCGATAGCTGGCTGCTCATGCTCGAGGAGAAGGTCGACGAGACCCGACAGGCGCTGCAGCAACTGGAAACTCGAGTCAGCAGTGTGCTGAAGCAGATCCCGGAAGGGCTGGATGTCAGCCGCAACGTCAGCCAGCAACCGTTCGTGACGCCCGTGTTCACCGGTGGGCAGATGGGCTGGCAGGCCGTCATGTTGCTGATGCAGTACGACAGCATCGTGCGCGATGTCTTGCTGGCTCATCACATTGGATTGCTGGGCAACAAGCAACGCGGCGCAATGATCCGTGATCAGGGCGGTCATGCCTTGCGTTCGCTCTGTTACGCCCCCGTCAAGTTCCCCGGGTTCAGCGGGGCAACGCGGGATGACTTCGCGGCTAATAACGCCAAGGCGCGAAACGCCCTCGAGAAATACGGAGAGCTGCCGCAGGACATCCTGGAGGGGACGCGCCGCAGCGAGTTTGCGCCGACGATCCGGCGTGAGGAAGCTTCACCGTCCGGCAGCGATCAGGGACACAGACTCGAAGGCGCGGACCTGGACGACGACCAGTTGCTACCCCAGCCCGGAGCCTCCGAGGACTAATGCTGCAGGTGAAGCCACTGGCATCACTTCCCGCAGGATCGGTGGCTGATTCCGGGGAATCACTTCAACGAGACCAGGGTGTTTCCCCCGGAAACACTTCAATGAGACCAGGCCAGGGTGTTTCCCCCGGAAACACTCCAACGAGACCAGGCCAGGGTGTTTCCCCCGGAAACACTCCAACGAGACCAGGCCGGGGTGTTTCCCCCGGAAACACTCCAACGAGACCAGGCCGGGGTGTTTCCCCCGGAAACACTCCAACGAGACCAAGCCAGGGTGTTTCCCCGGAAACACTCCCCGCAGGATCGGTGGGGCTACCAAGTATCTGCAACGAGAATAGGACAGGACCGTAAGCGCGATGACTGCACTGGAACAGCGTCAGGACTTTGCACTGAATCAGTACGCAAAGGGCCTTTTAAAACCCTTTAAGGGTAAAGGGGAGATTCTTCGATTTCGGGACGAGCTGGAAGAGGAGTGTCGTCGGATGTGGCAAGAGGCAGCGGACTTCGCCAACCGCTACAACCGCACGGTGGTCCAGGCAGGTCTCTGGCTCAAACCGCATAACAACAGCGGGGGGCGTGTACGCGCAGTGCAGTGGCGCGACAAGGCCCAGACCCAGATGGGGCGACGTCTGCTTGAGGCCGTGCTCCAGTACGGTGATGTTTCGGTGGGGATGAAGCGTCAGTTGATCGAGATCGAGACCGAGCGCGCGATCTTCAATGCCAAAGTCGCGGCGGCGACTCGACAGGTCGATCGCCTCAATCGCCTGCTGAAAGACCTCGACGAGATCGAGGCCATGGTCTGACACCTGCAACGTTCCGGAATAGTTCGCCACCGGCCTTAACGTTTCCCGCTGACGCCCTTTGCCGCTCCCGGCCACTGTAGTCGGGCATACATTCGATTCAGGAGATTCATATGAGCACGCATTTCATGGGCGAGGGGAACATCGGTTCGGATCCGGAAGTAAAGATGTTCTCCCCCAACGGCAATCAGCCACCGCGTGGCGTCATGCGACTGAACGTCCGCTTCGACAATCCGGTGCCAACCGATACCGGCAATGTCGATAAGGGTGGGTTCTGGGCGAACGTCGAGATCTGGCATCGCGATGTCGAGCAGTGGGCCCAGCTCTACCAGAAGGGCATGCGGGTCATGGTGTCGGGCCGCATGGTGCTGGATGAGTGGCAGGATAATGAGGGCAACAGCCGGTCGCAGTTCAAGGTGCAGGCCGTTCGCATCGGCATTCTCCCGTTCCGCGTCGCCCAGGTCGTGCTTGAGCCAGCTCAGGGACAGCAGACACCTCGTCAGCCGCCTTCGCAACAGGGGGCGTATTCCAAGTCCGCTGGACCAGAGGGCGAATGGGACAATCCGGTGAACACGGATTCGGACGGTCTGGGGTGAGCAGATCTACGGTATCAGGGGCGATTCAATATGAGACGAACGAGTAGTGGGATGAAGCACTGGGTAGTGGCAGTGGGGATGGTGGCGTTGGCCGGATGCGCGGCGCAGGATCACTATTACTCGAACGGTGTCTGTGTCACCTGTTTCGACAATCCGGTCACGGGTGAACCGCTGAACTACGACCCCAGCGAGACGCCGCAGAAGGTGGCGACCAATGCCGAGGGGCAAACGGTCGACGCCAAGAGTCTGGGCAGTCAGAGCGGTTCCGTCGATATCGATTCCCGCGTCGATGTCGATACCGCTTATGCCCGGATCAAGTCGGCGATGGGATTCCGCTCCCCCAATGACTTCGAGAGCCCGGAAAGCACGACGGCCAAAATGCAGATGGGGGATGTCGCCTGGAAGCACGACCGCACGCCGGGGGCCTATTACAATCTCGGTGATTACGGACGCCAGACCCTTGGCGGGACGCGATACTCGATCCTGCAGCGGGTTCAGATCGAGAAGAGCGGCGCGGGCTCGCGCATCCACTACAGCTGGGCTCCGGCCGCCAAGCGAACCCTGTATGACGGTGATGCCATGGAGTCTGCGCTGACACAGCGCCTCAACGCCGCGCTAGACTGATCACTCATGCCCAACTTCTTCACCATCAAGGATGGTTGGAGTCTGGACGAACAGCTGGGCAACATGCTGCGGGAACTCGACGACGCGCAGGAGACCGGCCGGGTCGTCGAGTTTCGTGTTCGTCTCAAGGCATTGATGCGCGAATGTGATATCGGCACCGAGACGGTCGTCGACTGGATCGACCTGGGGATACTCAAGGATGAAAGAGACTGAGGCAGCGGTCTATCAGCGGTTCTTCATTCGCCCGCTCCCGGGACGTCGCCCGCTGATCGAGTCGGAGATTCAGGCCATCATCGATCACGCGGTCGATTGCCGTTTCGCCCCCGACGGCATGTTGCTAAAACCGACCATTCTCAAGCCCGGTCAGGGACATTACCTGATCCCGGTGCGCTGGCTCAGCGGTGAGATCGTCACTATCGACGATGCTTCCACGGCCCAGTGGTTCTGGCTCGATGCTGACATCCCGTTCAATGGCCTGTTGGCTCGGCGCTTGGCTCTGGCGCTAAGACGACACCCGGAGGTCGCCTGTGTGGCCGAAGACAATACGCGCGGCGCTGCCCATGGCAATGCGGAAGCCTGGATCATCGACGACGCGCATTACCTGCTCCAGCTCGATTAACATTCCCCGCTGAATCCCCTGATCCAGCCCGTCACGCTGAGGCCATACCCATTTTTGTGAGGCCCGGTGTCATGTCCCGCTTGTTTCTCTGCGAAAAACCCTCTCAGGCGCGCGATATTGGCGCGGTCCTGGGGGCGACCCGTAAAGCCAATGGTTGTCTGCAGGGCGACGGCATCGTTGTAACTTGGGCCTTCGGTCATCTCCTCGAGCAGGCACCCCCCGAAGCCTACGATCCCGAGCTGAAGCGCTGGTCACTAGAGTCGCTGCCGATCCGTCCGGCGCAGTGGAAGAACACGGTGCGCAAGGACGCCGGTAAGCAGTTCAAGGTGATTCATGGACTGTTGAAACAGTGCAGCGAAGTGGTGGTGGCCACCGATGCCGATCGGGAAGGCGAGACCATCGGTCGCGAAATCCTTGACGCCTGCCGCTATCAGGGTCGTGTCTCTCGGCTCTGGCTGTCCGCGCTCGACCAGGCATCGATTCGCAAGGCGCTGGCCAATATCCGGCCGGGAGAGTCGACGTATCCGTTGTACCAGGCGGGACTGGGCCGTTCCCGCGCGGACTGGCTGGTTGGAATGAATCTGACCCGCGCCTTTTCGGTGCTGGCTCAGCAGCAAGGCCACCAGGGCGTCCTGTCGGTGGGCCGGGTGCAAACACCGACTCTGGCCTTGGTGGTCAGGCGCGACCAGGAGATCGCGAACTTCGTGCCCAAACCGTTCTGGGAAGTGGTGGCAAACCTGCAGACGCAAGGCGGTTCGTTCCAGGCAAAGTGGTTGCCGGCGAATGCTGACTGGCTCGACGAGGAGGGGCGATGCGTCAATCCGGAGGCGGCACGAGCGGTCGCATCCCGATGCCAGGGGGTGGCGGCGATCGTTGCAGCCATCGAGACGGCACGCAAAAAAGAATCGGCGCCGCTGGTGATGGATCTCGGCACGCTGCAGCAGGAGTGTTCGAAGCGATACGGCTTCGGTGCCCAGCAGGTGCTCGACATCGCTCAGTCCCTCTACGAGACCCATAAGGCCACGAGCTACCCGCGTACCGATTGCCGCTATCTGCCGATATCGATGCTGTCCGAGGTCGGGGCCGTCGTGACGGCGCTCCTGCATTCGGATGAGAAGCTCTCCCCGGTTATCGATCAACTGGACCAGACGCTCAAGAGTCGCGTCTGGAACGACAGCAAGATCACGGCTCACCACGGCATCATTCCCACCACGGCGCCTTGCCGTATCGATCGGATGAGCGATGAGGAGTTCCGGGTTTACGATCTCATCCGTCGGCACTATCTGGCGCAGTTCCTGCCGGCCTACGAGTTCGACCAGACCGATGCCAGGCTGAATCTCGCCGGCGAAACCTTCGTCGCCTCGGGGCGACAGGTGCAGGTCGATGGCTGGAAGGTGCTCTTTCCCCGAGGGAAGGGCAAAGGGCAGGACGGTGATGACGAGGAGCAGGAGGCTTCCAGTGCGCAGGCGCTCCCGCCTCTCCGTCAGGGGGAGAGCTGTTCGGTTCGGGATCTGCTGGTGAAGGATCGTCAGAGCCAACCGCCGAAGCCCTTTGCCGAGGGGACATTGATTTCGGCGATGAAGAACGCGGCCCGTTTCGTCACTGATGAGCGGCTACGAGCGCGACTGCGCGAGAGTGCCGGCATCGGTACCGAAGCGACACGCGCCGGCATCATCGAGACGCTGCTCAAGCGTGGTTTCATCCGGAAGAAGGGGCGCACGATCGTCTCGACCCCGGTGGGCCAGGGGCTCATCGCGGCGTTGCCGCCTCAGATTAGCAACCCGGGGATGACGGCACTATGGGAGCAGGCGTTGGATCAGGTCGCCGAGGGAGCGATGACGCTGGATGATTTCATGGAGCGACAAGGCGTGCTGCTCAATAAGCTCATCGAGATCGCGCTTCAGCGTCCCCAGCTGAATCTCCCCGAGGCACCCAGCGAAACCTGTCCCAAATGCCAGGCGAAGATGCGCAAACGCAAGAGTAGCAATGGTCCCTTCTGGTCTTGCTCCCGTTATCCAGATTGCACTGGGACTAGAGCCATCTCCAAACCAATCGCGAAAAGGACTTCTCGAAGTTCGAATAAAATGGGCGGAAGCCGTAAACCGAAACCTTGAAGCAATTTCCTGGGCTTTTTAAGAGATTTCAACCTTGCAGATAAGATCTGCCTTTGCCGTTATAATGTTCTGCTGACCATAGCTTAAAAAGCGCGGATTTAACCTGTGTCATTGCTAAGTGAATACACAAAGAAAGAGCAACTCCTGAAGCAGCTCTCCGAAGAGCTCAAGGCATTGCAAAATGACCAGCGCCTACAAAGCGAGATCGAATTTAAAACCAAGCTTGAAACTCTGATGAATGAGTATGGCAAGAAAGCCAAGGATGTTCTCGAGCTGCTTTCGCCCAGCGATTCGAGCAACGCTTCGAATGTCTCGACCGCGAGTCGTCGGCGGAAAAGAAAACTCAAAATCTACAAAAACCCTAAAACCGGTGAGGTCATCGAAACCCGGGGCGGGAACCACAAGGTGCTTAAGTCTTGGAAAGACGAGCACGGTGCCGATACCGTCGAAGGGTGGGTCGTGCGGGAAGAAGACTGATACCTGTGATCGTAGCTGTGCTGGCGAACAGTATGCTGGCTTGATGAAGTGAGGTGACTAGCTGATAATGGTCATGCACCCCGTTGCCAACTGACGGTCATCAGTTGGTCCCTTTGGACTCTCCTTGGGTCCGAACCCAAAGCGCTATCACCTGGCGAAAGAGCGCACCCCCTCGCAGGCTCCGCTTGCACTACATTGGCGTGTATTCGGGTTCCAGGTTCCCTATGTTTCAGGTCGACCGGTCGTCGACCACTTTTTCAAGTCCATCTCGACCGGCCAGCCAGGCATCTCGTCAAAGGTGTCTTGCTGGCCGGTTGGACCTGTTTTTACCGTGGCGGCGCCCACCGCCTGACCCCTGGGCTCCCTTTGTGCGGGGATCCGCGCACAACCGTATCGGTCCAACGCCGTGATTCGGGACCGGATGCAGCGGCAATCGTCACCCATGACTACGAGGGGCATGGCCGATGGCCGGCATAATGGCTGATTCATACTTGCTACCCGAACCGGTATCGGTAGCCGACTGGACGCGCAGTGCTGGTCCTCAATCCCAAGGCGAGGCGGCGAGTGTTCGCTGCCCCGGCTTGCGATTGACGATCGAGGTTTGGGGTTGACGCCGTGAAGAAGTGGCGCAATCCTGTCGATGTAAGCCGCTGGTCACTGACGGTCATCAGTGACGCCTTTTGCCTTCGGGCAATTCCCGAAGCCGTTAACGCATCCCGAGAGACGGCGCTCACCTGAGCCGGATGCCACTTCCGAATACTCGGCCTCGCGCCGAACCACCCATCCGGGGGAACACTTCCCCCGATGGGGATGGTGTATCTCCTGGATTCCTGTGCCTCAATCCAAGGAGTAACACCATGTCCAACTCGACCGATAATCAGTTCTTCGATCTCCATATCACTGGCGTTGGCTACGTCAATCGGATCCGCAAGATCACGCCCAAGCGTGGCGATGCCTTCTGGGCTTGCGATATATCCGCGTTGAATGGTCCTGCCAATGATGTCGAGTATCGCCGTTTCGACTGCCGCGTCAGTGGTGCCGAAGCGGAGAAACTGGTCAAGAAGTTCGCCGCAACCGTGGCCGATCGCAAGGAAAAAGGGGCCAACGAGCCCAAGATCCTGATCGGTTTCAAACTCGGCGATCTCTATCCCGATCTGTTCACGCGGACCAAGGGCGATCGCGCTGGTGAAACAGCCGTGAGCCTCAAGGCGCGTCTATTGTTCGTCAATTGGGCCAAGGTGGATGGCGACAAGGTTTATGAAGCGCCACGGCGTGAAGAAACCGCGTCGACCCACACCAGTGCCCAGGCTGACGAAACAGCGTCGCAGGGAACCGATGCGCCTGCCCAACCCGTTGTCAGCGGATCGGTCGGTGCCGCCGAAGCGGTCATCTGATTCCACCACCTCACCATCCGGGAAAGCGTCAGCTTCCCGGGGGTGTGGTTCAACCCACCCGCTCGCAGGGAGATCTCTCTCTGGTGGGCGACATCTCCCTTGCAGCATCGACTGGAGATGTCATGTCTTATTTTTCTCGACTTCGCATCGCTCGCGCGATTTTCGACGCGGCCGATCGCATCAGCAGCAGCGTGACCGCTGCGTGTGTCGTCGCCGTGCTTCTGGGGCCAGCGCTCAAGGCGCAGCCAGATGGCTATTTCAGTGCCTTCTGGGCAGGGGCGGTATTTCTTCTACTGACCCTGATCGCTGGCATCGCCAAAGGCATGCTAGACTCACTAATAACCAAGGCCGAAGCCGATGGAGGTGATGCCTGATGGATTCTGCGACTCTGCTGCTTGGCACAATTTTCGTCGTCCTGACCGTTTCGATGACGATTGCCGGCGGTTATGCCTACTCCGTACATCGCAAGTTGGAAGCGCGACGAAAACGCTGATTCAGACAGATACCTACACGTCATGACAGCCTCCTTCGGGAGGCTGTTTTCGTTTCGGCGGGATTGAACTGCCGAAACGCTTCCAGATAGCGCCGTCGCCAGACGGGCTTAACGTTTCTTCTCCCACCCGGGGCCATTTCCCGGTGGGATGGCTCCACCTGTCTTGGAGCCATCGACATGAAGATTTACTGCCTGAAGTCAGAGCCAGCCGGTCATAGCCTCTATGAAGGCAACCCAGGTTGGTCATCCCACTCGGTAGGGTATCTACGGCGTGCTTTCGAGTACGAACGTCGCCTGGGATATGGTGCCTGGATCGTGTTCGACAGACTGGAGCGGCCTTTCTCCGGTGACTCGCCGGAGGCAGCGATCGAGGCATTCGATTGCCGCCCCATGACGTGTGGCACTGCGACCTGACGATCTCTTAACCCATCACCCAATCGGGGGCCACGCCCCCGAGGGGATGGCTCCTGTTCATCCCATACACGAAGGAGCAATCCCATGAGTGACACTCTTACCTATCAACTGGCCCAGGAAGACGTGGATGTGATCCTGGCCGCGCTGAGGCTGTTACAGCGAACATCCGGATGGGACATACCCGATGCGATTCAGGATATCGGAGGTGAGAGTCTGGATGTGGTCAACATCGACAAGCTTTGCGAGGAACTCAACCTCGGCGGTACCGCTGACCACCAGGATGCTCGGGACGTTCTGATTCGGCGCTTTCGTGCCGAGTTGTCACGACCCGAGTGGGACTCGGACACGGCGGCAAGCCTGGCGACATCTTTGGCCGATGCTGGCTGGCCAATATTCTTTCATCAACACGAGGGATGGTATCTGGATGTCGTGGATGGCGCCTATGCCGTCGTGGCACGCGCCAATGGCCCGTTTCGATCGGATGCCGAGGCCGTGGCATCGATCGCGCAACGGTTTGCCAGGGGGAGTCGATGGCATGGTCAGGTGCTCGACACGATCGGAACGACCGCATGCGGTCATGGGCTTCCGCTGATGCGGATCCTGGGCTATGGCCCCAATGCAGTCGATGTCGTGGTCTGTAACGAGCTTCGGCCGGACGAATGTTTCGAGATCGGCTATCGCCCGCATCCCTTCGATTCGGCCAGCTGGTCGATCTTTCGACGCGATGATGAGTTCGGTGGGTTGAAATGGATTGCCGATCGACCTGATCAGCAGAGTGCGCTGATCTATTGCGCTGGCAGGCTGGGCGCGTCACTCAACGACGAGATCCTGACCTCGTTTTCCACCTACTTCCAATGATTCACCTCAAACGCCCTTCGGGGCGTTTTTTTTGGTTGTCAGCCAGGGTGGAAAATGCTCCAGACCGGCGGTGAGGTGGCGTCCTTGCCCGACGGCATCCTTGCCGGTGTTCCTGGAGTCGTATCGTCTCTAGCGCGCATCATGGGGCCAACGTCGTGCAATAGATAGAGCCCTTGAGAGAAATAGCTCAAGGCTTCGATGATCCCTTGTGAGTGATATCGCCGACCGGACCCAAAAGCCCTGCTGGTGCAATTAACATTTCCCGTCGCGAGTACCCTCGGCCTTCGGCACGGTGAACCCGATCACGATCATTCAGGTTCCCCCGCGCGAGGCCAAACTCGATGTATCCCTTCCAGAAAACCCGTGTCGTCCCCTTAGCATTCTTGATTGCGCTGCTCGCCGGTTGCGCGCATCAGCAACCATCCCAGCAGCCAAGCGAGAGCGAGCGCCTGGCCGCCGACTATCCCGACGCCGAGAAGATGGCCCTTGCGGGAAACAAGGAAGGGCATCATGCCCGCGTCGTGGCCACCGGTCTGGATCAGCCCACCCACGATGTCGAGCCTGATGTCTACCGTGATCGCAATGCGTCACGAGTCGAGGTGATGCGAGGCGGGCGCTACGCCTTGGTCACGGCCAAAGCCACGTTGCAGCAGCGCAACCTACTCGAGCAGACCGTCAATGTCTCGATCCCTGCCTCCATGAGCCCATCGGTGGAGGATGGCTTGCGCTACACCCTGCAGCACACAGGTTACAGTCTATGTGCTCCCCAGGGTGAACCGCAGCAGCTGCTCTACAGCCGACCCTTGCCGGCGGCGCATTTCCGTCTGGGGCCGATGCCACTTCGCGAGGCCCTGCAGGTTCTCGCCGGTAGTGCTTTCGAGGTTCAGGCCGACCCCATCGCGCGAACCATCTGCTACCAGGTACGCGATCAGCGACTGATCGAGGAGACCGGTCATGACGGATGATCGCCAGCGGCCCGTCGATTCAGGTGATCCGGAGCAGGAACCTCGATCGGAAGCGCCAGTCGATTCGGATACGGGAAGCGTCGGTCGTCGCGAACCCTCGTTTTCCCATCACGATGATGACGACAGACAGGACTTCAGTGACGCTAACCGCGAGGAAACCGGTCACGAGGCGCCAAATTATACCCCCTACGCAGAGAGTCGCAGACGTTGGAGTCCGCTGCGACTGACGCTCTTGGGGCTTGGGATTCTCGCTGTTTTGGGGCTCATCTACTTCGTTCTATTTGCCGGTTCGAAGCCGGAGGGGCCAACGCTGGAGTCTCGATTGCAGTCTCAACAGCAGGTCATCGACCAACTGCGCGTGCGGATCGAAGAGCTGCAGAGCGGCCAGGACGAGCGTCGCAGTCAGGCCGAGGGCACCAGCAACCGCCTTGGCGAAATCGCTTCACGCCTCGACGATCTCGAGACGAGTCGACAAGATTCGCTGCTGCAGGCATTGCCCGAGCGCGTCCAGGCGCTCTCTCAACGCTTCGATGAGCTGTCCAACTCCGTGGACGTGCGATTCAGTGCGGCGCAGGAAAAAGAGCAGTCGCTCGAGTCGTCGATCGAGGAGGTGCGCAAGCTCCGAGCCAGCCAAAAGACCAGCACCCAGCAAAGCCAGCCAAGCCCTCAACGTCAGACACGACGTCAACCCGAGCCGCCGTCACCGCCGTTCTCGGTGTCGGGCGTCGAGCTGCGTGGCGGGCGCAGCTATCTCGCCGTGGCATCCGGGGCTGCCGGGCGCTTGAGTGATCTACGCCTGGTAGGTGAGGGGCAGAGGATCGGGCAGTGGCATCTGTCGTCGATCGAGGGTCACTCGGCGGCGTTCATCATCAACGGCCAGACCGTGGTCGTCCCGGTTCCTTGAGGAGAGCCCCATGACGCTGAATTGCAATCGACGCCTGGCTTACGTGCTGCTGCTGTTTACGGCCTTGCCCGTATGGGCTCAGGAAGGGCAGGAGAGCGAGTCGACGCGTATCGATCAGACGCGCCTGGAGCAGAGCAGTCAACGGGCTGCCGAGGCCTGGGGCCTGAATCAGCAGGAGTATCGACGCTACGAGTCGATCATGGAGGGGCCGCGTGGCACCTGGTCTCCCGATCTGGATCCGCTGACCGCCTTGGGATTGGAAGCTCGCAGTCAGGCCGAGCGTCAGAAGTACGCCGAGAAGCTGGTTGAAACCGAGCGCGCCCGCGTCGAGGCGGAACTCGCGTTTCAACGCGCCTACGACGACGCCTGGCAGCGGCTTTATCCCAACGACATGCCGGTCAATTCATTTTCCACAAGAGATGGTGAAGACGCGACCCGGTCGGTGTTCGGCAGCAACCCATCGGCATCCAGCCAGCGCCTGAATGTGGTGGTGGCCACCGAGGGGTGTGACCAATGCGATGCGACCGTGAAGCGTCTGCTGAATAGCGGTGCGGCCATGGACATCTGGATCCTGGACTCCAACGGAGACGACGATCGCATTCGCAGCTGGGCGGCTCAGGTCGGCATCCCACCGGCGAAAGTGCGTGCCGGCAGGGTGACGCTCAACCATGGTGGCTCGCTGAACGTCGACAGCAGTGAACTGCCGCGTGTCGCGCCGAGGGGCTAAGCAATGATCTCGCGCGCGTTGAAAGCTGCACTGACTGGGCTGGTGACGGCGGTAGTTGCCAGCTTGGCTCATGCCGAGCAACCCGACATCCCATCAGCCTATGTGGTCGCCGCCGAGGATCATGGTGTACCGCCGGCGGTGCTCTACGCCGTGGCCAGCGCCGAGTCGGTCGTGAGTCTCGACGCGGGGCGTCGCCCCTGGCCCTGGACGTTGAATGTCGCCGGCAAGTCGATGCGCTTCGGCGATAGAACCTCCGCGTGCCGGGCGTTGACCGACGCGCTCAAGACGACGCAGATCGTCGACGTGGGGATCGCGCAGCTCAACGTGCGCTGGCAGCCGCAATTGTTCGGCGCTGGCCAGCGTTTCGCGGATCCCTGCGAGGGGCTCGACCCTTACGCCAATCTGGATGAAGCGGCGGCGCTCATTCGTGGCCACTTCGATGACGCCGGCGACTGGCTGATCGCGGCCGGTCGCTATCACCGTCCGGCAGGCGGACGCCCCGCCGAGCGCTACCGATCCGTGGTCAGCGAGGAGTTGGCCCGGCTCGGCACGTCCCCTTCTCTGGAAGCAGCGTCTCCGACACGGATAGCTATACGCCAAACACCTGCTCCGGAGCGGGTGCATCGACCTGCGATGGTATCAATCGGGAGTGATCACTCAGCTGCGTCTGGTGAGGCGCTGTCCTGGGTGACTCCCGGTCCACGCACGCCCGACACCGACGTCACTTGGGTAACGCCCGCGCAGCGTCCCTGGATGGCTGAAGTCGCCAGTCGATAATGAAAGGAACGGCCCATGGAAGACCTGAGAGAAGTGCGCGTTTCAATACCTCCTGGCACAGCTGATGTCCTCGTGAAGTGCCCGGCCTGTGGTGTTGGGACAGTCCATCACGCCTCCAACTGGCCCTGCATCAATACCGAAGGCGTGTTTCTCGTCTCCCCAATTGCCACATTCGGGACGGAATGCAGCGCGTGTAGCGAGCCATTTCTTTTCGACCCTCTTCGGAAGAACGTCGAGAAGGGGGCGTTATGACGAAACCTTGTCTGTTCTTGATCCTGATGCTCTGTCTACCACTCGCACAGGCTCAGCCTGAGGTAGACCGACCGCCAGGACTACCCCAACTGACCGTGGTCGCCGACCACGGTGGCGAGTCGGCCCGACCTTACTATGTGGCGATCAAGGGGGCCGGGGTCGGCGAGGAGCAAGGCTACTCACCGCAGTTGGGTGGCGAGGCTCGTCCTGCTCGCCCCTTTGGGGAACAGGACATGCTGCCGCTCGAGAGCGAGCAGTTGACGCCCGGCACCGTGACGCCGCGTCAACTGGACCTGCCAGGCGGGTTCACGCCCGTCTTTTTGATTGGTGACGACAACTTGTCTCGACAGTGGCTGGCTCAGCGTGGCGACATCCTGCGCAAGATGAATGCGGTGGGGCTAGTCGTCCAGGTAGCCGATGAGCCGTCTCTACAAGCACTGCGCGACGCGGCGCGAGGGCTCGAGCTTCGTCCTGTCTCGGGCGACGGACTGGCCGAGCGACTCGGCCTACGACACTACCCTGCACTGATCAGCCAGCGGGGCATCGAGCAATGACACAACAGGGGGAGCGATCCATGGCTACCGTTTACTGCTTCGTCTGGGATCGATGGAAAGAGGTCGAGACGGATGCGTTACGTTCGGGGGATATCATTCATCGTGCGGGAGAGCTTTTTCAGATCATTGCTCCCGCCTATGTCGAGAAGGGGAAGCCGCACTTGCCGGCCAGACGGCTGGAACAGGAGCCGATCCGTTTGATGGTGGGGAAGTTTGCCGAGGGGCTTGATCATGTCTGCATGGCTATGGATATGACGGGGTCTGATCTGCGTGAATACGACAATGGCGACGCGCAGCTGCTCGATCTGGAAGCGGGACCAGGACATATCTGCTCTCCGCGACTCCCCAAGGCCGAACTCGAGCGCTTCTGCGATGTGCATATCGAACATTATCAGGCCCATGTCTACGAGCATGAATCCCGGCTTGATTGTGGGGAACGCATTCCGCTTGAGCCCTGGTGGGAAGGAGCCGCTTCATGAGCAGCAATCACCCCCTCGAATCCCTCCTGCGGCCCGCCGTCGAGCTGTACACCGTCTGGATCTGCGCCGGCTGCGTCGTCCTTTGCATCTGGGCACCCTGGTCGCTGGCACTGGCGCCCAGTGTTGGCATCACCACGGCAGCGGGCTTTGCCGCGTTCGGCGCCTGGCGCTTTCGTCAGGCATGGGTCGTGCTGCGCTATCGCCGCAACATGCGCCGTCTGCCGCGCTTCGCGTTGCCGGCGCGCAAGGTGCCCTTGAGCCGCCGGAGTTTGTGGCTGGGCAAGGGCTTCAAATGGGATGCCCAGCACACCCAGCGGTTGCATGAAGCGGCTCAGCCGGCTGCCAAGAGCTACGTCCAGCCGAGCCCTTGGTATCAGCGCGCCCGCCGTCTCGAGCAGTCGATGGAGGGCGGAGCGGTCGGCCAACATATCGCCGCGCTGCTGCGTTGGGACTCGATGCTCAATCCGGTGCGGCCGCTACCACCGGTCGGCGGGCGTCCGGCGCTGCATGCCGTCGAGTGGCGAGAGCACGACGTCTGGATGCCGCTCGGTGAGCGGGTGGGGCACACCCTTGTGGAGGGAACGACCCGCGTGGGCAAGACGCGTCTGGCCGAGATTCTGATCACCCAGGACATCCGGCGCGGCGACATCACGATCTGCTTCGATCCCAAGGGGGACGCGGATCTGATGATGCGCATGTACGCCGAGGCCCAGAAGGCTGGAAGGGGTGACGAGTTTTACATCTTCCATCTGGGCTGGCCGGACGTCTCGTGCCGCTACAACGCCGTGGGGCGCTTTTCGCGTCTATCCGAAGTATCGACCCGCGTGACCGGTCAGCTCTCCGGCGAGGGCAACTCTGCCGCGTTTCGCCAGTTCGCCTGGCGTTTCGTCAACATCGTCGCCCGCGCCCGTCACGCGCTGGGTGAGCGGCCAAGCTACGGCCAGATCCTTGCTGATGTGGTGAACATCGATGCGCTGTTGATGCAGTACGTCCAGCAGATGCTGGAGCAGCAGCTTCCAGGGTCGAACCAACAGATCACCGACATCGAGGGGAAAACCAACGACAAGAACACGCCGCGTAACCTGCAGGGGCGTCACAAGCGGGTGGTCGCGATCGTTCAGTACCTGCAACAGCCCGATGTCATCGAATCGCTGAACGACCCTGTGCTCGATGGCTTGCTCTCTGCAGTGCGCTACGACAAGACCTACTTCGACAAGATCGTAGCGTCACTTCTACCGCTGCTCGAGAAGCTGACCAGCGGCAAGATCGCCGAGCTGCTTTCGCCCGACTACGACGACATCGAGGACGAGCGTCCAATCATCGATTGGCAGCAGGTCATTCGCAAGAAAGGAGTGGTCTATGTCGGTCTCGATGCGCTGAGCGATTTTGAGGTTGCTCAGGCGGTGGGCAATTCGATGTTCGCCGACATCGTGTCGGTCGCCGGTCACATCTACAAATTCGGGTCAGAGGATGGTCTTCCCGGGGAGGGTGGAAGCCAGAAGCTGCCGATCAACCTGCACTGCGACGAATTCAACGAGCTGATGGGTGACGAGTTCATCCCGCTGATCAACAAAGGGGGCGGTGCCGGCATCCAGGTGACGGCCTATACCCAGACGCTCTCGGACATCGAGGCGCGGATCGGCTCCACGGCGAAGGCCGGCCAGGTGGTGGGCAACTTCAACAACCTGATCATGTTGAGGGTGCGCGAGGAGCGCACCGCGCGATTGCTGACAGACCAGCTGGCCAAGGTGAACGTCTCGACCCGGCTGATGGTATCGATGGCCAGTGACAATGCTGACGTGAACAGCGACCAGGACTTCAGCTCCTCGGCAGGCGACCGCATCGGCACCGAGTCCGTGGAGATGCTGACGTCTAACGATGTCATCAATCTCCCCAAGGGGCAGGCCTTTGCACTGCTCGAGGGCGGCCAGCTCTGGAAGATCCGCATGCCGCTACCGTTGCCGGACAAGACCGAGGACGTGCCGAGGGACGTGGCTGACATCGCGGGTCGCATGCGCGCCAAATACGCCACGGGCGATCAGTGGTGGACGGGCGTCATGCCGCCGCCGATCCATATGGATTTCAGCAATCCGCCGAGTCTGCATGAGCCGGTCGAGCGTGATGCCGCCGTGGTGGATGGCGGAGCCGGGGAGGTGAGTCATGGCGAGGGATGAGGCACCGGCTCAGCGGGCCGAGAAGAAGCGCAGCGGGCTCGTTGGTACGTTGCTCAAGCTGCTGTTCACGCTGATATGGATCGTGTTGATCTCGATCATCTGCAGCGTGCTGATCGAGTGGGTCGGTATCTATTTCGAATGGTTCAGTCAGTCAGGCTCCGACCACGCACACCAGACCATGCTCGCCGAGATGGGCTATCTGGATAGCCAGTTCTCCAAGTCGCTGCTGGTGTCGTCCCCTGTCGAGTTTGCCACGATGATCGTAGACACCTGCTATGAATGGATATTCGTGAAATCCGGCATCGCAGGCTGGGTTGAGCAGGGAGCCGATGCCGTGGGTTGGGCGGGGACGCTGAAAACTTACCTGCAGGCGGCCATGTTCGTGACTCTGATGACCCTCACGCGCTGCGTCATTCTGATTCTGACATCGCCGTTGTTCATCATGGCCGCGTTGGTGGGTTTCATCGATGGGTTGGTGAGTCGCGATCTGCGCCGCTTCGGGGCAGGGCGCGAGTCGGCGTTCATCTATCACCACGCCAAGCGCATGGTGACACCGATTTTCCTGACCGGTTGGTTGATCTACCTGTCGCTGCCGTTTTCGATCCACCCAAACCTGTTTTTGCTCCCCTGCGCCCTGCTGTTTGGGCTGATGATTGCCATCGCGACCTCGAGCTTCAAAAAGTACCTCTGAACCAGTAGCCCTCGCTCATCGCCCGACGCCACCTAGTGGTTCGGGCGCCTCTTGCGCCTTCAAGAATACCCCGCTGTTTCGCTTAACGTTTTGAGCTGATCCCCGAGTGAGTTGCCTCGACCATGAACCCATGTCGTCACCACTCACGACGGGACTCAACCATGACGGTGCGCCAACGCTTTTCCTTTCCCACGCTGTTCACGAGCCTCCTGTTCGCCAGCAGCTACAGCTTCGTGTGTCCTGCGCAAGCGAGTGACATCGATGAGATCCAGCGCCGGGACCTGGCACTGATCCAGACCCAAATCGAGCAGATCAAGGTCGTGGTCGATCGCATCGACGCCAGGCAGCAGAACGCGGATCCCGAATCCACGCGGATCTACTTCGACATCCCTCGACTACGCAGTGACCTGCAGTCCATCACCAGCGGTATCGATGCCTACCTCGCACCGGATCGCCTGCTGCCGCGACAACCCCAGCCGCTCGACGGCGATTATCTCGACGACCGGGGGCAGTAGTGGAAGCGTTCGAGGCGGGGTCCGGCATGGGCGATCAGGAGTTGTCCTGGCTCATCGCCGGTGTGGGATGTGTGGCCATTTTGCTGTGTGCCGGGTGGATTCTCATGTCGGCCTACCGCGGTTGGGTCAAGGGACGTGTAGACGGAGACGTCGTGGCAACCGTTGCAGTCAAGTCAGTGCTGCTAATCCTGCTTTTTTTCTGGCTGTTTCTGTCCTGACGGAAATTGCCAAACCTGACCCTCGTCATGAGGGCATGCAGAAGCCCCTGCTGGGGTAAAAGCCAAGTCGGCAAACCATCTCAAGAGGAAGCCATCATGTCGTTGCAATCACTGTTCCAACGTATTGGCGGTGGGTTCAACCGCACCTGCCAAAAATTCGTCGTGTTGGCCAGCACGGCGCTACCGGGTCTCGCCCTGGCCGATCTCCCGACACTCGAGGAGCCGACGCAGGGCGGTGGCGGGATTCGTTCCACTGCCCAGGGATACATGTACGACGGCTTCGTCCTCGCTGGTTTGCTGCTATGCACCGCCGCCTTCATCTGGGTCGGCATCGGCTGCCTGGCGTCGTTCAACGAAGGGCGACAGCGCGGCGAGTGGACCAAATTCGGTGTAACCGCCTTCATCGGCGTCGTGCTGATCCTGGTCATCATCTGGCTGAGCACTGAAGCCGCACCGATCCTGGCTCAGTGAGGGGGCGTCATGGCAAGCATCGATTTCCTGCCGAAACGGATCAACGACGCCCCTGTGGTTTTTCGGGGCATGACGTTACGGGAGGTCTGCATCATGGCGGTGGCGGGCTTCGTCGGCGGCATGCTTCCGGGCATCGTTCTGGCGTTCGTGTTCGGGATGCCTGCCATGGCACCTACCGTTGCCGTAGCGGTCATGGCACTCGCCCTGGTCGTCGGCGGCACCGTCATGCGTCGGCTACGACGTGGCCGTCCTCCCTCGCTGCTCTATCGCCAGATCCTGTATCGATTCGCCGTCTACGGCATCAACCTCGGCGGTGAAACGCTCATCACTCGCTCAAGCCCCTATCGCCTTGGGCGTGAGCCCCGGAGTCAAGGAGAACTGCGATGAGTCGCCTGCGTAATGCGCTGGGGGCACGCGATGCCCATATCACCACGCTCCGAGGAGCCATTATAGCCATGTTTCTGATTAGCGCGGGCATGGGCTATGGCTGGTACAGCGCACCCAAGGATATGACTATCTCGATTCCACCGGATTTGCGCACGGGCTCGACTCAGAAGTGGTGGGAAAAGCCCCCCTCCGCCATCTATGCCTTCACCACTTACGTCTGGCAGCAGATCAACCGCTGGCCGTCCAATGGTGAGGCGGATTACAAGCGCAACCTCCACGCCTACTCACCGTTCTTGACGCCGTCCTGCCAGGCCGAGCTCGAAGAAGACTATCGCTATCGCAAGCAGCGCAACGAGCTGGATCAACGGGAGCGGAGCGTCTTCGAAATTCCCGGTCGTGGTTTCAGTAACGAGCAGTCAGGACCTGGCTCAGTGGAAGTCGTCTCTCGGGATCAATGGATCGTGAACCTGGATCTCGCCGTCAAGGAAACCTACGCCGGCACGCCCGTGCGCGACGTCTACATGCGCTTTCCCATCAGAGTCGTACGTGCCGAGGGCGATCCGCAGAACAACAAGTGGGGCATGCAGATCGACTGCCTTGCCCGCCCGGCCCAGCGGCTGGAAATTCCACAGCAGGAGGGTGAGTCATGAATCGCCTCAAGGCGTCATTGTTGAGAGGCGGCCTGTGCGCCTCGCTGTTGAGTGTGGCGCTCCAGGCCCATGCCGTGGAGATTCTGCACTGGGACCGCAAGCCCCTCGACGTCGACCTGCCGGTCGGTACCGAGAGAGTCATCGTGCTCGATCGCAACGTGCGTGTGGGTCTTCCGCGTGAAATCGCCGATCCCGATACGCTGCGTGTGCAGAGCGCGGGTGGGGCGATCTACCTCAAGGCTAGTCAGGCGTTCGATACCCAGCGTGTGCGGATTCAAGACGTCGAGACCAATGAAGTCGTGCTGTTCGATCTCACCGCCAAGGAGAGCGGGGCAAGCGACGAGGACATCAAGGTGGTGTTCCCGGATGACAACGCCGGGGCTGCCACGAGCAGCGCTGAGGCTGAACCCGATAACGAGGGTGGCGAGCGTGATCGCACCGAATCGTCTGCCGGTGGGACGCCCGTGCCGGTCGTGTTGACCCGTTTCGCCGCCCAGTCACTCTACGCGCCCACGCGAACGATCGAGCCTGTGAGGGGCCTCAACCGGGTCGCGATGCAACTGCCGGACAGCATGCCGTCACTGTTGCCCTCGCTACCTGTCTCAGCGACTCCGGTGGCCGCATGGAAACTCGATGGCTGGACCGTGACGGCGGTGAAACTCACCAACCGAGATCCCGCGCGGGCCTTCGAGCTGGATCCGCGCTGGCTCCAGGGCGATCTCTACAGTGCCACCTTCATGCATCCCACGCTGGGCCCTAGAGGCAGCGTGGCGGATACCACCACCGTCTTCATTGTGACCAATAGCCTGTCCCTGGCAAAGGCACTGCCGCTGTCGCAGGGAGGTGACTCATGAAACTGCAGGGCAACACGCTTCTCAAGGTTGGTGTCCCCGTTCTGGTCGTCGGGATGATCCTGATCGTCATCAAGAGCTGTAGCAGTGGCGGCGAGGAGGCAGGGCAAAATCAACAGCAGGCTGCGCAGGACGATACCCGCACGTTGTCACAGGACGAGATGGATGCCCTCGGTATCAGTGGTGACTCGTCGCAGGACACCGTAGCCACCCTGGTGGGCAAGATGAATGCCTGGGAGCGTCAGCGACAACGTGACCAGGAGCGAATGGAGAGCCTGGTCGAGGAGAACAACCGTCTCGCCGAGCGTGCTTCCAACGTCGACCGATCGGTGAATGAGGCGATTCACCAGGAGCGTGAGCGTCAACAACGGGCGCGTGAGCAGAGCGAACAGTCCTTGCTGTCCCGCTTCGAGAATCGCCTGGACCGTCTGGTGCCGGCAGACAAGGACAGCAGCGGCAGTGATGGCCAGTCCGGCAACGACGACATGCCGATCGGCCTAGGGCTCGAGGGCGGCGGTGGTCCATCTGGCAGCTACTCGGGCGGTGGCAATCTCGCCTGGGTCGATCCGATGGATCGCCGTTCGAAGGAGGAGCGCTCGAGTCGTAGCGGTCGTGATGATGGCCCAGCGTTCCCCACGTCATTCAAGGCCGCCGCTGAAACGGCGGGAGACATGGCTTCCCGGGCATCGAGTGCAGCTGAATCGCGAGTGACCGGCGAGCCGGATGCCTCGACAGTGGAGCCGGTTTATACGATCCCGGAGAACTCGACGCTCATGGGATCACTCGCCATGACAGCACTTTTGGGCCGTGTGCCAGTCGATGGCACGGTCAACGACCCATACCCGTTCAAGGTGATGATCGGCAAGGACAACCTGACGGCCAACGGCATCGAGCTGCCGGAAGTGAAAGCTGCCGTTGCCAGCGGCACTGCGACCGGCGACTGGACGCTTTCCTGCGTGCGCGGAAACATCCAATCCCTGACTTTCGTTTTCGAGGACGGCACGATCCGCACCGTGCCGTCGCCGGACGACGTCAACCAGAACGGTGGTGACAGTAACGGCGGCAGCAACCAGAACCAGTCCATTGGTGGTGGCAATGCCATCGGCTGGATCAGCGACCAGGCAGGTCTGCCCTGTATCAGCGGCATGCGGCGCAGTAACGCGCAGCAGTATCTCGGCACCCAGGGCCTGCTGACGGCCGCCGGCGCCGGCGCGGCGACGATGCTCTCCGATGATGATTCAACCTCGATCACTTCATTCGGCAGCGACGGTTCGATCTCGCAGGCCATGAGCGGCAATCAGGCCGTGGGGCAGATCCTGAGTCAGGGGGTCAACGATATGAGCGAGTGGGTCAATAAGCTCTATGGCGAGGCCTTCGCGGCGGTTTACGTACCGCCGGGTCAAAACGTGGCCATCCACATCAACAAGCAGTTGCCGATCGATTACGAGACCGAAGGGAGGAAGGTGCGCTATGACACGTCAACCGCAACCACAGTCGGGCTCGACTGAAGATCGCGCGGTCGCGCGCGTCTTGATCGCCGCCCTGGCCCTGGTCGGCCTGGGGCTGATCTCGGGCTGTGCGACTTCAAAGGATGAGTTGATGCCGACCAATGGCATGACCATGCAGGAGCTATGGGAGCAGGGGTCCAGCGAGCAGAGTGGCCCAACGGCCACCGGCAACACCGGTCAGCAGGCGGTCGAGGCGGCAAGAGGATCGTTGCGCCGTCCGATCACGTCGGGCGAGATGGTGGACGAGCGCACACGCTACACCCGAGAGGCGGCTAACGAGATTCATAGCCAGTTTTCGCGCCTGCCCAACCCGGACCTCGTGATCTACATCTACCCGCACCTCGCCGGCGACCAGAGCGTGCCGGTGCCCGGTTATTCGACGGTCTTTCCGCTGTACCAGAAGCCGCAATATTCGATGCCTGGCGAGGGTGCGCGACCGGCAGGGAGGACGCGTTGATGTCCTCGTTCAATGCTTTCATGAATCGCTTGTTCCCACCCAAGGGAAACCAGGTCAACCCGGCAGAAGAGCTGGAAGAGGCTCCAGAGGGTCGTCAGGAAACCCTTAACGAACGGGCGCTCCTGACCGATGAAACCGGTCGGCCCATGCCGTTGCCGCGCGGCAAGATGCCCAGCCTCGGCGACATTCGGCGTCAGTATGAGCGCGCGCCATCCTTCGCCAGTCGGCTGCCCTGGTCGGAGTACCTGCCGGAATCGGGCTGTTTCCTGCTTGAGGATGGCGTCTCGCTGGGGATTGTTGCCGAAATCACCCCCGCACCCTCGGAAGGTCGTTCGCTCGAGGCGCTGGAGGCCGTGCGCGATCAGATCGAAGCGGCGCTGCAGGACAGCCTGCCGGAGCTGGATGCCAATCAATGGGTGGTCCAGCTCTACACCAAGGACGACACCGACCCTCGGGAAGACCTGCAGCGCATTCGTGACGCGATCCCGGAGGATCTTCGGGACACCGAATACACGAAAGCGTGGCTGGCCAGTATGGAGGCGCATTTCAAGGCGATCTCGCGTCCTGACGGTCTGTTCGAAGATGACATCATCACCCAGACCGCCTGGCGTGGTCAGACGCGGCGCACGCGGCTGGTGCTGTATCGCTGGGCCAGCCGGAAGAACAAGGCAAAACTCGGTGAGCATCGATCGCGACTCTCGCCGGAGGCACTGCTCAACCATGTCTACGGCAAGCTGGAGTCAAAGCTGGCCAGCGCCGGACTGCCGGTGCGGCGCTATGACGGTCGTGATTTCCATCGGTGGATGATGCCGCGCTTCAACCCGCGCCCGGCTTTCTCACCGGACGACCCCCAGCGTTTCTACGACGTGTTCGACTATCCGGGCGACGATCCCGACATCCAGCTTTGGTCCTACGACCTGGCCGAGGGAATGCTGGCAAGCTCCCCTCGCGCGGACGCGGGATCCGGGCTCTGGTATTTCGACGGTGAGCCGCAGCGCGTCATTCCCGTCGAGGAACTGCGCAAGGTGCCCAAGGTGGGCCACCTGACCGCCGAGATCTCGCGCGGCCAGACCTCGATCCGCAACGCCACGTTCGACGTGCTACCACTGGGCGTCGAGGCGTGCATGACGATCGTGGCCATCCCTCAGGAGCCCCTGGAAAGCCACATCGATCAGTTGGCCAAGAAGGCTGTCGGCGACAGCGTACTGGCGGTGAACGTCCGTGAGGATTGCCAACAGGCGCGGAAGTATCTTGGCAAGGATCACAAGATGTACCAGTCGGCGCTGGCGTTCTTCGTCAGCGGCCACGATGAGGCGGATCTGGATCGCCGTGTCATGGATCTGACGACCCAGCTCAGCACCGCCGACCTCAAGCCCGTCGAACCCGAAAACGAGGTGGCTGCGCTCAATACCTATCTGCGCTGGCTGCCGATGAACTTCGACCCCGAGATCGATCGCAATAACCGGTGGTACACCCGATTTAACTTCGTGCAGCACCTGGCCAACCTGGCACCCCTCTACGGACGTGCCCGGGGAACGGGACATCCCGGCATCAGCTTCTTCAATCGCGGGGGCGAGTCATTGACGTTCGACCCGCTCAATAAGCTGGATCGTAAGCAGAACGCTCACATGTTCGTGTTCGGCCCGACCGGCGCCGGCAAGTCGGCAACTCTTAACTCGATGCTGGGGCAGGTGGTGGCGATGCGCCGGCCGCGCCTGTTCATCATCGAGAAGGGCAATAGCTTCGGACTGCTCGCCGACTATTTCGAGCGCATGGGGCTGTCGGTGAACAAGGTCAAGCTCGCCCCGGGAGCGAATGCCAAGCTCCCTCCCTTCGCGGACGCCCATCGCTTGCTGGATCCTGAAATGCGCGAGCGCCGTGTGGTGCGCGATCGCCAGGACTATGGGGAGTCTCCGGACGACCTGGCCGCAACGCCAGATGATCTGCTCGAGGCGATCGGTACGGACGAGTCCGACGAGGAGGACGTCGAGCGTGACCTGCTGGGCGAGATGGAGATGATGGCGCGCCTGATGATCACCGGCGGTGATCCCAAGGAGGAGGCCGATTATCGGCGCGCCGATAATCGGATGGTGCGCGATGCCGTGATGATCGCCGCCGAGAAGTCTTTCGAGGAGGGGCGTCAGTGCCTCTCCGAGGACGTTCGCCAGGCGTTCTACACGCTTTCTCGGGACGAAAATCTACCCGAGGGTCGCCGTAACCGCGCCTACATGATGGGCGAGGGGATCGGCATGTTCTGTGATGGATTCGACGGTCAGGTCTTCAACCAGCCGGGGGAGGCCTGGCCGGAGTGTGACGTCACCATCATCGATCTGGCGCACTACGCCAACCCCGGCTATGAGGCACAGCTTGCCCTGTCGGTGATGTCGATTACCAACATGATCACCACCATGGCGGAACGCGATCAGTATAGCGGCCGTCCCATCATCCAGGTCATCGACGAGTGCCACCTATTGACGGCGAACCCCCTTCTCGCGCCGTTTCTGGTCGGCGTGGCCAAGATGGGGCGCAAGCTCAACCACTGGCTCTGGCTGGCGACTCAGAACGTCAAGGACTTTCCCGACGTCTCGGCCAAGATGCTCAACATGATGGAGTGGTGGTTGCTGCTCAACATGCCGCCCAACGAGATCGCTGAGGTTGGCCGATTCAAGACCCTGACCGACGACCAACGTCTGCTGGTCGAGTCGGCGACCAAGGCGTCGGGCAAGTACACCGAAGGCGTGGTGCTGGGCGGCCGACTGCAGTCGCTGTTCCGTGTCGTGCCGCCCAGTCTCTATCTATCGCTGGCCGGCACCGAGCCGGAGGAGAAAGCGGAGCGGGCAGCGATCATGCGCGAGCACGGCTGCACCGAACTCGATGCGGCCATCATGGTTGCCGAGAAACTGGATCGGCTTCGTGGCCTAGAGACGGCGGCTTCGGGAGAGTCCACGCATGGCTGAGATGTTGGTCCTCATCACGACGGTGCTGGTGATCGTCGTCTTCACGCTGTGGCAGCTCAAACGGCTGGTATCCGGCGGGCGTCGTTACCCCTACATCCCCCAGGAACGGCTCAACACCCCAACCGAGCAGGCTTTCTATGCCGCCGTCCAGCGGGCCGCCGGCTCGTCAGCCCTGATTGCCTGCAAGGTCCGGATCGCTGACGTGCTGCAGGTGCGCTTTCGCAAGCGGCATCGCCGCGATCAGCGGTGGTGGCGCTACTTCCGGCTGATCAGCGCCAAGCATGTCGATCTCGTGGTGTGCGAGCCACGCGGTGGGCGAATTCTCGCCGCGATCGAACTCGATGACCGCAGCCATCAGCGTCGTGACCGAAAACGCCGGGACCGTTTTGTTGATGATGCGTTTGCTTCGGCGGGCGTGCCGCTGTTGCGCTTCGCGGCCTCCGGTCGCTACGACGCGCGCGAGATCCAGCAACGCTTGTCGCCGTACCTCACGACCTCGAAAGAAGGATCGGTTACATGCCACAACTCCAGATCGACGACGCGGTGAGCACGATGAACCTCAACGCGAGAGCGCGCACGCTGCATCTACTCCCGGTCCTGCAGGTCGATCCCTTCGATGGTGTCGCGCTCGGGGACATCACCCTGTCGGTATCGGCGAGCTGGCTCGACACTCCCGTCATCCCCGCGACGGGCTGGACCCTTCGCCAACCGTATCCCAATCGACTGTATTTCGTGGGGGGCTCCGATGATTGCCACCTGGGTCACTTCATCACGCTGCCAGAGGGGCAGCAGGCTGGCGAAGTCACCTTTCACTGGAGCGTGAACGTCTCGGCGTTGCCGCCCGGTCACTTCCAGGTCACGCACCGGCTTGACCTGGTGTTCGAGGAGGGGAGTGGAAACATCTGGTCGATGGACGTCGCCAACTGGTGGGCGCAGAGCGAATTCGCCACTGAGGGGCACGCCACGCCCGAGATCGGGCGTAATCGGTTTTCTCGTCTCAAGCGGCAGGGCTTTTCGCCGAGCCGACGTGCCCACGTCAGCGAAGCATTGCGGGATGGCTGTCGCTACCTGGATATCCACGAGTCACTCGAACTGCCGGCGATCACCCTGGGAGATTGCTGGACCATTGATACCTACGGCGGAGACACCGTTCATGAATGCCTGGAGGCGCTGCGATGAAAGCTCACAACCTGCTTTACGCTGTCGGTCTGACCCTGATGATGCCCGTGTCAGCGCAGGCCACCGGTATTCCGGTTCCTGATGTGCTGGACACGCCCCCTCCCGCTGCGCTGCAAGACCTGACAATCAACGGCCAGCCCGTGACGACGGACTCCATTCGGCGGGTCGATCTGGAGGGACCAATCTACGAGGTGCGGCTGCGAAACGGTGACACGTTCTACAGCGACGCTCAGGGACGTCACATGGTCGTGGGGAGTCTTTATGACAACGGCCCCGACGGACTCATCAACGTCACCGAGCAGCACGACCGTCAGGATCGGCTGGACCAGCTGAGTGCTATTCCGGAGGGGGACACGGTGGATTATCCCGCCCAGGGCGAGGAGATCGGACGCATCACCGTCTTCACCGATACGACCTGTCCCTACTGCCAGAAGCTGCATCAGGAGATCGATCAGCTGACACAAGCCGGCGTCACCGTGCGCTACGTACCGTTCCCTCGTGCCGGCGCGCACTCACAGGTGGCCAATCAGCTGGCTCAGGTGCTTTGTTCCGAGTCTCCCACTGATGCCATGACCCGTGCGTTTCATGGCGAAGCTCTTGCGTCCAGACCGTCGAAGAGTTGCCGGTCAGCCGTTGATGACGGTTTTTCGCTGGGACAGCAGTTCGGGGTGCAAGGGACACCCTCCATCGTGCTCCCCAATGGCGGGATGGGCGAGGGCTACATCCCGTATCGCAAACTTGTGCGCTTGGTGCGGGGTTTGTAGCTTGGTGATGGTTGAGCTATGGTCGAATCTGATGAGATAGCGGAGGGAATATGCCAGCATTACATAATTACCGATTGTTCATCAGTCATGCTTGGAGCTATAGCGAGCGATATGAGCGCGCAGTCCAGTTTTTGAATCGCGCAAATAATTTTAAGTGGACTAATTATTCTGTTCCAGAAGCCAAGGCATTCGAAAGCATGTTTGACTATCAGCTGGAGGAAGAGCTAAGGCAACAAATTCGCCCTGTGCAATGTGTTGTAGTTGTCTCCGGAATGTATGTTAATTATAGTCGGTGGTTGAAGTTTGAAATGGATTTTGCCAAGAACCTAGGTAAGCCTGTGCTGGGCATTCGCCGGTGGGGCGCTCAGAGAACACCAGAGAGCGTAATGGAGTGTGCAGACGAGATGGTGAATTGGAATTCTCAGTCCATAATCGATGCAATAAGGCGGCTGGTCCCTTGATGCCTTTTGATTTTCCCGCGATTTATAAGCTGGCAGGCGATTTGGCTGCCAGCTCGCAGTCCCGTTACTTTAGGCTGCTTAAAGCTGAATATGGATTACTCATCACGGCTTCGGTTCTCTCACTTGGCTTTTCAACTTCTAAAGTTTATTTCCTCTTTTCAGTACTAGTTTTTTTTCTTTCACTTGCTTGCATGTTATTTAGAATGTGGGACAAGCCAGAGCAAGATTGGTATAAAGGGCGTGCTTTGGCTGAGTCAGTGAAGACGTCTTGTTGGCGATACTGTATGCGTGCCGAGCCGTTTTTTCACTCTAGTGATATTTCGATCCCTAGGGAGGGTTTTAGAGAACATCTACTGGGGATTTTTAGGTCGAATAGAAATATTGGTCACAAATTTTCTCCCAGTATAGGCGTAGATCACGCTGCGACCGGAAGCATGGATTCAGTCCGGCTTTCTGATCTGCATGCGCGGAAAAATTACTATCTTAAGCTGCGCATAGAGGATCAAGAAGAATGGTATTTAAGAAAGGCAAAGCATAACCGTCGCGCTAGCTTCGCTTGGGGCGTGATTGGAGCATCTGTATATGCCTTGGCAATAATTTTAAGTATGTTTAAGCTGGCTTTTTACGAGAATTTCTTTTACCCCATGCCGGTGCTTGTCGCTTTGGCTACCAGTATAGTGGGGTGGGCACAGATAAAGAAGTTCAATGAGTTGGCTTCCTCATATACTTTGACCGCTTACGAGATTGGTCTCATAAAGAATAAAATCAATGAAGTTGAGTCGGAAGAAAGCTTTTCAGATTTCGTGAACGAGTCTGAGCAGGCTTTTTCCAGAGAGCATACTCAGTGGGTGGCCCGCCAGTTCTCCTGAACTGGAGCTGCGCCACAAATGTTCTCAGTAATGACTTAACATTCTCTACTGCCCCATAGCCTCCCACTCGGTACACCTGTGCACTGATACCGCCGTGGGAGTCCATCCATGTTCCTCTCTCCTCAGCTGCGGCCACTGGCCGTGCTGTCATCGCTCTGCCTGCTGGCCTGGGGGCAGACTGCTGTTGCCGGCGTCGAAGTGTTCACGATTGCGGGAGAGCCGGTCGTCAATGTGCCGTCATCCGCTGCCGTGGTCGAGCTGGATGCGCCGGCGCGTCTCGACGCTCGGCTGTCACAGGATCTTCCCGCTGACCCGTCACGTGCCAAGCAGATGCTGCAATCGCGCATGAACGACCCTGAGTGGCAGCGGACGCTGCAGGACTATGGCCAGCTCTATCAGGGTGTGGCTCGTGCTTGGATGCTGGGCATCGAGAGAGTACCGGCCGTGGTGGTCGACAGCCAGTACGTGGTCTATGGCGAGCCGGACATCTCACGCGCGCTCGAGGAGATCAAACAGGCGAGGGGAGAGCAACCATGAAGCGTTCTCTCACGACATTGCCTGTGCCTGTTGCCGTTGCCTTCGCGCTGATTGTCGGGCTGGCCAGCATGACAAGCGCTCCCCGAGCGCAGGCGATCACGACGCCGGAGATCCTCCAGTCGTCGATGAGTACCCAGTGCCTCGACTACCAGGTCATCGGCATGTGCGCCTGGCTCTACTGTTCGGCCTGGGGTTGCACGGTACGAACCTCGATCCGGGTGAAGCACTACATCCCCGAACTGGTCGTCAGCGCCTACGAGAACACCGGTGATAACCCCTGGACCGAGATCGCGATGCTGTCTCCCCCGACGGGTGACGCCCTGGGCGGTGGATCCGCGCGCGAGTCCGTCGCGCCGCAGCATTCGAACACGCATTTCAAGAACGTCGACGCTATCGGCCATCCCTCGGAGCTGTTCTATCGGTTCGCCAGCGGCTTCGGCTGGTTCTGTGAGAGCAACTCGCAACCACTGATGCCGTACTTCATCTCGACCCTCGATGCGCTGGCCTGGCGCTCTGGCGTGCCGGAGATGGCCTACCCCGAAGCGCTGACACCGGGCATGCGAGAGATGGGCAGTGTGGGTGACCTCTGGAGCCCGATCTATCCGCGCAGTGGCTTCGTCTCCCAGACCCACGACTACAAGGTTGCGGCGACGGCGGCACAGCGTGCTGCCGATGTCGTGACGCGCAGCGGACAGCCTCACGTCTATCAGCCCCTCATCGCACGGGATTCCGAGAGCAACGGCATCTGGGGGCCGGATCCGGTCAAGGAGGGTGATGCCGAGACCCACGAGTGGCAGGAGCTGGCACCCAACATGCGCATGTCCTGCTCGACCTTCCCCGACGGTGGCGAGAACGATCAGCTGCAGGAACCGGGCGATTACGCCTGGGCGCTGTGGCGGCCCTATCGCTGTTGCAAGAAACGCGGCCAGGAATTGCTGTACTTCACCGGAGAGTAAGCCATGAAACGAAACCTAATTCCGCTGACCCTCTCGGTAGCTCTCGCGACACCGCTGCTGGCTCAGGCGCAGTCTGAGGACAGCCTCTATTACGACATCGGGGGTGCCGCCCCGTTTGGTGCCTCAGCAGGGCTGGGACATGGCCCCAGAGCGCAGGGACTCGGTGTCAGTTGGGACGTCAATGCCACCTGCGGCAATTTTGACGTGGGCTCGACGGTGAGCAATCAGCTCAACGGCGTCACCAACGGCTTCCAGAACATGATGGGCAGCGTGGTCTCCAACGCGACTGGCGCGGTGGCCAGCCTGCCCGCGATGATCATCCAGCGCTCCAATCCGGCGCTTTACGACCTGCTGACCAACGGCGTCATGCAGGGGCGGCTCGATTTCGACAAGTCGAAGCTCTCCTGCCAGCGCATGTCCGAGCAGCTGGCCGATGCCACGATCGGTGGCCAGATGCAGCAAGCGGCGATGGCAGAGAATTGGCAGGACATTGCGGCCGGCAACACGGATGCCGTCTCAGCCCAAGAGCAAGCCGAAGCACAGGCCGGCAACGCTGGCCGGACCTGGGTCGGCGGGCAGAAGCGTGGCGGCAGTGGTCAGCAGCCGATGAGGGTGGTCGAGGACACGGCCAAGGCCGGGTACAACCTGCTGTACGGTCGCACCGATCCCACGAGTGACGAGTCGGTTTCCGGTGGGGGCGACGGCTGGGGATCGGTGGCAACCTCGAGCGGGGATTGGGTCGGCGGTGGTGGCATCGCCGGCGGCAATGGCGGTTCAGGCGGTAGCGGCAACGACTGTCAGGGCGGCATGTGTACCGTTTGGGGATCGCCCTCCGCCGCCGCCGAGTGGACCAGGAAGATCGTCGGCGATACCGAGCTGCGCTCCTGCGACGGCTGCGAGAAATCCGAGACCATCGCCGGTACCGGGCTGATCCGAGAACTTGAGGACGAGCAGAGCGATATTCACGAGACGCTGGTCGGCATGCTCAACGGTGGCGAGATCACCCAGTCGAAGCTCAACGACGTCTCCGCCGGCAATGGCCTGGCCGTATCGCGCGGCGTGATCGAGGCCATGCGTAGCGATCCCCAGGGGCCGCTGCTGGCCCAGCGCCTCTCAAGCGAGATGGCGCTGGCTCGCACCCTGACCAAGGCCATGTGGGCACGACGCGCGCTGATCGCGGGCTCCAGTGATCCCGGCATCGAAGGTAATCCCGAGGGCATGACCGCGCTGGACCGCAAGGTCGATGCCTTCAACCGCGACATCGAACTGCTACAGAGCGAGATGGAGATCCGAAAATCGCTGTCGAGCAACGCAGCCATGCAGGCACTGCGTCGCGCGGCCAATCGATCCATGGGATCCAGTCCGGACGAGACCACTCTCCCGTCACCGGTGCTCGATGAGCGCGGCCGGCCGCTGCAGGGAGGTGAGTGATGCGCCCGACAAAACTGATCGACCCTCGTCGGTGGCCATCCCCCGTGGTGTTCGTGGTCGCCTTGATCGGTGTATTCCTGCTCAGTGGCGTTGTCGTGTCGCTGGCCATTCAGTTGATGGGGAGTCGTGAAGCGTTTGCCGCAGCCAAGCAGGCCGCGCTGCCATGGCTCTTTCTGTGGCGCTGGGCATGCTATGCCGCACTTATCCTAGCCTGGCTGAAACTCTGGAAGCCGCGTGTCCTGGCTCGTCTCGGTGAGGATCGGGATGGAGGGGAGGCGGCGCGTGATCGTCTCAAGCGTCTCGAGAGCCTGACGTTGGTCGTCATGGTCGGCATCGAGCTGTTCAACGTGCTCGACTGGCTGGGAGGTAGATCATGAGTGCGGAGCTGAACGTCAGCGACTACTTCGAGATGGTCATGCTGATGATCGGCTGGGTCGTGAACAACGCCCTGTGGTCATCGCTGATGCAGACCGGCCTGGCGCTGGTTCCGTTTGTTGCACTGATCGTATCAGAGTGGTTCAAGGTGCGTCAGGAAGGGGAGGACGAGGGTAACAAGGGCGTGCTGTTGATCGCGCGCATCGAGACCCGGCTCTACGCCATGGTCATCTGTTATGTCTTCACGTGCGTGCCGATGATGAGTCTGTCGTTCAACCCGGTGAACGCCGTCGAGCGGACCAACGGCAGTGGCCAGTCCTGCAGTGTCGCTGTCATTGGTCAGGGGCAGTGGGGGAGCAATACTCTCAACTCGATCGACGGCCAGTCCGCCGAGATCCCTCTCTGGTGGGCACTCGTGCATGCCGTTTCGAAGGGTGTCACCAACGTTGCCGTCTCGAGCATTCCCTGCAGCCCGGATCTACAGGCCATTACCTCCGAGATCGATGCGCAGGAGATCACCGATCCCGGACTCAAGCGGGAACTGGGCGAGTTCCACCAACAGTGCTACGGCGCGGCGCGAAACTTGCTGTTCCAGCAAGGTGGCTCAATCGAGGCGCTCGAGGCCCAGGACGTCGATTGGCTCGGCAGCGAGTTCTTCCTCGGTACTCCCGGCTACTACGACTCGTTCTATGCTGGCCGGCCGATCGCGGGTTTCCCCTACGATGCCAATCGCGACCAGGCACGTCCTGGTACTGGCCCCGGGCGCCCCGGGTATCCCAGCTGCCGACAGTGGTGGGAAAATGGCGAGAACGGTCTTTACGCCCGTCTGCATGACCAGGTTGATCCGGGTATCTGGGACGGCGTCCGATCGATCTTTTCGTCCACGGATGCCGAGGGAGAGGTCATTCGGCGCCTGATCAGTAATCGCGCCGGATCCGCCAATGGTAATCAGGACATCACTGTCACCGGTTATGGAAATCTGGATGGCACGAGCATCGAGGACGGGCTATCCATGGTCGCCGGTGGTGTGGGCGGCGCTATGGGCGCAGTGCTGGGCAAGGCCGGCATGGACATGCTCAAGCGCGCACTGCCGATGGTGCAGTACATCCTGATCATGGCCGTGGTGATCTGTCTGCCTTTCGTGATGACGATCTCGGGCTACTCGTTCAAGGTGGCTGGTACAGCGAGTTTCGGACTGTTCGCGCTCTGGTTCCTGACCTTCTGGTGGGAACTGGCACGATGGATCAACGCAAACCTGATCAACCTGCTCTACAGCTCGGACGCCGCTAAGATGTCGTTCGTTGCAGCCGCGCAGAACGGTTATGACAAGCTGGTGCTGATTTTCGTTGAGTGGGCGACGTTCTTGATCTTACCGGGGATTTGGGTAGCCGTGCTGGGTTGGACAGGGGCGCAGGTAGGAACTGTGATCAGCAAAAGCATTGGAGAAGGAACGGCCGGGGCAAAATCCGCCGGAGACAAGGGCAGTAAAATGGCTGAAAGTGCTGCGACCAAGGGCAGATGAACAACTTGGCTTTTAGTCCGATTCCGTATCAAAAACGCTACGGCGATCCGAAAAAGTACCAAAACCCTCAGAGGATCGCCCGTAGCTGTTCATTTGAGACCGTCTGAGGGCCTCAATGTCGTGATTGGAGGCTGGCCGAGAGGTTATGGCGTGAGCTGCCCAACCCGCGAAAGATGACGTACCCGCTATCGCAACCTTCCCTGTGATTTTGCCGAGATCCCACGCGAGCTTAGCGGTAGCCTTGCGGCCTTTGGCGGTAGTGACGAGTTCTGTGAGCTTCATGGGCCATCTCCCATGCATTGTTGCGAAGCGTGATTTCAGACTACCCCGGGGAGTTGTGAACGGCAAGGCATCATCGAGCCTAGTCGCAATGTCAACCGTTGGTGTAGTGGCAGGCAGCCGATCCGTTTCCAAGCTCGTCGTGAATCAGCCAGGTCTGAGGAAAAACACGGCTCAGACGTCCACTTTGGCAGCCGTAGCAACTTGATCCAAGGACACACTATGGATATATTTGTGTCCGTAGATCAGGAGGGCGACATGACAGCCGTAGAAAAGCTTGCCAACGACAAAGCACGCAACACTGCGGGGCTACGCGCTGCGGTAAAGATCTTGGAGAAGTGGGGCGCCACTCAGGATCAGGGTGCCGAGGTCCTGCGTATCTCTCGCAGCACCTACAACCGCGCCAAACGTGCTGACCAAGGCTGGCAGGTGCACATCGACCCCGACCAGTTGACGAGGGTCAGTCTGGTGCTGAATATCCATGCCGCGCTGAGGACGTTGTTCGAGAACCCAGCTAACGTCTATGGTTTTGTGAACATGCCCAACCACAATCCTGGTTTCAACGGCCTCACCCCATTGGAATCGATGACTCGGGCCGGCCTTCCGGGCCTGTACGAGACCTTTAAGCGCATCGACGGCCTGCGGGGCGCCCAGTGGTAAGACTTGAAGAGATACCCCGACTGCCTGCAGAGACTCGCCGAGCGCATCGACTGGTCAACTCCAAGTTTCCACCGATCAGCCTGTTCGATGACGTGGCCGACGAGAAAGAGTTCGACGCGCTGCATCAGCTCCAGGCGCTTACCAACCCTCGGCTGCAGGCTGAGACAGGCGATCTCGGACTCATCGACCGAAAAGACATTCCTTTCGGTATAGCGGGCTGCTCCTACGCCGTTGCCCCGTTCACCCATCTCAATACCAGCGGTTCGCGATTCAGCGACGGGAGCTTCGGAGTGCTGTACCTGGCTGACTGCCTGGATACGGCCATCGCCGAGGTTCGCCATCACCAGGAGGTCTACTGGCACAACGTGCCTGATCTAGACTTTGACCGCTTCGTATTTCGTGAACTGGTTTGCGAGTTCTCTGAGGCTGAACTTTTAGACCTCTGTCAATTACCGTTGGATGATCCCATTTTTGCTCCGAACGATTACACCGCCAGTCGTGCGCTTGGCGCCGCAGCCAGCGCGCAGAAGATCCCTGGCATCAGGTACCCCTCCGTTAGGCAAGAGGGCGCACGGTGCTGGGGCCTCATGACTCCGCGCTATGTTCGCTCGATCGTGCAGTCCTCCCATCTTGAGATGATCTGGAACCAGGGAGTCACAGCGGTCAATATCGTGAGTCAGCCCTGAGGCAGTACTTCCCGAGGAAAGGATAAAGGGCTCCAAGCAAAGGGATGGAAGGGAAGGGTGACTAAGGGGAAGGGGGTTATCCAGTTGTTTGGACAAGGCAACCCCAAAAGGGCCGGGCGAGGGGAAAGGGCCAAAGGGCGGCTCCATGGAAGTCACTGCCAAGTGTCCTGTCTTGGATCGGCTCGCCCACTTTTGCCAGAAAAATCAGTTCATCCCCAACGTCAGCTTTCGGCCAATAGCAGCCATTCACTAAACTCATTGAGCCGGGTCGTTCGCTAAAACGAGACGGTCGCATCGTAGACCAACAAAACGTCTCAGCCACGCGGCCGTTTCAGAGCTCGGGAGGTCTAGTGTGAGCGCAGATGACTAAGATGCAATCGCCAGGTCCTGCTTCCAGTCTCTGACCAGAGTGTTTGCTACCGAGTCTCCATTGGCTGTACGTCCCAGCTCTACTGTGATCAATCGGTCCCCTTCGAAGGCTGGGCTTAGCTCCAGGCAAAGGTAGTCGAAAAGGGGTTTTTCGTGTACCGCAATGATCACTTGGCGTCCATGCTGCTTGGAGAGTGTCCGCAACAGCGCAGCGAACTGCGAGATGTGAACTTCGTCCATGCTTTGCACCGGGTCGTCAATGATCAGCCACGGTAGCTGAGGCTTCACGGACAGATGGAGCGCGAGGAACAGCGTCAGCGCGGCCGTGTTGAGATTCCCGGCGCTGAGCATGGCCCTTGGATTTCCGCCTTTACTGCCGTCTCGGTAGTGGGTCTCTAGCTTCGCTTCGACGTCACCCCTCGTCGCCTGGGGCAAAGCAAAGGCGGGTATGAAAGGTTCATCCGGTGCCAGGCGGATGAAGAGGTCTCGCCACGCCTTATTCAAGGAATCGTTGAACACATGACCCACAACACGGGAACGCTCGGACTGAGCGAGATTGAGAAGCTCGCGCGCCTGTTTTATCTTTCGTTCCCCCGCTTCCTTCGCTGCGCGCAGGCCTCTACGAGCAGCTAGGCGCTCCACCTGCCGTGCCTTGATGGCTTCAATGTGCTGCTGCTTCAGCAGCAGTTCTCTCAACGCCGCCTCTCCATCGCGGCGCGCAGACTCTTTCGACGTCAGCCGCTCCAGGCGCGCAGATACTTCAGCTAGGAACCGCTGCAGCGCAGCTTGCAAAGGCTCGCTGTCGCCAATGGGATCCATGGAGAGCGCCGTGGCATACCGAACAGCAGCGTCTCGAATGGCTGCTGATTGCTGATCCGCGGCGCGAGCCGATGCCAAGGCTTGTGCGGCGTTGGCGGCTTGCCCAAATAGGGTTTCGCCAGCCTTGGCTTCTGCTTCCAAGGCAGACAACGCCTGCAAGGCCTGTTCAAGGGTTGCAAGCCTTTGCCCGTATTCCGCTCTAACTTCGGCCGTGAGTACTAGCGTCTGAGCGACATCGATCTCTCGATCTCTGGCTGCGACGGCGTTCACCGTGTTCGCCCGCTCCTGCGACAAGGCCGAGAGAAGGCCAGCCGACTGGGTCAGGGACGCAATCCGAGCGGTGAGATGACCCAGTAACGGCGACGACGAAACCTCACCGAAGTCCCGACTACAGACCGGGCATTCTTCCGTATGCACATGTGGCACCAGGGCAGACAGCGCTTGCGCAAACTGACCTGCATCACGTGAATACTGCACGATCTGCTTGTCGATCTCTTCCAGCCGCCTGGTGAGACCTTGCCGGTCCTCTTGAAGGGTTGAAACCTGCTTTTGTGCTGCTTGATCCTTGCTCTGAACCTGCTCACATCTAGTTACCTCAGCGGTAATGGAGCGATGGGCGTAGGCGCGGGCGTATTCGGGACGGTTTTGGATGGGTGACGGCAGATCAGAGAAGTAGCCACCAAGCTTGTCGAACAGCTCCGTCATGCGCTTGCCACTAGTGTCCAGCCAACCGCGCAGTGCCGCGTCGGCGGCACTGGCGGCCATTTCGGCAGCCTCGCGCTGGTCGGCAGCAATGGCGGATACCACCCTCTGGCTTTGCGAGACCGTGTCATTGAGCTCCCGCCTGAGCTGCGTCAGGCGTTGCAGCTCGGGCTCCTGCGACTGGTCCTTTAACAGGTCAAGCATCGCCTGTGCCGAGAGATCGGCAACGTCTGGCCAGTGTGGTGCAAGTCGCTGAGCCACCGTCTGCATGAGCTGAGTTGCCTGGCCCTCGGCAGCAGTGAGTTCTCTGGCCAAGCGGCTCAATTCGTCATCCAAACTCGGGATCTGCTCGCGTATGTCCCAAAAGCTAACGGCATGGCCGCGGAGCCGGCGAACGTCTCCGGCACCGTGCAGGCCGTCAATGAGCGCATCCAGCGCATCCAGGCCGAGCAGTTCCTTGACGAATCGCGTCAGTGCTGTGCCATTCGCCGATTTGTCCTCGTAGAACTCCAGTAGTCTGGATAGTGTAGATTGCGCCAGGTAGCAGCGTTCCGAGAAGTGCCTGCCCAAGACGGGATCCAGCGCAGGCTTTCCAACGAACTTGTTGCCATGGATTTCGAAATGTCCTGCAGGAAATTCGACACTAAGCCCGTGGACGCCGATCGACACCGAGCCCTTCTTGGACACCGCCTCCTTATGAATCAGATGCTCCCGAAACTGCGAGTCCAGCCGAGATAGAGATGCCAAATTGCCGGTCAGGCCAAGTTCCATCGCCGTCAACAAGCTGGTCTTACCAGCGCCATTACGACCATGGATCAGCACGACAGGGCTGTCCATAGGGACCGTTACCGTCCCTCGAAGACTGCGGAAGTCGGTAGCCGTGAGTGACGTGATGCGTGGCGTCATGTGTTCTTCTCCTTGGCCTGGACGGCAGCGGCGTCGATGATGGAGTACAGTCCCTTCCTGACGGCGCGCTCTCCTAGAGACGCAGCATTGATCAGCTTCCTGGTGGTCTCGTCCAGGCTTTGTGCGGCGGCGTGGATGCGTGCCAGGGAGTTACCCGCCACAGACTCAGGCTGTGGCAACGGCAGAGGCAGCAGCACAGCCAGCCAGTTCATGAGGACTTCGTCGCCGTCGTCACCGCTGATGTCGCCGATAGGAAGGACCCGGCAGACCCGTCCCATTGATTCCAGAGCGGAAGCACTGGGACGGAGGCCAGTCACCACCAAGGTAAGCGACCGTGTGGAGGATGCGATGTCCAGCGCGCGCGCCACGCCGTCGACCTTGCGCGTCAGTTGCGTCTCGCTCTCGCTTGCGATGTCGGCGACAAGGATCAGTTCGGCCGAACTCTTCGCCTTCACGAACGCGGCTGGAAACTGGAACTTCAGCTCGCCGACCTGAAGTCCATTGGCGATTCGCTGGTACCCTGCATCCTCGAGCGCCGCCGCGACCCGGCCCACTGGCGTTGAATCAGTCATAGCGCAAGCTCCTGTCGGAACGCTTCATACAGTTCGTCAGCGGTGGTGGAGGTTTGCAGCAGGGTCAATATGCTGACCTCACGCACTTTCGGCAAACCGGTTCGCCCTGCTGCCGCCCTTGGGGATCGTGTCATTGGCACCGCCAGCCTCTGAGACTGGATCAAGAGGGGGCTTTCTGCTTCCACTAGGTGACCCTCGCTGCGAAGCAACGCGGCGCCGGAAGAGGTGGCTGTCAGGTACACCTTAGTACGAGCCGCTGCTGCACCTTTTCCGGTGACTGCCAGCACACCCGATTCCCTCTCGAGAGACTCCGCTTCCACTACCCAGTGATCGCGGCTCAAACCCATGCCCACCAAGCCAAGTGCAACGGCCGCCTCGCGTAACCCGAGGGCCCCCAAGGAGGGATTGCCCGTGAGGGACGTCACTACATCATTCGTAATCGGCTCAAACCTGACATTGGGGTGTTCGATTTGGCCGTCACGCAGTAACTTACAGGCGCGGCCGAACCGATCGAGGAGCGCATCGATGAAGTCAATCTCCGGCTCCGCCATATCTGCCAAGTGGTTGCGAAGCGACACGATGCCGGCGCACAGGTGTTGACGCTCCGCAGGCGGGAGCGGACTTGGAGCGAGAGGGATCAACGCCTGCAGCTTTCTCGACCACACATCCAGCAGCAACGCGGGGAGCAACCGCTTTGCGTATGCCTGGATGCGCGCCTCCTCAAAGACCGCCGTCAAGCTGGCTGCCGTGATTTGGTCGCGGTATACGTTTTTCAGGAGCGATCGCTGGTCCATGCCCAGCTCTTGCTCCGAGAACACATAGCTCGGAGGAGCTTCGTCAAGCAGCCACGTCAACTCGTTAGCCGCCTTGTTAAAGATTCCCTGGATATTGGAGTCCTGAGCTGAAAGACCAAGCATCAGCGTGCGCTTGCTCCCAACGATGTGCGTCAATGCAGTGACCAGTCCTTGGTTGTTCGCCTGCGTGCAGAAGGCGGCGACCTGATCGTTGGACGCCACCATCCATTGGCGGTACTGGCTCGGATCACCTTGAGCTTTCACAGCACAGCCGTGAAACTTGATGAGGCGGGTCTTATTGCGGGGCAGTTGAAGATCGGCAGGACGTGCGACAACTGTTGGACTCAGAGCAACATTGCCGCCTGTCAGGGTGTCCACAGCCCTTTCGACCAACGGGTCCCAGTTGGCGGAGAGCATCTCAGGCGCAACACCTTCCAGACTCAAGGCCGCGAGGCAAAGGTGCTCCACGTCGGGGATCATGTCGGGATCCGCGAACGTTGCGCAAACGTCGATGACGTTCCACAAGAGATAGTCCATGTCCTCGCCATCGACAGTGAGGCCGAGCAGCTTGGAATAGTTGTTAACCAAGCGCTGTGCAATGGCATCCTGATCCGGCCAACTGGCAAAGGGCTCATCGAACTTCGAGCGCGCACGTTCTTCATCTGAGATGCCGGCCAAGTTGAGAATCTCTTGCAAGGTGCGAGCGAACTTGCAGTCGGGATCCGCATGGTTAATTTGCGAGCGTACGAACTCGACAACTTTGCCGACGAGGCTGCGCAGACTCGGTGCGCGTCCGAACGAAATCCCAGACCCCAACCAGAATGCGTAAAGCCCGTTTGACACACCTTCTGCGAAGGACGCTAACGAGCCATCAAGCAACCTGAGCGTGTCACGCACAGTGATGTCGGATGCAGTCATGCAGGACATCTCCTTGTTTTTATTTAATTTTATCGAAATCACTCGGTACTGGACGCGCGTTTAGCCTGGGATATGTCGGTTGCTGACCATCCCGTGATCGCACGCGGCCGACTGCTTTAGCCGATCGAGATTGCGTTTTGTTCGGCCACGACATGCGTCTCTATAATGGTGTACGGACAATTTCGCAGCGCACATGAACGCTCAAGTGCGTCCGCTTTGGGTTGAAAGCGGCCCCTGGCGATGCTCATTGCTGAATGTTAATAATGTAAATTAATGTTTTCTGAAGTGCCAGTCTTTTAGACCATCGCATCAGCCCAAGGCCGTCCCAGGTATCAAGCCAGGGCAGAGCAGTGCTGGTCCGATTACTGGCTCTTGCAGCCTTGGATCCGGTCCAGCTATCCTCAAGATGCAAGCCGCTGGTCACTGACGGTCATCAGTGACGCCTTTTGCCTTCGGGCAATTCCCGAAGCCGTTAACGCATCCCGAAAGACGGCGCTCATCTGAGCTGGATGCCACTTCCGAATACTCGGCCTCGCGCCGAACCACCCATCCGGGAAATCACTTTCCCGGATGGGGATGGTGTATCTCCCGGACCCGATCCACTGGAGCTGCGCCATGAATCCTTTCCAAGGCTCTCGAGCCCTGCTGTTCTCCGTTCTGATTCCGCTCATGCTGCCACAGGTCATTCCTGACCCACTCCGGTGGATCTGGCTGACGCTGGTCGCCTTGGTAGTGCTAAAGCGCCTTGGCCTCATCAGCTTTGGTTTCGGCAGCGGTGCGGCCGGCAATGAGAATGAAGCGTCAGGTTCCGTCAAGACGGGATCGACCTCTCATCGCCGTGGCGCGACACACCAGGGAGAGATCGTTGCCCATGGCAGCGCGCCCTATCAGTTCGACGAGGCCAACCGCCTCAGCTACTACATCACGCTGCGGCCCGAGCGTGGTGACGACAAGACCGTGTGGGGGATCGATCTCAAGCGCGTGGCGCGAGAGATCCCGCTGGCTGTTGGCGATGCCGTGGCGCTCGAGTTTCTCGGGCGTGAAGCGGTCGTCGTCAAGGAGCCGGTTCGCAATGACCAGGGCAAGGTCGTGGATCACCGTCAGGTGAACACGCACCGCCATACCTGGAAGGCACACGTTCTGCCAGCATAAACCAAGCGGTATCCACCCCATGGGGAAGTTTCCTTCCCCATGGGGCGAGGTGCTTCCCCTTTTTTGTTCCCGAGGAGAAGCACCCATGAATCGCAACACCCACAACGCCAACGTCCGTATCGATCTCACCCTCAAGGCGCAACGTCTCGGGCTCTGCCCCGATCGTCGCGACGTGATGGTGCAGATGGAGCAGCCCCTCATCAACGAGGTGGTTGCGCTCTTCGAGACGGCTGGCACATCGCACTCGGCACTTGAGGGCCTGCACTGGGTCGAACGCCTCGATGCGTTCCTGGCGCAGGCTCGAGAGGAGTTGTCGAAAGCACCTGCAGGCAGTCGATCGCTCGATTTCGACATAGCGGCACCACATCGCACCGGAGCGTTACTGCTTCCGCTGTTCGTCGGTGTCCATGTCGAGCTGGAGCACCAGCTTGGCAAGCAGACGCTGGTGTTCTCACTGCCCGGACGTGATCGTCTGGCTGCCTGAACACGCGATTTTTCACACCACTCAGCCCGGTACGCCGGGCTTTTTCCTTCCACCCCGACCGGGATTCGCTCCCGGTGGGGCGTCCCGGTCGTCATCATGAGGTTTCGACGATGGCCGACATCTACCAGGCAATCACTGATCGGATTCTGGAAAGTCTTGAGCAGGGGCATTTGCCCGGTATCGGGCAGCCCTGGGATCCGTCCCGCCGAACGCCACTCATACCCTGTAACGCCGTCTCCGGTCGCCAGTACAGCGGCATCAACGTGCCTCTGCTCTGGGGCGAGGCCGAGGCTCGCGGGTTTTCCCAGGACCGCTGGCTCACCTTTCGCCAGGCGAAAGAGGCCGGGGGTACGGTACGCAAGGGTGCGAAGAGCACGCTCGCGTGCTTCTACAAGCCTTTGAAGCGCGAGATCGTCGATGACGCTGGTGAGCCGGTGCTCGACGACGAGGGCAACCCCAAGGAGAAGCACTTCGCGATTTTGAGGGGCTTCAATCTGTTCAACGTGGATCAGTGTGACGGTCTGCCCGATGAGGTCACGAATCCGCCGGCGACGTCGATCGAGGGATTCGACAGCGTGGATGCGCTGGACGACTTCATCGACGGCTGTGGCATCAAGGTCACGCACTCGCTGGATCGCGAGATCGCAGGGTATTACCCCCGGCAGGACAGGGTGTTGATGCCCGCGAAGGAGCGTTTCCACGACGCGGACAGCTACTACAGCGTGGCACTGCATGAACTGACCCATGCCACCGGGCACGAATCGCGCCTGGCACGCATCGGGATCACCGACCCCGAGCCGTTCGGTTCCGAACGCTACGCGCTCGAGGAACTGGTCGCGCAGTTGGGCTCGGCCTTTCTGTGCGGGCACTTCGGTATTCGCAACGAGGCCTTCGACGCCGCCTACATCGCCAGCTGGATCAGCGTGCTGCAGGCGGACAAGAAAGCCATCTTTCGCGCCACTGGCGCGGCACGTCTGGCAGCGGAATTACTCAAGCAGACGCACGAGGATAACCGCCCGCCGGCATCGCCGGATCAACCGCAAGAGGAGAGCGCCAAGGCCACATCGAAGCGCCGACCGCAGGCGGACGATCAGGACATCGAGCTGTTCGGGCACCAATGGCCGCTGGGCGATAGCGTCAAGCTGGATCCCACGGTCGATCGGGGTACTTTCCGTGCCCAGGTCACTCGCCTGAAGCAGATGGGCTACGCATTCGATGCCACGTCACAAACCTGGACCTATTCAGCTGCCGCAGCGGCTTGAATCTGACACTCAACCCCCGGGGGCGATGACTGCCCCTGGGGGCAGCTCGTCCCCATCCTTGTCGATGGAGGCAGCATGTCACCTGCAACCCCGCTCTGGCGTCTCGAGGAGGCGCCGGAGCTTTTTCTGGATAGCTATGTCGCCGATGGCGACCGCGCGGTCTTCCTGTCCCTGTGGGGGCGGGATACTGCCATTCACGAACTGATGGCCAAGCTGACCCTGCCGATCGCCGAAGGTGGCTGGACGGAGATCACGCTCCAGCGAGATGGCCAGTCGGTCGCTCTACAGCTGGACCGTGAGCGCATGGCCAAACGTACGACGCGGACCTATCGGCAGACGCGGTTCGGCAGCCTGCTGAACCTCTGGCTGTTCGATCAGCGCTGTCAGGATCCGGATCGCGCTAATCGTCAGTGCTACGCCATCTTCAACGAGCGCGACTCTCGTCAGGACAAGAGCGCGATGCTTTGGTCACGACTGCAGGATCTCGCCGCTTTTCCGCTGCTCGATCACTGGCGACCTAAGGTCGTTCAGCTGCTCCTCGAGCATGGCGCGATACGCATGCTCGATCAGACGTCCGGGCGCCTTTCTGGTGTCTGGATCGACCTCTCGCTGGCCAGCGTCCAGGACGCTATCGGTCAGCTCATCCACTCCGGCGATCTCGCCACGCAATGAACCCGGGAGGCCATCATGGCTCTGATGTTTCCACGCCTGGCGCGCAACTTCGCCAAGAACGGCTATTACCCGACCGACGAGGACACGATCGAACGTGCTCTCCAGGCACTGGGTACCTCGCATGACCAGCGGGTGCGCATTCTGGATCCATGTGCCGGCGAAGGCCATGCGATTCTGGAAAGCGCCCACCGGCTGGGCCGGGAACGAACCGATGCCTACGGCATCGAGTTCGATCTCGAGCGAGCGCGCCACATGCAGAGCCTGATCGATGTCGGCATCCAGTCGGATCTGATGGATACCGTTATCTCTCCACGCTCGTTCGGCATGATGTTCTTCAACCCACCCTACGGCGATCTCGTCAGCGAGACCGGCGGCAGCAAGAGGTATGCCGGCAAGGGCCGGCAGCGGCTGGAAAAGCTGTTCTACCAGCGCTGTGTCCACCTGCTGCAGTACGGCGGGATCATGGTGATGATCGTGCCGTACTACGTCTTCGACGATGAGCTGTCGAGCTGGGTCAGCCAACACTTCGATCGCGTCACTGCGTTCGAGGCCGCGGTCGATACCTTCAAGCAGGTCGTCGTCTTTGGCGTTCGCACGAAGCGCAATGCACTACTGGCAAACGATAGGGCCAAAACGATCAGGAAGATGTTGCAGCAAATCGGGCTGGGAGAGTTCAAGCCCGAGCCGCTGCCTTCGATCTGGTGTGATGGTCTCTATGATGTGCCGCCGGCGATCGGTAGCCCGCCACACTGCTACCGCGTGTCGCTGGAACCCGAGCAGCTGGAGCAGGAGATCGATCAGCTGGGCGGGCTATGGCCCGACTTCAACCTCGCGTTCTGGACCAATGGGGTCACACAGCGACGTCCGCTGCGCCGGCTTTCGAGCTGGCACCTCGCGCTGTCGCTGGCAGCGGGAGGCATATCGGGCATCGTGACCTCGCGGTCGGGGCGTCAGCTGGTCGTGAAGGGCGACACGTTCAAGGAGAAGTCCTCGAAGGTCGAGTTCGACGAAGACGCCGATGGCAACATCAGCGAGCGTCGGATCCTGACCGATCGTTTCGTGCCGGCCATCATGGCCTGGGACGTAACGCTGGGTTCTCCCGACAAGGGTCGATTGTTCACGATCACCTCGACGCCGGCGCAGGATGCTCCGTCGCAATCTGAACCTACCGACTCGGACGCCGAGACGGCATAACCAACCATGCTCGCCCCACGGGGCGAGCCAACCCCTACGGGCAGACCACCGCCCGTAGGGGCGTGTTCTGTCCGTTTTCATTGGAGATGGACATGAACATGCCATGCACAGCACCGGACAACATCATCGCGCTCAACGATTTCATCGACGAGTTCGGTGACGGGCTTCTGGATACGCTCAACCACACCCATCCCCCGGTCTACGACGGTCGGGGCAATCCACCCCGACAGGCGGTGATGAACGCGCTGGCACGCCAGCCGTTCCCGGCACAGGCGGATGTCGTTCACGCGATTTGCGCGCTGCTGCTGGATCAGAACGAGCGCGCCGGCGTGATCAACGCCGAGATGGGGACCGGCAAGACGATGATGGCGATCGCCGTCGCCGCCGTGATGGCGAACGAGGGCTATCGTCGATCGTTGATCGTGTCTCCGCCGCACCTAGTCTACAAGTGGCGGCGCGAGATCCTCGAGACGGTGCCCGAAGCTCGGGTATGGGTACTCAACGGGCCGGATACGCTGGCCAAATTGCTCAAGCTGCGCGAGCAGCTGGGGCAGTCAGACGATGGCCGGCCGGAGTTCTTCGTGCTGGGTCGTGTCCGTATGCGGATGGGGTTCCACTGGGTACCGGTGACCACCCCGAAGCGCACCGTCTCCGGACGCCTTGCGGCGTGTCCGGACTGCGGTCGCATGATCCTCGACAACGACAATGAACCGGTCCGGTTCGAGTTGTTTCAGCAGACCGAGCGTCAGCAGTCGTGTGCGGGATGCGGTGGCCAGCTCTGGACACTCATACGACAGCGGCAGCCCGGAGGGGATGCCCGCCGTCGTTCGGTGCTCAAGGCGCTGCAGCGCATTCCGACGATCGGCAAGGTGACATCGGAGAAACTGATCGACCAGTTCGGCGAGGGGTTTCTCTCGTCGATGCTGGCCGACAACGTGCACGAGTTCATCAACCTGATGGACGAGAACGGCGACCTGGTGTTCAACGATCGACAGGCGACGAGAATGGAGCGGGCCATGGCCAACATCGAGTTCGGTTTCGGTGAGGGCGGTTTCCAGCCGAGCGAATTCGTGAAGCGCTACCTGCCCGATCAGTTCTTCGACCTGCTGATCGTCGACGAGGGGCATGAGTACAAGAACGCAGGATCGGCCCAGGGCCAGGCCATGGGAGTTCTGGCAGCGAAGGCACGCAAGACGCTTTTGCTGACCGGCACGCTGATGGGCGGCTACGCGGACGATCTGTTCTACCTGCTCTTCCGGATCCTGACGCCGGTGATGATCGAAGACGGCTACCGTCCCCAGCGCAATTCTCTGGGAGCGGCGTCCATGGCCTTCATGCGCGAGCACGGTGTTCTCAAAGACATCTACTCGGAGCGCGAGGGCGCTGGACACAAGACGGCGAAGGGGCGGAAAACCTCGGTGCGCACGGTGAAAGCACCAGGCTTCGGCCCCAAGGGCATACTGCGCTACGTGTTGCCCTTCACCGTCTTTCTCAAGCTCAAGGACATCGGTGGGGATGTACTGCCACCGTATGACGAGGAGTTCGTGGAAGTCCCGATGTCGTCCGGCCAGGCCAGCGTCTATGAGAGGCTCTCTGGAGAGCTGACACAGGCGTTGAAAGAGGCGCTGGCACGCAAGGACACCACCCTGCTGGGTGTGGTGCTCAACGTGCTGCTGGCGTGGCCTGACTGTTGTTTTCGGCCGGAGGCGGTCAAGCACCCGCGCTCGCGGGAGCTGATCAGCTTCGCGAAGTCGATCTTTGACGAGACGTCGACGATGCCCAAGGAGGACGAGCTGGTCGAGCTATGTCGGTCGGAGAAAGCCCAGGGCCGCAAGGTGCTGGTCTATTCCACCTACACCGGCAAGCGCGATACGACGAGTCGCCTGAAGCGTGTTCTCGAGCAGGCAGGGCTGAAGGTGGCCGTGCTGCGCTCGAGTGTCGATACCAGTCGGCGCGAGGACTGGATCGCGGATCAGGTCGAGAAGGGGGTCGATGTACTGATCACCAACCCGGAACTGGTAAAGACCGGCTTGGATCTTCTCGACTTTCCGACGATCGCGTTCATGCAGACCGGTTGGAACGTATACACGCTGCAGCAAGCGGCTCGGCGCTCGTGGCGTATCGGTCAGCACCGGGCGGTGCGTGTGGTGTTCTTCGGCTACGCCGAGACCTCACAGATCGCCTGTCTGCGACTGATGGCCAGCAAGATCGCCGTGGCGCAGAGCACGTCCGGGGACATCCCCGAGTCCGGGCTCGATGCGCTCAACAACGATGGCGAGTCGGTCGAAATGGAGCTGGCCCGTCAGTTGGTCGCTTGACGCTCACATTGACCTCAACCCAGCCCCTCTTCGGAGGGGTCACGTTGTTGCAATAGCTGCGATTACGAGGTAGCGCAGACCTTTGGCAAATGTGACGATCAAAAGGAAACTCCAAAGAGGTTCACGCATGAAGCCCGCTATTATAGTTAAAGGATCACCAACGATTGGCATCCAACTTAGCACAAGAACCCATCGTCCATGGCGTAGATAGATAGCCCGAGTCTTATCAAGTTTTTCCTTTTTACATGGGAACCATCGTCTATGGCTGTACTGGTCTATGTGGCGACCTATGTACCAATTGATAGCGGAGCCAAGCACGTTTCCTAATGTTGCGACCAGTAGCAAAAGTGGGATGAGGTATTTATTTGAAAACAACATGGCCATAAGCACTACCTCTGATTGCATTGGCAGTAGTGTCGCTGCCCCCAAAGCCGTAAAAAAAAGGCCGAGATAGCTGGTTATTTCAAATATAATGGTTGCCCCACATGTCTGTTTGGAAAAGCCGGTGCTGTATCATAAAGAATTTATGTTGTTTTCGCTAAGAGCAGGCTGTTTTTTTATAATAATGGAGGTCGGGCATTTTTAATGCCAAGCCCTTTTGGGCTTGGCGAAAAGTGCCTTTGACTTTTTAGTCTCTATTTGACGCCCATGTGGATGTTGTAACGATTGTCAGAATCGTTAACGCTACCAAGAGACGATCCTTTTATATCTAAGTAATAGGTTCCGGGGTCCACACTTTCATTGAGTGTGAAGTGCCCTTTGCTGTCAGAATCTTTAGCAAGAAGTTGGCCAGAAGGCGAGTACAAAGAGGCTTCTATGGCCATCGTTCGATTTGATTCGCTCGCAAGGTGTTCACTGCTCAAATACAGTTTTCCTGTTCTGGCGACGGGGATCTGATAGCGGACTGGGCTACCTCCTAGTTGCTGAGAAGATGAGACGCCCTCTTTGAGTATTTTGCCTTCGGCTTCTTCGTGTCCCGGTGCAGCAAAAACCGGAGCGGTAGCGGCTACCGCAATTGCTAGGATCAACACTTTGATTCTGCTTTTCATGATATACTCCTAAATGATTGGTGCAGTACAAGTGTGTGTGATGAGCCTGAAAAAAAGCTGAATCATTATCTGATTCTTCACTCCATTATTGCTTGATGATTAAATGATATTGTTATGCGGAGGCTACATTTCTCCTTTGATTTCGAGCTTTATTAGCCACCAGTTGACCGGATATGAGATGATAAAACCAAAAGCCATGGCAACTTGTATCATAAACCAAAATTCAATTGTATTAATGCGCAACGGATGGCCCAAGACTGAAGGAAAGAGGTAGAAATGGGCGAAGGCCATGAATCCATACACCCCCACTTGCCAAAAGGTTAGGGGCAAAAAGTCAACTTTTATCGCTTGGATGATACCATTGCCAAATGAAGAGTTACGCGTCTTTTGGATAGTGAGGTATTGAAATGATATCGCTAGCAAAAAAGCTAAGAAATAACTCAATATCCATACTGAAAATATTTCCTTATCAAATAGTGTTTGCCAGCCTAGCCAAATGGAAATCGATGGAAAAAGTGATATCAAGGCTATGGCAGCTATATTGCCGAGCACGCAGCTACTGCCACATTGCAAGGTCCCTTTTGCCACCTTGAGAGGGAAGGAGGTATAACGATAATATGAAGGTTTGTCGTTATCTGCTGCTGTCCTTAGAGGAGCTTTTCGCGCTGCTAAAGGGTCATTTTTTCGGTAGAGAACAATGGTTAATAAATGGCCTAAAAACGAGAAGGTTTGCCAGATATGATTCATGAGGCTGATGTTGCGTGGGTTCCTTCGCACGACCATGATGATATAGATAACGCACAAAATACCTAGTGCAACAGAAAGCCAGGAAAGAGCCGTAGGCCAGTGTGGTATCATGTGTACTACCTTTAGTGCTTAAATTCCTAGCTGCTGCCTGTTGAGCTCAAAAGACTTAATTGAGTAAGCAGGCTCGTTATTGCCATCGGTATGCGAATTGGCGTCCATAAATCATCAGTATCGTTATCTGGTTTTCGATAAGGGCTAAGTATTGCTTTTGCAACTATTGCATGCTTGAATTTACATTTGTCTATTTGGGTTGCCTTGAATACTTGGGTGCATCCTAGGTGTTCATAAATAGGACCATGAGTACGATGAGCAAGGATAAGAGTAAGCTTGCTGGATCTGTTCTGCGTAAGGAAGCCTCTTCTATTTTGGTATCTTTATGCTCCAATAATGCCTTGGTCTTACGTCCGAAGAAAGAGCTACAATGCTCACTCATTAACCTTCGATAAAATATGGTTTTGTTGGTTGGTGTCGATGCCACTCCTGGTTTTTTCTGGACTCATAAGATATCTCTTGGTGATCGATGACGTGGGTCGGAACTGACGCGCCGTTGAATGAAAGCCATCGGATTCATGTCGTACAGCCTATTTTCAGCCTAGATGATGAAGTTTAGCCTTGTCGGCGGCCAGCCATGCGGGCAAGAATCCCGTCACGCCGTATTAGCCCGTGCCAAAGAAGTGCCATGCCAGCATGAACAACAATCAGCGTCAGCAGGGTCCAACCAAGCCAGACATGCCACTGGCGAGCTATCATCATGCGACCGTTTTCGGGGCTTCTGCCATCGAATAGAGGTATGCCAAATGGCGTGAATGGCTGGCCGCCGAGCCATGTCATGTAGAGCCCGAGAGCCGGTATTCCCAGCATAAGCAGATAGAGCAGCAGATGAGACATTACGGCTGTACGCGCCAGTCCACCGGTATGAGTTGGGCGGTGGGGTAGGCTGAGTAGAGCCCAAAGCGCTCGAGCCATAATCAGCCCCATCAGTAGCGTTCCTAGTGGCCGATGAGTCGAAAGCCAAGCCTGTATCCATTGCGGGTGCCCCCATAATACCTTGGCCGTCATACCGCCCAGTTGCCATAGCAACAGAGCGCCAATACCCCAGTGTAGCCAGCGGCTGATTCGACCGTAGTAAGCAGGTGTATCCCTCCATGGAAAAGATGACATCGTGATCCTCCCTTAATGTAAAACTTGGACTTTTAGTACCAGGCGCGCAGACCCATTACCAAGGCAGTTGTTGACTCATCATCATCGTAATTACGTTCGTAGCTAACCCCCACGTATGGGCTTAGCTCCCTCATCAGGTCGTAGCGCAGACGAAGACCGATCTCACTACTGTTAAAACCGCGCTCAATGTCGTACTCGGGAACATCCTGGAACGATGCTGAGAGCTCCAGTCGTGGTTGCAGGATCAATCGCTGAGTGAGTAGCATCTCGTATTCGAACTCGGCGCTTGCACTGACATCACCTTCGTCACTGAGGTATAGCGCAGTATCGGTTTCCAGCAGCAGCGGCACCAAACCCTGGAAGCCCACGACCGCGAAGCGTCGGTCGGGATCAGGGTTGAAGCTCTGGCGTACGCCGGCCTGCAAGTTCCAGAAAGGTGAGACTAGGCGGCTATAGAGTAGCTGTAGATCACTACTCTCGGGGCTTCCACCGTTGATCGGTCCCTCTCCCTCGCTTTTCCACCAGAATCGGTTGATATCGTTACCGATCCAGCCCTGGGCGTCCCACAGCCAGGCATTGGGCGCGCCGTTGCTATCTCGGTATTCGAATCGGTCGACCAGTATTTGGCTGAATATCGCGTCGTCATGTACCGGTTCGTTCCATTCGGTGGGAGAGCCGCTACGAGCATTCAAGGGCTCTTCGGGAACGACATCGTCTACATTGGCACGACCGTGATGGTCGCCGAAAGCGACGGAGGGCAACCAGAGAGCTGCAATCAAAAATGCACCACAGTGAATGAGTTTGTTGTTAAACATTATCGAATGCCTCCGCCGGGGCTACCCGTACCACCCGGAACATCCCGGCATCCATGTGGTATAGCAGATGGCAGTGGAACGCCCAGCGTCCTGGTTCATCGGCAGTGAACAACAGCGAAGCACGTGAGGCGGGTAGTACGCTGAGGGTGTGCTTGAATGGGAGATAATCTCCCTGGCCATTTTCCAGTTCCATGAACATGCCATGCAAGTGGATGGGGTGTTCCATCATGGTGTCATTGACCAGGATCAGACGAATGCGCTCACCCAGCACGATGTCGATCGGCGTGGATTCGGAGTATGTCAGGCCGTCGAACGACCACATGTAGCGATCCATATTGCCGGTCAGGTGTAGCTCGATATTCCGCGACGGCACACGCCGGTCGCGCATTGGTTTGACGTTGCGCAGCTGCGTGTAAGTGAGTACACGATGGTCGACAGCCTCTAGCCCGGTACCTGGCTCACCGAGGCGGTCGCGTTGCACCTCGGCGACGTTGAAGTTGCCGGGCCCATGACCGCCGGGCTCATGGCGCGCCACGACCGGCCCGGGATCGCCTGCACCCATGCCCGCCATCCCGGCCATGGCCGCGCGTCCGCTGTTTTGGTTCATACTCGACATAGCGCTGTGATTCATGCCCGACATGCCACCCATGCCACCCATGCCACCGTGGCCATCGCCGTGGCTCATGCCCGACGTGATGCCATTGTGCATGCCGCCCATGGCACCGGACTCTTCCTTGCCGTGGTCCATATCGGTCATGGCATCGGCGGACATGCCGCCCATGGCCCCGTGCGTCATGTCCATGCCCATATCCACCATCGTGCGCTGGGGTGATTCTCTCAACGCCGGTATCGCCGCGCGCATTCCGGCGCGAGGCGCCAAAGTACCCAGAGCGTAGCCGCTGCGATCCATCGACTCCGCCATCAGCGTATAGGCGATGCTGGCTTGGGGTTCGACAATGACGTCGAGAGTTTCCGCCACGCCAATCTGAAACTCGTCGGTCTCTACCGGCTCTACTTCCTGACCGTCGGCACCGACTACCGTCATTGGCAGGCCGGGAATGCGAAAGTTGAAGTAGGTCATGGCCGAGGCATTGATGACACGCAGGCGTACGCGTTCCCCGGGCTTGAATAGTCCTTCCCACCCCGTCGCTGGATGGCGTCCATTCATCAGGTAGGTGTAGGTGGAGCCGGTCACATCGGCGATGTCGTTGGGGCTCATGCGCATGTTATTCCATGCGAGCCGGTCACGAAGCGTCGACATCCAGCCATCCTTCTCGACGGCGTCGAAGAAATCGCCTGCCGTGCGTTCATTATAGTTGTAATAGTCGCTCTGACTTTTCAGTCGTGCCATTACCCGATGCGGATCTTCAAAAGTCCAGTCGTTGAGCATGATCACGTATTCGCGATCGGCCTGTATCCGATGGGGTGTTGCGGGATGAACGACAAGCGGCCCGGTCAGACCGATCTGCTCCTGCATACCGGAGTGACTGTGATACCAATAAGTCCCACTCTGGCGCACGGGAAATGCGGCTTCAAAACTTTCGCCTGGGGCGATGCCGGGAAAGGAAACGCCTGGTACACCGTCCATTTCAAACGGCAGCATCAAACCGTGCCAGTGAATAGAGGTATCCTGATCGAGGTGGTTGTGAACGCGCAGACGCGCTCCTTGTCCCTCCCACAGTTCGATGAGCGGCGCGGGGATCGAGCGATTGATGGTGATGCCGCTGCCGTGGCCTCCGGCGATGGCGACCCGTTCGCGACGTACGTCGAAATCCAGCGAAACTGGGTGGGGCGGGCCGCCTGCGACCTGCGCCGCGATTCCGCTCCGGGGGGAAAGCGTTTCCCCCCGCGCATAGCTTGGTAACAGTGACTCCAGCCCTGCCAGCGCACCGGTTCCGGCTAACGCGACCAGAAGACGGCGGCGATCGTTATCGATCGAACGATGTTTCATGAGTTTCTTTCCTGGAGTTCTAGTGACGTGCCTGAAGTGCTTGTGACGCGTGGCCAAGGCTCAAGAATTCGAATTTAACGTGACCGTCCCTTTCATCCCGGCTTCGTAGTGGCCTGGCAAGAAGCAAGCGTATTCAATGGCGTCGCCTTGCTGGGGCGCGGTCCAAGTCAATGTCTCGGTCTCGCCCGGCGCTATCGTGATGGCAGCACTCTGACGGCTCATCTCGTCTTGGTTCATCATGCCGTCGTGATGATTGTCCGCCATGTCATTGCTGTCGGTAGCACCGTGGTGATCACCACCCTGCTGCATCATGTCACGGTGCATCTGCTGCATACGGCTGCTGCCGATAGCAAATTCGTGAGGAATCATGGAAACGTTTTCGACACGAAAACGTACCGTCGTGCCTGGCGCGATCTGCAGTTCATCGGCATCAAACCACATGCTCCCAGCCTGGATATCGATCGTTCGATCAGGTTCGGAGCCAATTGTTTTCCCCTGGTCGTGGCCGGTGTCGGCCATTGCAGAGGTGGTGACGGCAGCAAAGGTGAAAAGCAAAAACAAGAATTTCATAAAAGCTCCACTGAAATGAGAGGGCGACACGTTTGTCCGATTGCCCGAGGAAGACGAAATAGGAAAGGGCCAGATGCTGCGGTCGGAAGTATCACCCGGCCGATGTCGGCAATGTCATGAACAGTTGGGTTTCATCATTGCCGAATTGATGCACGGTCAGTGCCTGAACCTGATCGCCGGGCATACCTGGAGTCCCAGCGGGCATGCCGGGCAGCGATATACCTTTCACGTCCGGACGTTCGGTGAAGAGCCGGCTGAGCGCCACGCCGGGTACATGGCCCTCGACAATGTAGCCGCCCATCTCGAGGGTATGGCAGCTTCCGAGTCCATGTGGAACTCCGAGACGCGCTTTGGTATCACTGAGACTCGTTGTTTCTATTACCTCGACTTCAACGCCACGCTCCTCCAAATATTCCCCATAAGCTGCACAACAGCCGCAGGAAGGGCTTTTATAAAGTATGGCTTTATCGGGCAGCGCGGCGTTTGCGAACTGAGCACTCAGTGTGAGTGTTGCGGATAACAGCAGTGTGATGGTCCTACGTGGCATGGCAGATATCCTGAGGGCTGTTGAATTCCTATCGCCAGTAGACGCCGGTAATCTGAAATAACGCTGAAAGGAAAATGCTACTGAGAGGAGATATTTTCAGGGTGTTCCGCGAGGGACAAAAGTTATCTCGACCCTCAGTCCGCCCAGTCTGGATCGGTCATAGGTCACGTGGCCGGCGTAGCGCGCGGCTAGCTGCGCTAAAATGGAGAGCCCGAGACCGTGCCCTCGATACTGTTCATCGAGCCTCATACCTCGCTGGCCGAGCTGCCCAAGCATGTCGTTGGGCACCCCCGGTCCGTCATCCTCTATTCGCAGGCGGCATGGCGCGGCGAGCAAAGTCAGCTCGACTCTCTGTCGCGCCCACTTTCCCGCGTTATCGAGCACGATGCCCAGCAATTCCATCCCGTCTTGACGCTCCAGCGGCATCCTAAAGTCGGTGATAGAGGTGTCATCGAGAATAAAAAATCGATTGGGATATAGAGTTTGAAACATTTCCAGCATGGAGGTGATCTCTTTCATCCCCGTGTGTTGCTGGCCAGTAGATTGACCGACGATACGTGACTGTCGTAGCTCACTTTCCAGTTTTTCGTCGATATCATTGAGCCGTTCGAGCATACGCATGCGGCGTTTCTCATCCATGGCCCGTTTCGAACGCAGAGCCTGCATGACCGCGGTGAGCGGGGTTCTGATAGCATGAGAGAGGTTGGCAAGTGACTCTCGCGAGCGTTGCTGACGCCGTTCATGCTCATCGAGAAGCGTGTTTAGCTGGGCTATTGGCGCTTCTAACTCGGAGACGGTCTTGATTTGAAGGCGACGGCGCTCGCCGCGTTGAAGCTCGATGAGTTGTCGCGACAACTGACTGAAAGGACGCAGGGCACGGTTAACCGCAAATAGGTTAAGTAATATCAGCAACAGCAGTAATGCCACTGCCACTGCGCCGATCCACCAGTGCAGCCGTGTCAACCCCTGTTCGATACCGGTGAAATCCTCTCCCACAATCAGTGTGGCCGATTCGCCGCCGAGAAAGAATCGAGTCCGCCATAGGAGCAAGCGATGATTACGCCAGTTTATTAATTCGGCGCCTTCACCCGACTCTTCAATCGGTAATGACTTGAGCGCATCGTGGGTACTGAAAACGCGTCCATTCATATGCAATTGATAGAAGTGGTGAAAAGTTTCGGCGGGATTGGCATCGGGGGGCAACGACAATGCCTTCAGGCCGTCGATGCGCAGACGACCAATGACCAACGCAGATTCCTGCTTCAAGCGATCAGCGAGAAAGTTATGTGCCAATCGGTCTAATAGAAGTCCGTGTAGTATCCAGGTGCTGCCCACCACTATCAGGGCTGCTACGCCTAACCCCCCGAGTAAACGTAGTCGCAGACTTCGCGAATTAGGCCGTAACAAGCATGTACCCCTGGCCGCGGCGGGTTACAATTCGTTCGCGACCAAGCCGAGAGCGTAATCTACCGATATAGACCTCGACTAGATTGGGCTCGGCAGCGTCTTGCTCAAGAGCATAAAGTTGATCTAGCAAATGCCTCTTGGAGTGGATGCGGTCGGGGTTGCGCATCAAATAGCGTAATAACCGGAATTCGGTAGAGGTCAAAGTCTGCCATTCTTGGTGCATCAAACTGAACTGTTGGCGTGCCTCATCGAGACGAATGTCGTTGACCTCCAATAATGAGGAGAAGGTATTTGCTTGCCTTCGTAATAGCGCTTGTAGTCGGGCTAGCAGTTCCTCCTCATGATAAGGTTTGGTCATATAATCATCGGCGCCTATGCGAAGACCTTCCACTTTATCGACCCAGCTATCTCTAGCAGTCAAAATCAGTATTGGCACCGACCATTGCGCCTGCCTCCAATTAGCGAGAAGATTCAATCCGGCACCATCAGGTAGGCCGAGATCGAGAATCACCAGCGCATACACCTCCGTAGCTGATAGAGCCATCGCCGTTCTCATGGTGAGGGCGATGTCGGTGCGGTATCCAGCGTCATCGAGAAGTTCGGCTAGGCTTTCCGCCAGTAGTTCGTCATCTTCAATCAGTAAAATTTTCATATTTGCAGGGGTTTGCTTTAGCTTTCGGAGCTTTACCTTTCAGAATAGCTGATTTTCCTGAACAGATCCTGAATGCGTTGTACGCGATATCATCGTGGGGCGCCAGCTTTATCCTCTCTCATCTATTACGCCACTCACCCTAACTTCCTGGAGTTCGGCTTAGCCCAGTAAACGAAGAAATGGCGAATTTTAGATTACTAATCTCTCTTGTGTAAGTTGTGCAGATCACTGGCGCCGCCTCTTTAAACCGGCGCCTATTATTTATTAATAATGCCAAACGCAGAGTGCCGGGTTGCTGGAGCGATTTAGGGCCTGGCAATCCGGCTTCTATTAACCTACTTTAACCGGGGGGCTAAATAGAGACATTCATTCAGCTTGCGTTCAGGGGAGCTGCCTGCCCTTTGATAAAGGGCTGGTTATCAGCGAAGGGACTGAAACCTGCGGTCATTGTCTCTGGCCAAGGTTCGTTTGAATCAGCGACGCGAGGGATTCGCATGGAGCTGTTCGCTCTTCTCATCATTCTGATTTTGGTACTGGGGGCCGGGCTGCTGTTGCAGTGGCTGCCCATGCGTCACCAGCCTCGACCCAACTGGTCTCAGCGGGTGCCGTTTCTGGGTGGGGGGACGCCCGACAGCCACGCCTGGAGCCGCTACCACGTTCGCTATTACCCCATGACACTGCTGCTCATCGCCTTCGAGATGGAGATGATGTTCATGTACCCGTGGGCGGTGGTCTTCGTCGAGACGGGCATGAAGGCCATCATGGAGATGGGCATGTTTCTCGCCATCCTGTCGGTGGGCATCGTCTATGCCTGGCGTGAGGGGGTGTTCAAGTGGCA